>CAYMWM010000094.1:0-13779 GCA_964394185.1 uncultured Smithella sp.
TCCAGCCGACCAGCCATTTTTCTTCGTCCATAATTTTCTCCTTATTAGTTAATTCCAACTGCCTTTGTCCTAATTAGGTGTTTAGGGCAGGGGTGGTTATATGTGGTATAAGCGTGCCTATTACCAGGATTAATTATTAAACAAGCTCTTTGTTGCCTAATTGCTTTTCACGCAATATTTTTATTCTTTCTGAATAAATTTTCCGAGTCATTTGATTCCGTATATTTTTGTCGCAAATTATATCGACCAGAGCATCTAGATAAGCACAGATAAGACTCTTTCCATCCAACCGTGAGATATCGACCTTGTGTTCTTTGGTATCGCCATCTACATCAACTGAAATCACTACAAAATTACCTGTAACATCAATCGAAACTTTGAAATTGTTTTCCATAATAATCTCCCTAAATTAAATTTTTATTTATTCCCTAGCGTGGGGTAATGGTTTTTTGGGGTACTAGTACCCCCTATAATTTATTATATATAATAAAGGATACGTCTCTTCATGATGCCAAGCCATCTATCCACAACAGAAAATGCAAGAGTTCTTCCTTCATCGGCACCAAATGTCTAGCTGGTATCCATGTTTGGGATGTTACACATGCTGCGATAAGTGACATTATGGCAACCGTTTCCTGAGAAGTGCCGATATCGCAGGCTAATTCTGTAATTGCAGCCCTTACCCATTCCTCGGCGTAAACACCTATACGGTGGCTGGTTAATGAAATGCGGTAGCCAAAGTCGTACATATTTCTTGACAGTAAAATCCTGTCCCGCTCATCGCCGATTTCATAAGCCAGTTTTTTCTTCTCCTTTAAGACCTTGATTCTAGGAATTTTCTGAATCACTTGAATACCCTGTCTCGTCAAATATCGCGTAACCGCCGCTTGGCTAACTAATTTTTCATGTTTATATCTGAGTGCAATAATCGTAGAGCGAATTAATTCTGGACATCTATTTAATGTAATTTTAAACTGTTCTGATGTTACAACGCGCGTGTCACCAGCAACGACTTTCTCGAGAGATGGGTCAAAACCTTCGTCTGTAAAGCCAAGTGGTGATAATAATCTTTTGTGGTCAGAATTTTCCATGGTCGCCTCCTATTCAAGCCCAAGATTGTGAGCGTCTTTAGTCATGACGGGGTTAGCCATCAGCCACCGGACAAGGTCATCGTGCATATAAATGACCTTTCTACCGCGTTTAAAGTACTTGGGACCCGTTCGCGCAGACCTCATATTACCCAAAGTACCGACGGAATAACCTGTCGCTTGTGCAGCTTCTTGCGGTGTGAAAGAAATTTTTTCCATAATGAAAACCTCCTATCTTTAATTTGCATTAAAGATATAACGTCTTCAATTTGGATTTATGGAGATATAAGAAATTCTTATTTGTTTTTTGCGGAATTTGTAGAGCTGTCTTCCATTGGGTCTATGGACACTAGGGTTTGTTTCCTCTTTTCAATAGCAGAAACAATTTTTTTTGCTTTTTTGTATGAATCCTGAATCAATTTAATTTCCGCTTCTGTTAAAATAATAGGAAGCCCCGGTGTGGTAATCTTATTGGCATATTTCTTAGCTACCTGATATATTTTATGACCACTTTTCACTTCATCATATACGCACCAGATATCAACCCTCTTACTGGGTTTCGCTCGTTCTTTAGTCTTTCGTGTCCAGAAAGATAGAATTTTATCAAATTCAGATTTGATTTGATCGGAAGAATATCCCGTGTCAATCATCAAAACCAGCTTGCCATTGATGTGAGTGATATTCTCTTTACGACCATTTTTCCCAGACCTATAAACGGTCTTTATCCATTGTTCAGGAATATCCAAATAAGTTACAGGCGAATGAACGCAGGCTTCTTCACCTTTGACATATTCAGCATCTGGATTTACTGGAAATCGAATCAACCACTGCTTGCATAGACGTTTTCCTGATTCCGAGAGTTCAAAAGCCCGCTCGCCTGTTTGTACCCCATACATGAAAAGATCATTATCCCCGGCACGATCTCTTTCCCCTGTGTATTTAAGATAATCCTTTCTGTATTCTTTTGAACGCTTGATTGCTTGAAGTTTGTCATATGCTGAGATTTTCATTTTGATCGCCTTCTCCTTTTTTTATCACTATGAAGTGATGCCTCCATCAACATAACGGCCTGTTTCTTATGATCTGGACTTAAATGTGCGTATCGTTCTGACATAGCAATGCTCTTATGTCCCATTAACTTTGCTATTGTGAAAAGAGGTGTCCCATTTATAGCCAACCAGCTTGCAAAGGTATGTCGGCAAGTATGAAAAACAACCTTTTCCCGTGAATCATCAACGCCGTCATTAAATCCCATTCCATCAACAATGTGTTGGAAAGCATTAGAAACTTCTTTGATTTTTTTGCCGTCTTTATCGGTAAAAACATATGCGCTGGGGTCTTCTGGAATCCGATACTTCAGCATTTTCTTGACCTCTTTGGTCATTGGCGCATATCGCGTTTCTGTGTTTTTTGTATCTCGTAGGGTTATAAGTTCATTTTCTAAATCAATGTCCTGACCTTTAAGATTAAAGCATTCACTTGCCCTTGCCCCCGTATGAAGAGAAAGCAGCGCAATGTCGTGAAGTTTTGGGTCTTTAAGTTCTGTGTATTCCTTTTTGATCTGGTGATTTCGTTTCAGTTCCTTCAACAGCAGTTCGGCTTCTTCCACTGAAAGAAATCTATCACGCGCATTTCTGACGATTGGCATTATGCCTTTCTTTTCACCCGGCCTTTTTTTCTTAATGGGATTATCACCTTGATATAGGTTCCAATCCACAGCTTTGTTATACATAGCCCTTATCAAGGCCAAGCAATGGGAAATTGTTTTCGGTGAAAGTTCAGCTTTTGACATTTCTGATTTCAGACGCTCAAGATCAAGTAGTGATATTTCGTCAAGACGCTTTTTGTCAAAACGGGCTTTGAGATGATTTTCATATCTACTTTTATCATCTATCCCTTCCCTGCTCTTATTCTTCGATGACCATTTCAGATATTCTTCAGCCAGTATTTCAAAGGTAATCGCATTCTTTTTTTCTTGTGGCAGTTCTTCACCATGTTGCATTGATATAATTCTTTCATTCCGTATCTTGCGGGCAAGCTCTGCCGAATATCCCTGTGACTTCCATCCGACCTTTTCCCAGATTTTTTTACCGTCTTTCTTGTATGAAATGTCAAAGCAGATATCTGGTACACCTATTAAGCGTTCGGCATGGCGCTCATAGACGCCTTGATATTGCGTGACATGGCGCTTTGTTTGAATGGAGTATACTTTTTTCTTATTATTTTTCTTCGCCATTGAATTACTCTCTGCTTTTCGTGCTACCCTGTATGCTACCCAATAAAGTTAATAATAATGATATGTGATGAAAATAAACCCAAAGTTCAAGCTTATAACTACCTTATATATTAAGTATAATTATGTCAAGTGATTTCTAATGAAAGGGTAGCATAAATATATTAACGGGCTCATAACCCAAAGGTCAGAGGTTCGAATCCTCTCCCCGCTACCAATAAAATCAAGGGGTTAGCGAATTTCGTTAATCCTTTATTTTTTTGCATGCTAACCTATTATTGCCCTATAAAATATTTTGAGGCATACGGGCCATTTTCATGGCTGATGATTAATATTTAAATAGCCGCATCCGGGATTGCTGTTGAGTCAGGAAAAATTTAACTCATTAGCCGTTGCCTGCTTTTAAGCCAGACTCTGGCGGCATGTATATCGGTAAACCATTTGAAAGACAGGCCGGCATTTTTTGCTGTAGCTTCGTGAGACCAACCATTAGACGCATTCCAGGCAATATCAAGAAAGGCGATATTCATTCCCGGTCTTTTGGAAGGTAATCTTCTGATGATTGAAAATGTTTCTGCGATTCCAAAACGTCCATTAATGGCACGGACATCCATTAACACATTCTTAATACTATTTGCTTTAATGATACCGGTTATTACATTTGTCACCTTTTCAGCGGCGTCCTCTTTTACTTCGCCTGTGACAATGATTTCAAATATACCTTTATTCTCAGATAGCGAGATTTGAGGTTCTGTTCTTTTACAGGTGTTCGATATGACTTTACTGCCGGGGCTCAAAGTCCCTCCTGTAAGTTTTACCATCTCTACCATTGTTCCAAATCTCCTTTATCGGTTGAGAAATTTACCGATTATGCTTTTTAATCCCCTTCGTTTTACCCTCTGCTTAGAAGATAACATCATAAAACTTAATGATTTCATCCCCTGTTTAGAAGATAAAACCGTAAAGTCCAAAACCCCTTTTGTCGGCATAATCAAGTTACGTTTATTATTCATCCCTAAGATACTCATTTACTCCCCTGCTCTTTATTTACTATTATAAAATTCCTGTTAGTTTTACCGTATCTACTATTGTTTGTTTTCTCTTTTGATTTAATTCTTACTATGAGCAAGTAAACTCATTTGTTGCATATAACGAATCGGGTCTATATCTCCCTGCTGTTTAAGCAGCATTTCGTAAAGCATCTGATGTTCCTTATCATCCATCCAGGATAACCATACTTGAGCATAGGATAGATAATCACTGTAGTCTTTGAATCCCTTCAATCCTTTTCCCATTGTTATATCCTTTGCTTAGTCCTGATAATGCTACTGTCTGAACTTCTTTTCCCGTTCATGTTCACACGCCTGTGGATTCATTATTCCTGTTTCCAGTTTTATCGTAAAAAATATTCTATATTAATCGTACCCGAATTTTACCGTTCTCCTAAAATAGAAACCGAGATCTGCATATGCCGTCTCGTCTTTTAACCGGAGTCCTTCATTTTAAACTTGGTCTTTTACAGGTGATAATCACCCCAAACACTCTGTGATTCCTTTTTGTTAACTTCCAGTAGAATAGACACAATACAAGCATTACAGTATCTCGTATTTGTAATATAAGCACTCCTCATCATTAATACAATAGCGGGATTGATGTTGGCCCGGTACGGGCTGCATTTACTACAGATTAAAGTCGATATTTTTGTCACTGTTAACGATTAGTTTGTTTCAGGATGAAATGATTGCCGAGTTTTTTCTCTTCTCTTTTTTTGCTTTGCTCCTTGAACAAACCAAGTGGATCGGCATAGTGATTATGGACACCTCGAAAGGAGTATGATAGCGATAAGAACTAAGAAATCATTCACATTTAAACACAGTTATCTGATACGGAATCACGCTTATTTTTCAATTGACATATTACAATTAATATCTTATAAAATCTTAAATTAATTAAATATAAATACTCTGCGAAAGAGCAAACTTCCCTCAAAAAGAAGTTGTTTAAAAGATTGAAGTTTTTTAAAATATTAATTGTGACCATCCCCCATTCTCACATTTAATACTAAACAAAATGTATTATTCCCTTAACACGAGTCAAACAGGCATGGGAATAGATTATATTTTTCCGTTTTGTGGCATTAACGGAAGCGCAGAAGAAAATGTTTAAACAGTTTACAGGATAAGACAGGGGTGTAATAAATCAGGTAAAATCCATAAGGTTGTTCCGTTAATATATTTTTCACTATTCTGAATTCCTGTTTTATCACTCAAAAAATCGGCGGTAAATTATTTCGATTGTCATGAAAAATTTTATATTCATAACCACGGTACCCATGCCACAAAAAAATATCGGTTTTATAAATTCCGGATAGTAATACTTTCACCGAAGCGCCATACCGTCATCGGAGGAAATTATTATATATTTGATGCTTTGTCATTTAAGGTTGTCCACTCAGCTAAAAGTTTTTTAAAAAACAGGTAAGATGAACGCGATAAAAGAAAATCCATACAGAACTCTAGGGCTTTTCGGCAACACGACCGAAAAAGAACTTCAAAAACAGATTGCCATCATCAAGCGTTATACGGAAGTGGGGAAATCAAAATCCTTCGATTTTGACTTCCCTTTTCTCGGCGATTTTAAACGCGAACAGCAAACGGTTAAGGATGCGGCAAGCAGAATAGAACAGGCAAAAAATAAAGTCCTTTACGCTTTGTTCTGGTTTATCAAGAATGATCCCATCGATGAAGTAGCACTGAATCACCTCAAAGACGGAAATCTGGATAAAGCAGTAGACATCTGGGAAAAAACGCTGAAAGAATCAGGAGTAACAGCTAAAAACTTTTCCGCCATCAGCAATCTGGCAACACTTCAACTGGCCGTGACAACCAACAACGGCTCGTTTGATGTCGATAAATTCAATTCATCCATGGATTTAAAAGGCAAATTACTGACATCGGATGTTTTTAATAATTTTACCTCAACCGTTGCCGGTAACGAAATGTCCATCAGCAGGGAAATCATCATCAAAGATTTTGCGGATGAAATTATGCAAATCATTAATCCGTATCTGCTTAAGCCGGTGGAAAAATCCGAACTGGTTGCGGGCAAAATGGACAACGGCGTCGGATTTTACAGATGGGATGACGGTAATTTATATTTTGGTGAATGGAAAGACGGAAAAAGAAACGGCCTAGGGATTTATGTATCGGGAAACGGACATTATTATCTGGGCGATTTTAATTCGGACGTCATCAACGGTGAAGGACTGTATCTATATCCCGATGGTTCTAAAAACATCGGGACCTGGATGAACGGCTGTTTTCAGCCCAACCCGCAATATGACACAAAAAAAATATCAAAAGATATCAGTGACAGATTCGCAACGCTGGTGAAAAAAAGCGGTATAAACTTCAATGCCCTTTCCATCGTTCAATTTATTCAGACTTTCCGCAATTTTCCGGATGAAGTTAAGCAGTATATTATCAGTAAATTCACGGACAAACCCATAAGCCAGATCGAAAGCAAAATGGAGGAATGCAGAAATAAGCGAACGGGCGGTGCTTCGGAGGCTATCATATACGGCGAAGAACTTCTTGTAAAAACCAAATCGGACCTGATTTTACTGAAAAATGTCTTTAGTGAAAATAATCTGCGCTATCAAATGACTTCCAACAAGATCGCGGAAGAAGTTCTGCAATGCGCGATAGATTATATTAATTTTCACAGCAGCGGAGGCATATTCGATCCGATTGAAAGAGCGATGCATCTCCTGCAATCGATAAAAACGCTTAACCCCACGGGAAAAGTCAAGGCGAGACTTGAAGAAAATGAAATCATTATTCAAAATGCCGTTAAACAGAAAGCGGAAAATGAACGTGTTAAAAATATACAACCCGACATTGAATTTATCGGCGAAATGTTGAAACAATTTCAAAAATTACCGCAGTCCATTACCAATGTGCAAAACCTTCTTTCTGCCTGCAAGCCCAAACTGGACACTGTCAAAAAAGCATTGGGCACGGCAAACGATTTCTATATTCAATTATCCAGCGCGGTTGTCAGCCATGCGCAGGGAATGCTGGTTGCCAGTGTGAATAATGAGCAGGCAGCCGTTATGCAGACGATAGCACGGGCGGTTGATAAATCCGCGGTGATCAGCCAGCTCGGAAGGCTTGTTCAGGGTTCCATTTCGCTTTTGAAAGTAATCGGTTCATATGACATGAGCCCGGAATTAAGAAATAATTACAATTCCAACCTGTTCTCGCTGCAGAATATCATATCGCAATTAAACGCTACCGGTCTGTACGATGCCAGCAAGAAACCCGTAAAAAAGGCCAAAAATGACGGGTGCTATATCGCGACGATGGCTTACGGAAGTTATGAGCATCCGCGGGTTCTGGAACTGCGGAAATTCAGGGATGAAGTTCTGGCGCGTTCAAGAGCGGGAAGAATTTTTATCGCGGCATATTATAAAATTTCCCCCAAACTGGTATTGTTGCTGAAAAACAAACCGGCGATCAATTCGGCCATCAGGACTTTATTAAACCATTTTACAGGTATGATAAGATGAAAAAAATAATTTTACTCGTCACGGCAGTCTTTCTATTCATTCTAACCATTCATGTCTCTTTTGCCCAAGCTGCGCAGGAACAGGAAATAAAAGACCTGCAAAGTAAAGTGCAGAAAATTGAAGCGGCAAACAAATATTTAAAAATTGAACTGAAAAAAGTCAGGGCATTGACGGAGAAGAACTCATCCAAAGTCATCACTGACCGCAAGGAGTTAAGTGATACAACGTCCGATGATAAATCCGCGACGGAAACAAAAACAGGAAATACTGACGGCACAAACGGTAAAAAAGCCGTATGCGGGATATTGGCTGTTTTATCAATCGCGTTGCTGGGTGCTTTACTTTATGTATCGTTTCGCAAACAACTCACAAAGGAAATTGCCGTCTTATCCGACAATATTCAACAGACAAAAAATGCACTGGAAGAGCAAGGATTAAAATCAGACAACAAGCTAATGGAGCTGGTCGAAACGCAGATGCAGCTTATCAAATCGGAACCCAAACCCGCTCCTGCCAAAACGGAAGATCATTCGCTGGCCCTAAAGGTTGCCGATGAAGTCATCCGCATCCAGAACAATCTGGCGATTATGGACGCCGAAACAAAGGGATTGAAACAGCTTGCGGCGGCGGTCAAAAGGATTCAGGATAATTTCGAAGCTTATGGTTATGAGCTGGTTGATATGCGCAACAAACCCTTCAATGAAGGAATGAACGTCATTGCCAACTTCAAGCCGGATGAAAATTTAAAAGAAGGAGAACAAATCATTACCAGAATTATCAAGCCGCAGGTCAACTACAAGGGAGTGATGATTCAGTCGGCGCAGGTGGAAGTCAGCGTCGGTTAAAATTCAGAACAATGAGGGGAACAAAATGGCACGGACAAAAATTGATTACGGAATAGATTTAGGCACCACCAACTCGGCGATAGCGCGAATGGAAAACGGCGAAGCCGTTATCAAAAAAACGGACACGCAAAAGGATATCATGCCTTCCTGTGTTTATTTTAACAAAAAGAAATCGCTGGTTGCCGGGGATGCCGCCGCCAATGCCCTGCGCTCCGATAAACTCAGGGCGTTAAAATCATTCACAGCCGATACCAACGCATTTATTGAATTCAAAAGGACGATGGGAACCGATAAAAAATATTTCAGTTCCAATATGGATCAGGAGTTTACTTCGGAGGATTTGTCGGCGGAAGTTTTAAAGAAGCTGAAGTCATTTGTTATGGATGAAGAAATCAAATCAATTGTTATAACAGTTCCAGCTAAGTTCACTATTAATCAGAAAGACGCGACGAGCCGGGCGGCAAAACTTGCCGGATTCGAACATTGCGAACTGCTGCAGGAACCCAACGCCGCCTCCATGGCCTACGGGCTCGGCGCGTCAAGCAAGGACGGCATCTGGCTAGTGTTCGATTTCGGCGGGGGCACTTTCGACGCGGCGCTTCTGAAGGTGGAAGACGGCATTATGAAAGTCATCGATACCGAAGGGGATAATTATCTGGGAGGGAAAAACATCGACTTTGCCATCGTTGATGAAATTTTAATTCCTCATTTAAGCAAAAACTACGCGATTGACAGCTTCCAGAAACAGGAAGATAAAAAGGAATATTTCCGGGAAACATTAAAATGCTTTGCCGAGGAAGCCAAGATTCAGTTATCCTTTGCCGATTCGGTGGATATTCTTTCCAATCTGGATGACTTTCCCGAGGACGATAAAGGCGTTGAAATCGAGCTGGACATGAAAATAACACAGGAAATATTAAAATCCGTCATCACGCCCCTTTTCCAGAAATCCATCAACATCTGCGTTGAGCTGTTAAAAAGAAACAATTTGACGGGAAAGAATCTCGGTGCGTTAATCCTGGTCGGCGGTCCGACGCATTCCCCCATTCTTCGCGCCATGCTGAAGGAACAGATAACGGATGAAGTCAAAACGGGTGTTGATCCGATGACGGTGGTCGCCAAAGGCGCCGCTCTGTACGCTTCAACCATCAACATACCGGAATCCATAGTCGAACAAAGCCGGGATAAAACAAAAATTCAGCTGGCGCTCGGCTATGAACCGACAACCGTCGAGATGGAAGAATTTGTCACGATAAGAATCATGCGGGAAAAGACCGAAGGGGACATTCCCGATAAGGTATTTGCCGAAATCGTTCGCTCGGACAAGGCATGGGCCAGCGGTAAAACCGCGATTGATGAAACAGGAGAAGTGATTGAGACAAAGTTAAACGCAGGCAAGGCAAATTCATTCAGCGTTCATTTATATAATGAGCAGGGTGATTTGCTGGCGTGTGAACCGAATGAATTCAGCATCATTCAGGGCTCGAAGATCGGCAGCGCGACACTGCCTTATCATCTGGCCATCGGAATTAAAAGCACGTCCAGCGGGAAAGATGATGTTGTCATCAGATGCATCAAAGGACTGGAAAAAAACCAGTCTCAGCCAGCAACCGGTGTAGCCCGTGATTTAAAAACACAAAAAGACTTACGGCCTGGGTTGAAAACCGACTTCATCAAGATTCCTGTCTATGAAGCCGAATACGATGCCGACGGTTCGAAAGCGATATACAATCAGCATGTGTTCAGCGCCGTCATCAGCGGTGAAGACTTGCCCCAGTTATTACCGACCGGAAGCAACGTCGATCTGACCATTAAAGTCAATAACGAGCAGATTTCTCTCACAGCTTATTTCCCGCTTCTGGATTATTCGCATGAGGTAACTTATCAGAAGGAGGATCAGGGTCAAATTGACGCTGTCGATCTGGAAACGGAAATTGCCAAAGCCAAGCAAAATTTAACCCTCATCAAAAACGAGGGTCAGGCCGCTGATAAACAGGAAATTGATAATGTTTATTCGGAAATCAGTGAACTGGAAAAACTTCTGGCGCAGGGCAAAAACGATTACGACAGAAGAAAACAGGTTTTGGACAACCTGCGGAGAAATTTAAGAAAGATTGACAGGATTCAGGAAGATACGGAGTTTCCGAAATTGGAAGCGGAATTAAAAAATGTGTTTTATCGGCTGGAAAATACCTACCGTATGTTTGAAGGGAAATCCACGGAAATAAATGACAATATCGTAAGAGAAGCCATCGCGCAATTAAGGCAACAGATTCCGCAGGTCATCAAAGACAGGAATGTGAAAGTTGCCAAAGAATTGATCCGCGACATCAGAGGTCTCGATTTTGCCATCATAGACGCGGGGATGGGCGCTCAAATGGAAATGGGTGTTTTAAAAGAGCTTAAAGATAACTTTGATATTCATGAATGGAGCGACAAAAATAAAGCAAGAATGTTGCTGAAGCAGGGTCTTGATATGGCGGCAACTTCGCCTACCAAATCGAAATTAAGGCCGATACTAATCGAACTATTTAAGCTTCTGCCAAAAAGTGATAAACCGATTTTCGCAGGTGATGACAGTGTATTAACCGACTAAGGAATACCATGAAAGACATTATTTCCAAAGGAACCGTCATAGCAGACCGGTACGAAATTCAATTTCCGATGGGTCACAATTCTTTTACCCATTCATTCAGAGCCAAAGATAAAAATGGCGGCATTATGCGCCTTGATCTGATTAATATTGCCGCTCTTCCATCATCGTTCTTTAATGATGAAGGAAAACTGATACAAATATCCCTGCTCAATAAAATCAAACACACAGGTATCACGGCTTTAAAGGAAGAAGGTGTTACCATCATCAACAAGAATAAATTCGCTTATCTGGCTTTTGATTTTGTCAGCGGGGAGACACTTACCGAAAAATTAAAACGGGAAGTTAAAATTTCTATTTATGAAGCGGTTCCCATTATCACCGAATTGCTGGAAGTCGTCAGCTATCTGCATAATCTGCCGCAGCCCATTATTCATAACGGAATTTCATCCAATTCTGTTTTTCTTGATCTGTCCGCTAAAAGAAAGAAGCCCGTTTTAACCGGATTTGAACAGGCACGCACCATCAACAGCAATGCTCAAAGCATTTCCACAAAAGGACTTTCATTTTTCCATTCGGCGCCGGAATTACTGCATGGGGCTTTTGTTCCGCAAAGCGATTTATTTTCAGTCGGCGCATTACTGTATCATTTAATATTCGGCATGCCGCCCTGGTATGATGAAAATATTTTAAATCAGCCCCTCAATAAAATTAAAGGCTCGATTCAAGATGTCCGGGAAAAGACATTAAACTTTGATCTTGCGGGCAAGGATGAGATTGACGAACAACTGAATTTCACTTTAAAGAAAGCGCTTTCTATTAACGCCGAAAACCGTTTTCAGACGGCGGAGGAATTTTCCAAAGCACTAAAGCGTGAGGTCATGCTGGACAGGCAGGAATTTGAGAAAACGTCTGTAAAGCCGATCATAAAAAAAGAAAAGAAAAAAGGATGCGGTTTTGATCAGATTGCGGGAATGCACGAATTGAAAGAAATTCTTTATACGGATGTCATTCGCGCATTGAACGAGAAGGAACTTTACGCAAGTTACGGCATAACCATCCCGAATGGCATGCTGCTTTACGGACCGCCCGGATGCGGGAAAACCTTCATTGCCGAGCGGTTTGCCGATGAAGTCGGTTACAACTTCGTTATGATCAAACCTTCAGACTTAAAGAGCAAGTGGGTCAACGCCACCGAGGAAAATATCGGGAAACTATTTAAGGAAGCGGAAGCAAATGCTCCAACCATCATATTTATCGATGAGTTGGATGCTATCGTTCCTTCACGGGAAGGCGACCTTTATCAGGGAACCGCATCGGCCGTGAATGAAGTATTGGCGCAAATGACCAATTGCGGAGAAAGAGGCATATTCGTCGTCGGCGCAACGAACAGACCGGAAAAAATCGATGCCGCTATTTTAAGATCCGGAAGACTGGACAAAACCGTTTATCTGCCACCACCGGACAAAGCGGCAAGAGCGGCCATGTTCGAACTTTACTTAAAAACAAGGCCCATCGATCTTGACGTGGATTATGAAAAGCTGTCCGGACTCACGGAAAACTATGTTTCCAGCGACATAAAATTTTTAATCGACGAAGCGTCAAGAAACGCCCTAAAAACAAAGAGCCGAATCTCGATGAAGATTCTGGAGACGGTGATATCGGAAAACAGCCCCTCGGTGACGTTAAAAGAAATTCAAAAGTATGAAGTCATAAAACAACAATGGGAAAATGAGAAACGAAACATCGAAGAGAAAAAAACCATATCACCAATCGGATTTATGGCAAACAAGAAAAAAGAGGACAAGAAATGACTCCTGAAAAATCAGAATTTCAACGCTTTTTATTTCGCATTGCTTTTTGCGTCATGGCCTGTGATGGGCACATTGACGACAGAGAAATTAAGGAAATCAGAAACATGAATAAATCAGCCGCCTATTTTCAGGGCGTCGACCTTTCGGACGAACTGGATAAATTACTGGACGGCTTAAAAACGAAAGGCAGACATATCGTTGATGAACTGTTTGCAAAATTAGATCAATTCGACATCTCGACCGTTCAGGAACTTTTGATTCTCGAAGTGGCTTTCAGAATGGCCGCTGCCGATAAAACACATGACGAGAATGAAATAAAATTTCTCCGCTATCTGCGCTCCAAGCTGAATGTGCACGATGAAATTATCCGCGACAGGTTTGGAACGATAGACTACCTGTTCGACACGGATTATTCACATGATGTTATAAAACAGAAAACACTGGAAGAAATGATCGATTCCCTATCCATGCCCGAATTTAACGATCTTGTGAAAATTGATTTTTCCAATTTGGAAAAAGGATGACACAATTGCATGCAACCTAAACCTGCCGGATTTGCTATTTCCTTGTTCGCACCTGTGCTGTCCTGATATAATCAACAAGCTTTTATTGCTTTTTTATTTTGCAATTTCAACA
>CAYMWM010000095.1:0-13355 GCA_964394185.1 uncultured Smithella sp.
GAATGGTCACATCCAGCGCCGTGGTGGGTTCATCAGCCAGAAGAAGCCGGGGATGGCAGGACATCGCCATGGCAATCATAACACGCTGCCGCATGCCGCCGCTGAGATTATGCGGATAATCCCTCACCCGCTTTTGCGGATCGGGAATGCCCACTTCGCGTAAAAGTTCCACGCTCAACGCCATAGCCTGCTTGGCGGGAAGATTCTGATGCAGCCGGATGGCTTCGGCAATCTGTTCGCCGACGCGAAAAACAGGATTGAGCGAGGTCATCGGCTCCTGAAAAATCATGGAGATTTCGCTTCCCCGGCGGGCGCGCATTTCATCTTCCGGCAATTTCAGCAAATCCTGTCCCGAAAACAATATTTCACCGGCAATCGTTTTGCCGTTGGCGGGAACAAGGCGCATAATCGAAAGGGAAAGCATCGTTTTGCCGCAGCCGGATTCGCCGACAACGCCCAGCGTTTCGCCGGAATTAATCGTCAGGGAAACACCGTCAACGGCCCTGATTCTTCCGTGGACGGTATCAAATACCGTGACGAGGTCCTTTATTTCCAGCAAAAGCCCCATCTACTTTTGAGCCCGGCTCTTCAGGAATTCGATCAGCAGGCGGACCGGCACTGCCGACGCGCCTTTGGGAATATAAGGTTTATCCTTGGATGTCCAGGCGGGACCCGCAATATCCAGATGCACCCAGGGGTAATCTCCGACAAATTTGCTTAAAAACGCGGCGGCGGTAATGGTTCCCGCCGGGCGGCCTCCGGTATTTTTATAATCGGCAATATCGCTTTTGATTTGCTCGTGATAGATTTCCCACAGGGGCAGTTCCCAGACAAGTTCTCCCGAATTCTGAGCGGCCTTCTCAATTTCCTTTTTGAGTTTTTCATCCGTGCCCAGCATGCCGATGACATCCTCGCCCAGTGCAATAATACACGCGCCGGTCAGTGTGGCCATATCAATGATGGATTCGGGTTTCAGCCCGGCAGCATACGCAAGGGCATCAGCCAGAATCAGACGTCCTTCGGCATCCGTATTGAGTACTTCAATCGTTTTTCCCGAATACGATTTGATAATATCACCCGGTTTATACGCGGAACCGCCGGGCAGATTTTCCGTGGCCGGAATAATGCCGGTAATATTCAGGGGAATCTGCAAATCGGCGGCGGCCATAATCGTGCCGATAACAGCGGCGCCTCCCGACATATCCGTTTTCATTTCTTCCATTTTATCCGCGGGCTTGATGGAAATGCCACCGCTGTCGAAGGTCAGTCCCTTCCCCACCAGTGCAATCGGCGCATCTTTTTTTCCGCCGCCCGTGTATTCCAGAACAATGAATTTCGGTTCTTCGTGAGACCCGGAAGCCACGGCCAGAAGGGCATTCATCCCCATTTTTTTCATTTCATTTTTATCGAAAACCCGACAGGAGACATTTTTTCTGTCGGCAATCTCGCAGGCTTTTTGCGCCAGCATAGTCGGCGTCATTTCATTGGAGGGAGCGGATACAAGGTCGCGCGCATAATAAACCGCATCGGCAATTATCCGTGTTTTTTTCACCGCCGATTCAATAAAGGAAAAATCCTTGGCATCGGCGATGATATTGATTTCTTCCATTTCCTTTATTTCTTCACGACCTACCGTCTTGTAGGGCGTATACTGGTAAAGTCCCAGCAGGGCTCCTTCCACGGCCGCCTGCACAACCTGCTCTTTCTTACCGTGAAGAATATTCAGATTAATCGATGTCGTCGCTTCCCTGATATTCATGCCGCGCAAATGCCTCATAATCGTAGCATAGGCAGAGCGGAGTTTTTCCAGATTGAATTCCTTTTGTTTTCCCAGACCGATTAAGGCTATTCTTTTCGCCGGAAGTTTTCCTCCGGTATAAATGACCGAAACCTGGGAAGGCTTGCCTTCGAAATCGCCGTTATTGATGATTTCGCTGATTAAACCGTCGCAGAGTTTATCAATTTCCAGCGCAAATCCTGTTAATTTTTTACCTTCTTCAAACAATGGCAGAATAATTGCCTGACTTTTTGTATCAACCAGTTCCCCTTTTTTTACAAAAACTTTCACCCCTTACCCCTCCTGTAAAAAAATCGATAATTTATTAATAATTGCTTTAGATAACATATAACCGGAAAAAGTCAAATAATAAGCAAAACCGATTGAAAATCCGTAGGGAACGGTTACAAACCGTTCCGTGTATTTTGTCCTCCGCTGGCGGAGGTGTCGCGTAGCGACGGAGTGGACAAAACACAAATCATGTCCTCTGCGGCAGAATGAAATCCTCCCCCGTACCCCTCCAAAAGAGGACAAAATATTGTCCTCCTTTCAAGACGGAACGGTTTGTAACCGTTCCCTACATCTGTGTTTTATTATCTACTTCCATGAAAAAGGCCGGCATCTTTTGATTTCTGATACCGGCCTTTTCGTAACGGAAGTTTGCATGAAGACGGATTACGGATAAACAATGACCTGTCCGGTTCCATTCTGACCGCCGCCGTTGCTGATATTGACAGCAAAGTCGTCGAAAAATAAATTATTCGAACCATTTCTGCCGAATACGGACAATCCCAGTTCAGCGTAACCGGCGGTTACCACGAAACTGCCCCATCCATCGGTCGCATCGGCAGCGCTCCTTGTCCGGAAAAATTTCGTTTTCAATACTGTCCCTTTGATGGCGCCATTGCCGCTGCCGTCGGTTGTATCGGTATATAAAACAGCATTTGTGGAGCAGGAGGCGTAGTTTGCTGTGGCAAAGCCGCAACCTTTTATCCAGTCCCATTTAATCATTGTAAAATTCCCGTTGGTCCCTGTAGCGGGCGGCCAGTTATATGTGCCCTGCGGATTGCTGCCCAGCCGGTTGTCGTCGTATGCATAAGTATGGTCGGTCGTGGTGTTACCTGTAGGATTCGCCGTCGGTGTGCTGTAATAGGCGGTGATAATATTTCTTCGCGATGTATTATCTCCTGAAATAAGATTTTTTTCCAATATACGAACCAGCAGCGTCGGCCATTCGGTTAAAGAAGTTGATGAAATTTTTACATCATCCACATCCCATATCCTTTGGGTACTAAGACTGGTACCGGTTGTCCTCAATCTGAATCTTATTTTTACATTCGAAGTTAAATAACCAGATAACGAAAATGATTCCGAATGCCATGAACCATAATCATTATTATTATCCCAATGAGCGCTGGATAATTGATTCCAATTAGTGCCGCCATCGGTTGATATTTGCACATAGGCATCTTCATATGTTCCAAAATTTGACATTTTATGCCTAAATGTCAAAGTTGCTGACGCTAATGAAGACAAATCGTATGCGTTTTGAGTTGTCAACGTAATGTCTCTGGGATCAGTATTACGCTTAACAATTCCGCGCCAGAAAGTATTGCTGCTTTCGGTGGCTGAAGCCCAATTGGGTATAGTTGCGGAATCCGGCAACCTTGACCATTTAGTGCTATCGGCATCCGTGTCGTTTAAAAGCACTGTCTGGGTAAACACACCGGACGCTGAATCCAGCTTTTTATAGGCCAGCATTAACTCCATCGGAGCGCCGTTATCGTTTACACCATTCTGGGTAAAAGGATTAAGGCTGCCTTTATCCATCCACAGGACAATATAATAATTACCCGCTGTCCAGTTGGGGTCAATATTTATCAAACCGTCACCGCTCCAATCAATCATTTCCAACGGAATTCCTTCATTCACGGCGTTGCCCCCGCTTCTCATGATGGACAGATTGAAACCGCGCGGATCGAGCCTCGCGGCGGTGTTATCGCCGGTCTGGGCATATAAAGGGTGAGTGCGGAAAGCAAGGCCGGTCATAAAGTAATCTGTTGTCGACCTGACCTTTACCTGCGCATCGTAGCCCAGAGAGCCGCCCTGGGCGATATAGTAGGATGAATAATTCAGCTTTGTATATTCGGAATAAGCCCGGTATTCATTGGGTGTGCCTCTGTTATTGCCGGAACTTGATTCGGGCTCTGTTGCAACAACCGTCATGACACCTCCGGCATTGCTGAATGTTCCGGCCCACGGCGTCGATGTATTGAAGTTTTCCATGTTCGGTTCCAGATTGCGCACGGGAAGGGTGTAACCGCCCTGATTGGCCGGTTGGACGATATAATCTACCTGTCTGTTTGCATGGAGAAATCCCGAGCCAACCGTGCCGGTCGAAGAAAAGGCAATGGTTGCCGTATTATATTCATCAGTCGTCAACTGCCAGTTTGAAATCTGGAAGCGGCTGTCGTTGCCCAGGTCAAATGTCTTTCCGGTCAGGGCTGCCTGCGCCGCAGAGCATGTGCCGGTGGCGCAGTTGGCATTAATGACGGCAATAGCGTATCTGCCGCCGGATTCGGCGGCATAAAAAGACTCGGAATTGCTGCTGAAAAAAAGCGAGTTGAATGTCGAGGTTGATGTCATGTAAAGCATCCCCAGCCCCAGCGTCGCCATGACCACCATGGTCATAATCAGTCCTATCAGGATAGAGCCGCGCTGCAGGAAAGGCATTGACGACTTGATTGACAGGATTATCCGACTTGATTTGCCTGCGGATGCCTCCGCATTATTTTTCGTAAACATATTTTCACCCCCCGCAATTACATGTTTCTCGGCGCGACATTATCCGTAAAGGTGGACACCACATTGCCCGCCCCGGTAAGTTTGAGTGTAATAAAGATGAGCCTCGATGTTGAAGTCCAGCCTGCCGAACAATTGTTGCCTGCATTGGTGGCATTGGCGGCATCAGCAACATGATCGCAATACCTCAATGTGAATTCATTAACATTGTCTGCCAGCGCATTACCGTTGAGTTGAAGCTCGCTGCCGCTCAACGCGACAGTTGACGTAACCGACCCCAATGCGATATCAGACCTGGTATACGATATACTGTTTGCGGAATTTGAACCGACAGCGGTGATCGCCTTGAATTCCTTCACCAGCCGCGTCATCGCCAGCTGCGCTTTCTGCGTGGTTTCCATATTGTTTCGGGTAAAGATATATCCGTTGGTGACCGAAACAATCCACATGCCGGCCAGGGCGGCGGTTATGCCCACCAGCAGCAGCGTGACAACGATTTCAATAAGGGTAAAACCTTTTTCATTGGTTTTCCTGCTGTTCATGATTTCCCCTTTCTTTTCAGCGAATCGTGAAAATCGACGTCAGTGTCTTGACGGAATTGCTGTCTTTTATGGTCACCCGCAGCATATTATCTTCGGTAACACCTGACGTGGTCGCAGTATTTCCGCTGTCAAACCTGATAAACTCTTTCGCTGTTAAAATATAATTATCCCCATATGTGGCGCTTGTGCCGCCCACGGACGGAAGATTTTCATACAAGTTTTCAACATTCGTCACCGCCCTGTTACTTTTGAGAATCGTGCCGGCTTCCACCCATGTGATGACATTATCGGTTACGGCGCCGCCGGTTGCCGCCGGCCATGACGGTTCAGCCGCACCGCTCAGCCCCGACGTCGTACCCGCCGTTGTAAAAGTGCATTTGTAAAAATGGCCGTTATTGGCCAAAGGAACCACTATATCGTTGGCGTTATAGGTCGTATTTGCCAGCCATACCCGTCCAGATTCTCTCCATTGTATGGTCCCGTCGTTGTATGTTGACGTCAGGCCTGAAGTTGTCGTCCATGCAGGTTGTCCCAAACTGTAGCTGGTACCCGCAACGGTGCATTGATAATACCGGCCGTTGTTGTTTACGGCGCTGGCGTTGTTGTCAATACCGGTACTGGGAAGCACAATGGCATTCAAATGATAGGGATGCGCAGACCTCCATTTGTATCGAGTATTGACTTCATTGAGCCGGTTATAATCAGCGATGATATTTTCCATCACCAATTGCAGGTTATTGGCCTGCTGCAATCGTTTAATGGGTTCGGTGCTGCCGGTCAGGGACGTGCTGAAATAACTGTAAACCATGGTGGCCGCAATCGCGCCGATGACCAGCGCCGCGATAACCTCAACCAAAGTAAAGCCGCCCTGTTTCTTTTTCATGTTTGCTTTCATGGTATAAATCCTGTGTACGGGGTTATGTTTATTGTCTTACTGCCCATATTGACCGTTATCGCAGAGGTGCCGGGACTTCCCCACTCATCGAAAAGAATGGGATTACTCCCCGTCACGGCAGCAGTAATGCTGCCGGCAAAGTTGTGGGTATAAGAAGACTCCCCCGCCAGGCTTAGGGGATGAGTTGTTCCGCTGGAATCGACCCTTACCAGCGTATAGGAGGAACCGGCCACATTGATTCCCCACTGGACTCCCGGAAGATCGTTTAAGGCTTTATATTGAGCGAACCTCAGATGGCCCTTGAGCGTGTCCATCTCGGACTGCAGCTGCACTTCGTCCGTTGCCATCCCGCGGGATATGGCCAGCGCAGAAACAATGCCCAGAATAATCAGCACGGCAATGGCCTCTATCAGGGTAAAGCCCCTGCCGTTGCCCAGGTATTCTTTAACCGTTTTTCTTTTTCTGATCATACAGCCCTCACTTCCATTTTCTGCAAAGCCCGGGCAAGCATAATGCCCATCAGCGCACCTGTTGCTGCCAGTCCCGTGATAAATAAGCCTGCATAGGGAACGGGCAAAGACGGCCACAGCATGACGCTGTTCACAACCGCGCAAAATATATATAACAGTGTCCCGTATTGGGCTATCTTGATTCCGGCGCTGCCGTCCATCATCAGGATGGTTCCGATCGCAAAAAACCATACCGCCGTACCCGTTGTAAAATACGGCTGAAGTTTTATCCATTCCATCATCGCCGTGACGGACGCCGTTTCCCGAAATCCCGTCATCAGAATAATGCCCATAATCAGGTAAAAAAATCCGGTAATGAAAAAATAAAATGAACATTCACGGCATGTGACGCTATCCGATTGACTGACACCCGGCGCAACTGCCCGCGAGTATAAATCATGGGTAAAGGAAGCGGCCGCAGGCCAGATACCGGGATACTTGTCCGGGAGACGTCCCATAACGTTATCCGTCAGGGACGGGGGGGGATTCATTGTTTTTTGCTTCTCGATTTGTTCTATTATATCAGCGAACTTTTCCATTATTCTTCCTGTATCATAATCTGTATGATATACAAACCGGAACGGTAAAAAGTCACAAAATATTTGCAGCGGCAGAACACGGATAATGATTTCTCACTCATTTCCATGATTTCAGAATGCAAGTTTCTATTCTCGTTTGTTCAATAATTCCTTTATTTTCTCCAGACTCCGGTAAATATTCATTTTTACCGCGCCGGGTGATTTGCCGGCAATGACGGAAATTTCTTCAAACGATAATCCCTGATAAAACTTCATGATTACCAACGCTCTGGATTCATCATCCAGCAGCAGCAGGCAGAAATTTATTTCCTGCGTTTCCATTAATTTGGATTCAGGCGAAGGCTCTTTATCATCCGACAGATGTTTGCTCAGGACTTCAGCGATTCTGTTGTCTTTGTCCTTTTTTAAATGATTTCTGATTAAATTGAGGGCCAGAGTGTAAAGCCAGGTGAAGAATTTTCTTCGCCTGTCATACCGCCACAGGTATTGATAGGCCCTGATGAATGTCTCCTGCGTCAGATCATCGGCATCTTCACGATTTCCGGTCATCCGGTAAGCCAGATTATAAACGGGTGTTTTATATTCGTCGATAAGAAGGGTATATGCCTGCTTTTCACCCTTCAGTATTCTGATAACAATTTCGGCTTCGGTTTTTTGATCCATTTGCACCCGGTTATGGGATTGTTATATTAAACTGCCGAAAAATGCTTCATTCACCGTGTTGATATTTGTCGTCTATATTATTACCGCCATGACATAATATCAAGTGATTTCCGTTTGATATTCATTTTTTAAACTCACCCGTCAGCAAATATTTTTGGACAAATCAGACAAAAAATAGTACGGTCACTCTCAAACGTGGAGGCCGCCTTGTATGTTATTTGATAAAACTGTTGCAGTTGTTGTTCCCGCGTATAACGAAGAAAAGCAAATCATAAACGTTCTGGAAACGATGCCGGATTTCGTCGACCGTATTATCGTCGTCAATGATTGTTCCGTCGACAAAACAGCCTCAGCCGTTCTTGATTATATCGACAAGCAAAAGCCTGTCGGGACAATCGTGGAAGACGGCGCCGGGGATATATACAGCAGCAAATATAACCGTGTGGAAAGCCTGCTCAGGGAAGAACAACTAAACAGCATCAAGTATTTTATCCCTTCGGAAATAGCCAATAAAAAGCCAGAAACGGACCGCGTCATTCTGATTAATAACCTGCAAAATGGCGGAGTGGGCGCGGCAATCGGCCGGGGCTACAAATGGTGTCTGGACAACAACATCGACTGTACCGCCGTTATGGCGGGTGACGGGCAGATGGACCCGGCTGAACTGGAAAAAATATGTACGCCCGTTCTCACGGAAGATATTGATTATGTCAAAGGCAACCGCCTTATTCACGGCGGAGCGCGTTTGATTATTCCCAAAACACGCTTTTTCGGCAATTCCATCCTTTCCATATTGACCAAAATAGCCTCAGGATACTGGCATGTTTCCGATACGCAGACGGGATACACGGCCATTTCCCTTTCCGCTTTGAACGCAATAAAAATTTACGATATTTATCCCCGTTACGGCATGCCCAACGACATGCTCGTAAAATTAAATATCGCATTCTGCACTCTCCAGGAAGTCAAAATCAAGCCGGTTTACAATATCGGCGAAACATCCAAAATGAATGTGCGAAAAGTCATTCCGCGGATATCATGGCTTCTTTTTAAATCCTTCTTCAAACGATTATGGATTAAATATCTTTTTCGCGATTTTCATCCGCTTTTTCTGTTGTACCATTTCTCCTTTTTTCTGGGTATCTTCGTTATTCCCTATGCCGTTAAAATAACCTCGATAATTTTCTCCGGAGGTTCCGTTTCATCGGCCACCATGCTTGCTTTTTTCTTTTTATTCACCAGCAGTTTTCAATCGCTTTTGTTTGCCATGTGGATGGATATTCAGGACAATGAAAGACTATACAAATCTTAATGGACGGTAAATGGAATATGAAAAATAAGAATATCGCTGTCATCGGAGCCGGCTACTGGGGCAAAAATCTTATCCGCAATTTCTATGAACTTGATGTTCTTGCCGCCGTAAGCGACAAAAATATTTCTTCCCTGAAGGAAATGAAAAAACGCTATCCCTCCTGCGATTTTCAATCTTCCCTGAAAGACATTATTCATAATGAAAATATTGAAGCTATCGCCATCGCCACGCCGGCCGAAACACATTTTTTACTGGCAAGAGAAGCTCTGCTTTCCGGCAAACATGTTTTTGTGGAAAAACCGATGACATTACTTGAAAAAGACGCCGCCGAACTCATCGTTCTGTCGGGAAAAAACCGTCTGACATTGATGGTCGGCCATCTTCTTCAATACCATCCGGTTTTTGTCAAGCTCAAGCACATGGTTTCAGGCGGCGAACTGGGCCGCATTAACTACATTTATTCGCATCGGCTGAACCTGGGCAAGATTCGCCGGGAGGAAAATATTTTATGGTCTTTCGCCCCGCATGATATTTCGATGATTCTCGCTCTGGCTGAAGACGAACCCGAAAATGTCATGGCAACGGGCGGAAATTATCTGCACAAGAAAATAGCCGACGTAACAACAACGCATCTGGAATTTTCTTCAGGTCTTAAAGCCCATATTTTTGTATCATGGCTTCATCCGTTTAAGGACCAGAAACTGGTCGTTGTCGGTGACCGCAAAATGGCGGTATTTGATGATACGCTGCCCTGGGAGGAGAAATTGCTTGTCTATCCTCATTCCGTCAAATGGGAGCATAACATTCCGGTGCCCACAAAAGGTACCCCGGAGCGCGTTTTCGTCCCCCAGTCCGAACCGCTTAAAGTTGAATGCGAGCATTTTCTTGCGTGTATCCAAAAAAGAATTACTCCCCTGACCGACGGAAATGAAGGATTACGCGTTCTCAAAGTTTTAAACGCCGCCCAGCGCTCCATGAATGAAAACGGATTAAAGATTATTCTTAAAAAAGATTTACCGTCGCCGGATAAAGACAAAAAATCATCTTTTATTCATCCGACTGCGCAAATCGATGAAAAAGTGGAAATAGGCAACGGGACAAAAATATGGCACTTTTCCCATATCATTTCGGGTTCCAAAATAGGAAAGGACTGCTCCATCGGACAAAACGCGGTTATCGGCCCCGATGTTACGGTCGGCAACGGTTGCAAAATACAGAACAATGTTTCTGTTTATAAAGGGGTTTCTCTGGAAGATTATGTATTCTGCGGACCATCGGCTGTCTTTACCAATGTCATCAACCCGCGTTCCGAAATCCGACGCATGGATGAAATCAAACCGACCCTGATTAAAAAAGGCGCCTCGCTGGGAGCCAATTCAACAATCGTCTGCGGGCATACCGTCGGAAACTATGCCTTCGTTGCCGCCGGTGCGGTTGTAACCAAAGACGTTCCCGATTACGCACTGATGATGGGCAATCCCGCCGTTCAAAAAGGCTGGATGTGCTCCTGCGGATATCAGCTGAACAAAAAATTCCAGTGCCCCGAATGCGGCAAAAAATATAAACTCAAGGCGAAACAGCGGCTACAGCTAATGAAATAGCGGATTGAACGTCTCCTGTTCCTGCAGGATTCTTCCCATATATTCCGTGCGCCCATATCTGTCATCTGCCTGAATTCCGCCGCGCCCTGAAAATGATAAGCCCCAGGATTCCGTAAATCAAATCAGCCAGCATCATCAGTAATCGGGTGGCAATCGGAAGAATAAGAGCCATTGATTTACCGGATACACCGTTGAGAATCCAGTACATGACAAATTCTCTGACACCCAGTCCGCCCGGTGCAATAAATACGATATAACCGATAACGCTGGAAAGCAGGCCTGCAACAACAATGCTTAACGCGTCATGGAAAGTCGGCGACATCCCGATGCCTTCCGCCACAAAATATCCCGAAACGGCAAACGATATGACGGCAATAAGATAGATTGCCTGAATCCATAATATTTTTTTTAAAGGAAATTGCACGGCGGGAAAATCTTTTTTCAGCATCCGGTTGCTCAGGCGTATAACGATATTGACAACGTCTATAACATAAAATGATATTGCTGAAAAAATAAGGCATCCGGTTAACAGCATTATTTTTACCCATATTTGCGGGGACAAGAATGTCAACATCAACAGTCCGAGAGCCGTCTGAATGGAAAGGGAAACAATATTGATAATCAGGAATATGAGGAAAAAATGATATTTGGAAATACACAAATCCCTTATCAGATACAACTGGAGGGCATAGGTCCAGACTTTACCCGGTATATATTTGAGAAAAGCTGATATATTCAGAATGGAAAAGCTTTGAGAAAAAGTCAGCTGCTTCTGAACCGGAAAAGAATGAATCAGAATATGCCAGGCCACCGTCGCTGAGAAAGACATGGACGCTATGGAAATTACGGCAAAGGCAAGAAATCCGTAATGAAGCCTGAATGAAATACTGGAAATGGAATCATAATTACGCAGAATCTCCTTATAAAAGAAAAACGAAACCAGCATGAAGATGATCAGAAATATAAGATTTTTCAGGATCTTCCAGTAATGTTTCATATGCGACAATCAATTCTTACGCAAAGACGGATGATCTTGCGGTTTTCCAATTTCATAATCCGGCACTTTAAACCGAATCAATGATTTGTGCGTAGTTTTCGGCAACGTTTACCCAATCATAATTCTCTACTGCGAACTTATGCCTGCTTTCTCGTTCTTTTTCATATTTTTCCTTGTGTTGAAGTATATATTTGACTTTTAGAGCAATAGCATGAGAATCCTTTACGGGTACAATCTCAAATAATGCTTTTTCCTTATCTGAAGAAAATATCGGAAGATCGGTCATGATTGACGGTGTTCCGCAACTTAACGCTTCCCTGATGACCAGCGAATAACCTTCCGAAAGCGACGGCAATATGAAAATATCCGCCGTCGCAAAATATTGCGGGAGCTTACCGTGTTCCACATAGCCTAAAAAACATATGTTCTTTTCCAGACCCGCGTTTTTAGCCGAGATTTTCATCTCTTCAAGAAGTCCGCCGCTTCCGATCATCACTAATCTGCACTCGGGATATTCTAAACAGACTTCGCTCATGGCCTCGACAAGATAGCGGATGCCTTTCTGTTCGACGCAACTTCCGACAAACAATAAAAAATCCCCGGGAATGGCCAATTCTTCTTTCAGGAACAAATCCTTAAATGCCGGGCTGAATGCGCCGGTATCAATGCCCATGGGGCACACGTCGATATTTTCAGGAGAAGTGATTTTCCCGACTTCCTTCTTAAGGGCATGGCTCACGACAGTCAGACGGTCAATGCGAGAAAGAATGAACTTCTTCAGCCGTTTTCCAACAATACCTTTGATTCTCAGAAAATCGCTTCCGTGTATGGTCGCAATTATTTTTATTTTCCGGTTGAAGATTATTTTATAAAGCACGGCGACCAGTCCCTGAGGTATAATCCAGTGAGCGTGTATCACCTGTATATTTTCTTTCTTCACAATCTTCATCAGTTCAAGAAATTGAAACAGAATGTAAAAAGGAACGACTCTCACAAGCCATCGGTTTTCTTTTAAACTGGATATTATTCCACTTTTGTAGGCTATAGTAACTTTTGGCGACAGATATTGTTTATGACGGTATATTTGAATACCATCTATCATTTCCTCGGCTCTGGCCGAAGAATATGACGGAGCAAGAACTGAAATGGAATATTTTGCGGATAGCCTTTTCGTTAATTCTACGACAAAATGTTCGTTATATTGCTCGTCGTTCTGCCAGCGTTTATAACCTGATGTCATTACGAGAATTTTTTTCTTTGAATCTTGCAAAGATTACCATCTCCCGATTGAATGGATTGTTAACCTGTTTTATATGGTATAAGGCTGCTTTTTTCTAACGAAGAACTTCAAACGTTCCTATTTGCGCATCAAATTCTCTTCATGATTAATTATCTTTGCTTTGCATAAAAAATGCAACTAATATATAAATTTAACCAACAATTGTTTTTTTGCAGATCATTTCGTATGTGGTTTGAGTTGGATGATGGAAGGTGCTTTAAAGCCGATGATGCCGGATAATCAAAACGCAAGTCCCGACAGAACAAAACTGATTGTCTACCTTGCCCTGCTTGTTGTCACCTTCGCCGTTTACTGGCAGGTCAATGAATTCGACTTCATTAATTTCGACGACAACGGTTACGTCATTGCAAACAGCAATATAACGTCCGGATTCAGTTTGAATGGAGTTCGCTGGGCATTCAACAGCGAAGGCATGAAT
>CAYMWM010000096.1:0-12925 GCA_964394185.1 uncultured Smithella sp.
CTTGGCTCCCGCATCCTTGGTGGCTACGCCCTGAAAGGCGGCATGCCGGCATGGAAATATATCGCCAACCGTTTTCTGACTTTTTCGGAAAATGTTTTAATCGGAGCGAAGCTTTCCGAATATCACACCGGCTATCGTGCCTTTTCCCGCGAACTTCTCGTGAAACTGCCTCTAAACAATAACTCGGATGATTTTGTTTTCGATAATCAAATGCTGGCTCAGATAGTCTGGTATGGTTATACGATTGCGGAAGTCAGTTGTCCGACAAGTTATTTTGCCGAAGCGTCATCAATTAATCTCAAACGAAGTATTGAATACGGATTTGGTTGTTTGAGTACAGCCTCGGCTTTTCGTCTGACAAAAATGGGATTGACGAAAAATCCTCTGTTTCCTGCCGCGAAATAATTAGTTAACTTAGGATCTGTTGGCGGCCAGTTTTAATGATGCAATGGTTTGTTTATAATCGTCAGTCCCGAAAACCGCTGCTCCGGCCACAATAACATCGGCTCCGGCCTCGGCGATATTGCCTATGTTTTTCAGGTTCGCGCCGCCGTCAACTTCCAGAAGCGGTTTGCGCGGCAGGGCTTCCAGCATTTTTTTTGCCCGCGCAATCTTGACCAGAGATGTTCCGATGAACTGCTGTCCGCCAAATCCCGGATTGACCGACATAATCAGTAAAAGATCAATATAATGAATAATTTCTTCTATTTGTTCCAGTGGTGTTGCCGGATTCAAGGAAACACCGGCCTGCACGCCCAGACTTTTAATCAGTTCGACCGTCCGGTGCAGATGATTCGATGCCTCAACGTGAACCGTAATGATATCCGCTCCGGCCTTGGAGAATGATTCAATATATCTTTCCGGATTTTCAATCATCAGATGAACGTCAAAAGGAAGCTTTGTTACTTTTCTTAAGCTGGATATGAGCGCGGGGCCTATAGTGATATTGGGAACAAAGTTCCCGTCCATCACATCAATATGAATCCAGTCGGCGCCTGCTTTTTCCACGGCGATAATTTCTTCTCCCAGTTTACTGCCGTCCGCGGAAAGAATCGAAGGGGCTATCATTTTCATTGGTTGTTTCCCCCGTTTTTTTTAATAAATATAACAAATAGAAGATGTTGTCAATCACAGGGTTTTTTTACCCCTTAAGGGATGATATTACTTGACACCGCGAAGGAAAAATCTAAAAATGGCTTTATGTATATTCTCTATAACATTGTTTTGCTTATTGCCGTGATAATGATCACGCCTTATTTTTTATATAAAATTATTTTTACCGGCAAATACCGCAAAAGTTATATCCAAAAACTGGGGGGCAGGCAGAAACAAATACTGGCCGGTTTAAAAGGCAGGCCGCGGGTATGGATTCACGCTGTTTCGGTTGGTGAAGTCACTGCTGCTGCGCCGATTGTTGCCTGTCTGAAAAAGAAAAGGCCGGAAGTTGAAATTATTTTTTCAACTTCCACGGAAACGGGCAGGGAAATGGCGGAAAAATTTATCAGGGAAGACGTTGTCTTTATATATTTCCCTTTGGATATTCCTGCTATTGTCCACCCGATTGTCGATAGGGCTGACCCGGATCTTTTTGTGCTGGTGGAAACGGAAATCTGGCCTAATTTTCTAAAAACTTTCAAGCAATGCAGGATAAAAACCTTGATGGTTAACGGAAGGATTTCACCCTGGTCTTATCGCCGCTACCGGCAGACGGCATTTTTCTGGAAAAAAGTACTCGGTTATCTTGATTTTGCGGGAATGATTTCCAATGTTGATGCGGAAAGGATCAAGAATATCGGGATGGACCCTGCAGGAATAGAAGTGCTGGGGAATGCCAAATATGACGGTCTGGCGTCTAAAGTTTCGCCAATTTTAAAAGAAGAAATGACTCGCCGTTTCAACGTGCGGGAAAACGAAAAATTTTTTGTCGCGGGAAGTACCCATCCGGGCGAAGATGAAATCATCATCAGCGTCTATAAGAAACTTGCGGAAAAATATCCGGATTTTAAATTGATTATTGTTCCCCGGCACATTGAAAGAAAAAATGACATTCTAAATCTTTTGAAACAGGCAAATTTAAATGATGTAATAACGCTTGCAAATATGAATAAAGGACGGCAAAGAAAAGATGAAAGAATCATCATTGTCGATGTCATCGGAGAGTTGTTCAAGGTTTATTCAATGGCCAGTATTGTTTTCTGCGGCGGCTCTCTGGTGCCGAAGGGCGGCCAGAATATACTGGAAGCGGCGGCCTGGGGGAAAGTGGTTTTTTACGGCCCTTCAATGGATGATTTCATTCAGGAAAAAACGCTGCTGGAAGAAGCCGGCTGCGGCATTACGATAAGGAATGAAGAAGAGTTGCTTCAGGGAATTATTCAAATGTTGAATAATCCCGAAGAACTCATCAAACGGGGGAAAAACGGTACAGCCGTTATTCATGCCAATATCGGCGCTTCCGCCAGATATGCTGAATTAATAAACAAGTATATTTAAATATAATATATGATCAGGAGGGATTTATGCTGAAAAAATATGAGATCATGAGCGAACAAGTCAATCTGACAAAAACGTTAATGGCGAAGTCGGTTGTTGACAGGTACCTGAACAGAACGAATATGATTTGTTATTCAGAACTCTCCCGTCTCATCGGCTGCGAAGCCTTTGTCAAGCATGAAAACCACAATCCCACGGGGTCATTCAAGATCAGAGGCGCGCTTAATTTTTTTCATCACATGTCCAGAGAGGAACTGGATACGGGAATTCTTGTCGCGACCAGGGGAAACCACGGTTTGGCCATGGCCTGGGCGGGTCAATGGTTTCACGTTCCCTGCACCGTCGTCGTGCCGGAGGGCAACAACCCTGAAATCAACAGAACGATAGAAAGCTATGGCGCGGAATTGATTGTTCACGGAGAAGATTTCTACGACGCGCAGTCGTATTGCGAAGAACTTGTGGATAGCGCTGGCTATTACTATGTTCAGCAGGGGAACGAACCGGAAATCTTAAACGGTCTGGCCACTATGGGACTGGAGATTCTGGAGGACCTGCCGGAAGTGGATACAATTATCTGCCCTATCGGCGGTGGATCGGGGTGCGCGTCAATTTTAAAAACAGCCCGCGCCGTCAGGCCGGATATCGAAATTATCGGCGTGGAGCCGCAAAATGTTCCGTCATTTTATAATTCGTGGAAAAAGGGAGAAATCGTGACGCTTGATGAAGCTCATACGTTTGCGGATGGTCTGGCTGCAAGAAGCGTGTTTCATCTGCCTTATGTGATTTTAAAGGACGCCATCAGTGACGTGGTGCTTTTGAGCGAAGACGAGATACTGCAAGGAGTCAGAATGGCGCTGACAACGACGCATAATCTGGCCGAGGCCGCAGGCGCGGTATCTCTCATGGCGGCTTATAAAATCAAAGACCGTCTTGCCGGGAAAAAAGTTGTTATGATTATGTCCGGCAGTAATATTAATATGGACGCACTGAAGGACGCCATCGGATGATTATGCCCGGCCGAAATGTTCGGCTAACTTTACCGGCTATGTATCCAGGTACATGCCCGGGGCGTCATCAGCTTCTTCAGCGTATGACAATTATTAAAATACTTGGTTTTTGTTGCTGACTCAATTCCGTCAGCAACAAAAACCAAAGTTTATACAGTAGACTATTCGTTGTAAAGTTTTTCCAGCTTGTCTCCGTATTTTTCCATGACCACCTGCCGTTTGAGTTTCATGGTTTGTGTGAGCATGCCGTTGTCTACAGTGAAATCTTCAGGAATAAACTCAAACTTCTGCGGAATTTCGTAGGAACCAAATGTTTTCTTAAGGTGTTTTTGGACTTCGGCAATAAGCAGTTCTTTAAAATTGCGAGCATCGGGATTAGAAGAATCAAAAAGATTTTTAGGATTAACTGATGATTTCATTTCCGCAGCAAGATGTTCCAGCAATTTCAAGTCGGGCACAATTAATGCCACATTATATTCATGTCCCGCCCCGGTCACTACGGCGTTTAAAATCCAGGGTAGGACTTTCATCTCCAGTTCAAGGCTTTCCGGATGAATATATTTGCCATTGGCTAGTTTATATTCCTCCTTGAACCGGCCCGTGATATATAAAAATCCGTCATCATCCAGACGTCCGCGATCACCGGTGCGCACACCGCGCATTCCGTTGAGTTCCACAATAACTTCTTTTGTTTTTTCGGGTTTTTTGTGGTAGCCGATCATGCATTGCGGGCCGAAGCAGATAATTTCCCCGTCATCACCCTCCTGACCTGTTCGTGAGCGGTCTATCACGACTTTGGTTTTATTAATGGGTTTTCCCACTGAACCCAGGCGATTTCCCATTAAAGGAGAATTAATGGTAATCGCCGGGGAAGTTTCGCTCAAACCATAGGCGTCATAAGTCGGGATACCGACATCGATAAAGAATTTGGCGATTTCCACATTCATCGGGGCGCTACCCGTAACTGCATTTTCCAGGCATCCTCCAAAGCGGGCTCTAATCTTTTTTAAGACGATTTTATCCAGAATTTTGTATTTGAAAGTTACTTTTCCTGTTTCGCGTTTTAGTTTAGCCGCTGCCAGTGCTGCTTCAAAAAGTTTCAGTTTTAAGCCGCCTTCTTCTCTCATCTTTGCCCAGACCCCGTTATAAACTTTATTGAATATCCGGGGTACGGTAATCATGAAGGTGGGTTGGATTTTGGGTAAATCGTCAATTAGAGTTTCGACCGATCCCATGATACCAATGGACCCACCCCTCATCGTAAACGCATGTAAATCGGCAGTGATTCCAAAAGAGTGAGCCCATGGAAGCATGGAGATGCAACGGCTCTTTTCGGTTAAGTTTGTAAACCAGGCCAGACCTGCTTTCACATTTTCCGCCAGATTACCGTGAGAAAGAAGGACGCCTTTAGGTTCGCCCGTGGTACCCGACGTATAAATCAGCACCGCGACATCGGTTGCTTTGGGCTTAATGGAAGGAACCGGTTTTCCCGCGCCTTTTTTCTCTAATGCTTCCATAGAGTTTTCCCCCGTCCCCTCAATCAGGAAAATATGTTTCAGCGTGGGAATTTCGGCGGGGAAATTTTTTACTTTCTCCAGCACTTCCGGTTTGGATACAAACAGAATCTTGATCTCAGCGTCTTTAATGATATACTTCCACATAGAAACCAATTCTTTTTCATACATGGGTACATATGCGGCACCCAGGCCCTGAGTGGCCATTTCTCCGATCAGCCATTCCTTGCGGTTATTGGCTATAATACCGACAGTGTCTCCTGCTTGAACCCCGATTGCGAACAATCCCGCACGCAAATTATTTACACGGGTCGCGATCTGGCTATAGGTAACCCATTGATAAATTCCGGCGCTGTCTTTCTCGCCGATCAAGGGATTGTTTGGATATTTTGAAACGCTGGTTTCAAAAATATCCACAAGATTGTCAGGATGCTCATATACGTTTTTGTACTCACCATATTCAAAAATCGCCATAATCTTCTCCTCAAATTTCTAAAAAAATGAAGCGTTCATCCTACTGAAAAAACAACTGTCCGATAATTACTAAGTTATGGGTTAAGCTTTGATCGTGAACGTTTTTAATGGTGCTGCTTCAGACAATTGCAGCTTTGGAAATCTTGTTTCATTCAAAGAATAGCGACTAAAAGACGGATTTTGTTTTTTTACAAACTACATCTTTTAGATGGTTGAATAATATGAATAATAATGAAGCAAGTCAAGAGGAAATTGATCTTATAATTGAAATCTGTCAATTGTCTATTGGCGGAAAATTATATCTTATCTGTTTGGCTTAATGAAGATTGTCGCCAGTACATTACTCGTCTTTTTTATAATATCCTGCCCACTTGATGTCTATCTGATTCTGGATGTCTGATATCTGTTCATCGGTCAGAATCTTAAACCGGGACTGCGAACGGAAGTACTCCCGGACCGGTGTCAATTTGCGTTTTTCAATCAGCTTTTCAGATGCCGCTGTTAATCGGAATTTTCCATTCATTATCTCGTAAAGATCGTAATATCCGGTTTCAACGGCAAGCCTGCCAATTTTGATTCCGTAACGAGGATCGTATCCCCAACCGGGCGGGCAAGGGATATGGATATGGAAGTATTTTGTACCAGGCATATCAATGCACTTTCTGATTTTGTCAAAAAGGTCAAGCGGATAGGCGGCAGAACATGCAGCAACATAACTTAAGTTATGAGCCGCCATTATTGCCGGCACATCCTTTTTTTGCTGCATCTTGCCTTTAAAAGGCGTGTTCGCTGTTACCGCACCGATAGGAGTAGTTCCTGAACGTTGAACCCCTGTGTTCATATACCCCTCATTATCATAGCACAGGTAAATGAAATTCTCGCCTCTTTCGGCGGCACCTGATAATGCCTGCAGACCTATATCGCTTGTTCCTCCGTCCCCGGCCCACGCGGCAACTTTAATATGATCCTTACCCTGTACCTTCAGGGTCGCCAGAATACCTGATGCCGCAGCGGCCGACGAGGCAAACGTTACATTCAGGCAGGGAAGTTTTGTCGAAGCGATGGGAAAAAGTCCCTGCAGCACGGTAAGGCAGCTGGGAGGCACAACAAGAATTGTATCTTTCCCGAGGGCCTTAAGGCCAATCCTGTATGCGATTGAAAGAGAGCAACCGGTGCACGCTCTTGTCCCCGAATGAAGAAATTCCTGAGTCGGTAAATTCAAAATGTTTGTTTTAACCTGCATGCTTATCTCCTATAGCTTAAGCCCAATCCAGACGGGTTCTTTGGAAAGTCTACCCTCTGTCGCTGATTTAAGAGTTCTTGTTAATTCCTCTGTTCTTATGTCGCGACCTCCTATACCGGCGATGATATTTTGCACCTGCGGCAGAGAGCCTGTCCCGGATAAATGCTCATATAGCGACGACTTTAAATCGGATGCGAGGGCCCCTTCATAACCGTAGCTCAATGCTTTTTCAAATACGATAACACATTTTTTTCCTCTCAATACATCGGAGATTGCTGCATCGGGAAAGGGACGATAGAAGCGAACACCCATGACTCCCACTCTAATCCCTTCTGCTCTTAATTCATCGACTGAAACTCTTAACTGATAGGTTAATGATCCCAAGCCCACGGCAACGTAATCTGCATCTTCACAGCGATAAGGTTCTATGTATGGATTCCCGCTCCGGCCGAATATATCGCCAAATCTTTGTTCAGCTTCAGCCGCTACTTTCAGCGCCGTTCGCATGTCTTCCTGAAGCAGATATCTAATTTCCATGTATCCATGTGCCAATTCGCCTTTTACATCCATTCTGACATCAGGCAGGGTTACCGTGTTGAGGTTGGCTGGGTCATCGGGATCCAGAGTATAGTCAGGATTAAATTGAGGCAGAAAAGCATCAACTTGTTCCTGGTCAGGCACGTCAAAAGGCATATAAGTGTGTGAGAGAATATATCCATCATAACAGACCATAATGGGAATGCTGACTTTTTCCGCAAGCCAGAAAGCTTTAATGACCGTATCAATAATCTGTTGATGATCGGAACAATAAATTTGTATCCATCCGGTGTCGCGTTGAGAGATGGAGTCCTGCTGGTCATTCCAGACATTCCAGGGGGCTCCTACTGCTCGGTTTACCACACACATGACAATGGGCAACCTCGCGCCGGAAGCCCACTGAACCTGTTCATGCATATAAAGAAGTCCATTGGCGCTTGTTGCCGTAAAGGATCTGGCACCTGTTGATGTAGCTGCGATACATACCGCAAGAGCTGAATGTTCACTTTCTACCGGAATGTATTGAGACATCATCTCACCTGATTCAACATATTCGGAGAGTCTTTCAGTAAGCGGTGTTTGAGGGGTAATAGGATAAGCCGCAATGACATTGGCTCGGCATAGTTTTACGCCTAAAGCCGCCGCAACATTTCCATTTTCTATTATATGCATGACGCTTACTCCTTGTTCTTGTCCTCTTCTGTGAATTGTGCCTCATCTACCATGGTAATGGCTTTTGTGGGGCATTCTTCGGCACAGATGCCGCATCCCTTGCAATATTGCAGGTCGATCTTCGGTGGTATTGTCCTGGAAATGACCACATCCGGACAGAACAGCCAGCAGATGAAGCAGGCCTCGGCGTTTCTTTTACAGGGGGTGCATAGACTTGTATTCAGAACAGGTCTTTCCACCCTCCATGAGCCGGTTCTTCCGCCGTCGCCAGGTCCGTTTTCGCTGTGAGAAGTTTTTCTCCTGTAATTTCTTGTGCCCATTATAAACCTCCCACTATCGTACGTTCGTATGCAATTTTGGCCGCAAATGTGTTTTTTTCAGGTTTTCGCGTCTCAAATTCTTTCTCAATTCCCTTAATCAGAATGTCCATTCCCAGAAGATTCGTGGCTCGTTCCAATGAGCCGATGATTCCTGTATTGACCATCCCGTGGGGAAGCCCTGCTTCGACAGAAATTGCGGTAACATCTGCCGTAGCCAGTTTGAAATTTTTAAAGTTATACGATGCATGTATTTGGGGGGTGTTCAGAATGATGATTCCGCCATTCTTAAGACCTGAAGTGACATCCGCTTCGGCAAGCAGCAGGTGATCAAGGACAACAACAATATCAGGCGTTTCAATGGGTGATAAATCATAAATTTTTTTCTTTGATATTTTCAAAGATGTCATGACCGGGGCTCCCCGGCGTTCTGTTCCGAATGTTGGCGCCATGACAACTCCCGTATAGCCGGATAGAAAGGCAGCTTCCGCAACAATTTTGGCCGCTGTAATGGCTCCTTGGCCACCCCTTCCATGCCATCGGATTTCTATAAATTCCCTGTTCATTACAATATTCCTATTCTTATTTCTTATTAATCCTTACATGGAGTTACGAACCTGTTGAAATTTTTAGCAGGTAATAAAGCTTCGGCAGAAACCCCGTATGTCTATAACAAGCACTTACGGGCATTTTCCATGTTTGATTATTTCATAAATTCATGCATTCTAAAATATCTCGTTTATCTTTGACGGATTTATCCTGAAGAATATCACACAAAGTAATATATTTTATCAGTCCAAGAAAATCGGGCGTCTCAGAAAAATTAAAATTCAGTTTTCATCCAGCGGGAGAAAATTTTCCCCAATCGCGGAACTTCGCTTATTTTCATAGCACAAAAATGTCACCGTGAAAAGCCGTGTTTGACAATTACTGCATTTTCAATTTTTTCTATTAACCCGAAGAGCGTCTGTTTATCTAATGCAGAGATAGGGACTGCGTCCAGACGACTGCCGAGGCTTTGGAGCATTTCCTTGTCCTGTACGCGGTCGGATTTATTCAACACCCTGATTGTCGGTTTGTTGTTGATTTCCAACTCTACCAGAATTTTTTCCACAGCAGCAATCTGTTCTTCAATCTGAGAGCTGCTGGAGTCGATAACGTGCAGAAGAATATCCGCATCAATAAGTTCATCCAGAGTAGCCCTGAATGCGGTAAACAGCTCATCGGGAAGATTACGTATAAATCCTACGGTATCCGTGATGATTGCCTCTGTATCCTGCGGAAAACGCAGGCGCGCGCTTTTCGTGTCCAGCGTCGCGAATAATTTATCCTCCACCAGAACAGAACTTTTGGTCAACGCATTGAGAAGCGTGGATTTACCGGCGTTAGTGTAACCGACAATGGAAATTATGGGGAGACCTGATTTTTCTCTTCGCCCATAACGCTGCCTTCGTGATTTGGTGATTGTTTTTAAGTCTCTTTCCAGACGGTGGATACGTTCCCGGGTCCGACGACGGTCAATTTCCAGTTTTGTTTCCCCTGGGCCTATCCCGCCAATACCGCCGGCCAGACGGGAAAGCGATGAATCAAGATGCGTTAAGCGCGGCAAACGATATTTAAGTTGCGCAAGCTCCACCTGAATTTTTCCTTCACGGCTATGAGCCCGCCTCGCAAAAATATCCAGGATGACCTGCGTGCGATCAATGATTTTCAGTCCGGTGAAATCACTTATAGAACGCGCCTGTGCCGGTGTTAATTCATGGTCGAAGATGAGCATATTGGCGCCGATTTGCGAAGCGCGCAGGTCTATGGCTGATAATTTGCCGCGCCCCAACATGAATTTGGGGTCCGGCTGAGGGCGATACTGAACGATAGCATCAAAAACTTCGACCCCGCACGTATGTGCAAGTTGCGCCAGCTCCTCGAGAGATGTTTCCGCTCCGGCCAATGGATTTTTTTCCACGCGCACGAGGATGGCCTTGTTGGCAGCTTCAATTTTCCGTGACTTTTGTTTTCCGGTAAATTCATCCTCCAGCGATTGGATGAAGATGAGAAAATTTGTTTTTATCTGATGCGGTTCCTCGGGTTTCATAATCATCCAGTAGGCTCCCGCCGGATTTTCCGGAATCAGATGAGCCCAATGCATAACACCGGGACTTCCATCCTCATACACTTCCACTGCGCCGATCAAATCAAGCCTCAGATGCGATAAATCGGTCAGGTCCTCATCAGAAAGGGTTTCTCTGTTCAGATGGGTGTGGATTAGGCGTAGTCCTTTGAAACGCAGCGAAGATGAACGGAATCCATCCAGTGAAGGAATGAAAATGCTTTTATGGTCACCGACAATAACGAAACTTATTTCTCCCCTACGGCTGATTAACAGGCCGATTTGACGGTTCATCTCACGGGAAAGAAAGGACATCTGCCGGGCAAGGTCATTGGTGATGATATTTTCCGGGGGAATTTTTCTATGACTGAGACGATCCAGCTGTTTGATTTGCGCTGCGCGCAACCCGGTTGTATTTCCAGAAATTTTATTGATGGGATACTTCCTTTATTAGCATTAATAAAGGAAGTATCTAGCACATTTTAAATGAATTAGTCAAAAAAAGTGTCTCAAAAAAAACCCCGGGAGGTTACCCGTCCTCCCGGGGTTTAAGTTAAATTTTAAACAAACACTATCTTAGAAGTTAAGAGTAAGTTTGTTGAGAATAATGTAATCGTCTTCGATATCTTCATCCGAGGTACCTTTATAGTAATCACCCGTGAAGAGGTAACCAAATCCCAGCATATAGGACAGGTTGTTGGTGATTTTGTAGGTACCCGTAATATCGACTTCATAACCGTAATCATCGGAATATCCCTTCGGTTCCTTGTCAGCCATTGCGTAAGAAACTGACATTAACCCTGTGAACTCAGGTACTGGGGTTATGCTGGCTCTTAACTGACCGAATATAGCATTCCTCATTTCGCCATCTACACCATACGTTTTATTGCCAGCTGCATCGATAACAAGGGCAGGAGAATTAAGAGCGCCCACCCAGGAATTCATTGTCGTGTTGTTGAACATAATCAAGCAGGGATCCCAGTCGCGGCCGCCTGTAAGTGTATCATTTCTTTCATCATCTGTAGCATCATCGTCACCGGAGACATAAGCCAGCGAACCGCCAACACCGAATATACCGAATTTGGCATCTGCATCCAACCACGCGGTCAGAGAATTAATGTCCTGATCGTAATCTCCATAGGGGTCTTCCGCCTGAACTTTACCAAACTGATAAACGGCTTCACCCTGCAGGGCTACGGGACCGATCTTGGCTTTGAAGTAGGGATCGATGGACCATGCTTTTAGCAGGTAAGGTACGGATGTTAATGTAGGTGCATCACCCCTGTGGCTTGCGTCACGGTTGTAGATGAACAGAAGACCGGCTTCGCCATCTTTGAAACTGAAGACACCGCCTGCACGGTAAGAATCGTAGTCTCTGTCAGCTACCAGTGCACTGCCTGTGGTGTTATCAATGAAATAGCTGTTTTCACCTTCCTTGGCGTAAGCGGCTACGAGGGTAATGGGGGTATTGGGAATCGGCACAATGTATTTAATCTGTCCGGAGGTGGGTCCGGTAGACCTGTTGCTCCAAATATTTCCCCATACGTAATCAGGCATGTAACCAACCTGGAACAGACCGATGGGTGACGTGTAATCGATGTATACGATGTCCCAGTCAATGTTTCTATCATACGTGCCGGTGTCATATAAACCTTCAGAATCAGGTTCCCACGTTCTTTCCATAATGTCCGCACGGGTTACCAGTTTGAGGCAGGGTGAAACGATGAAATCATTTCCAAGACGAAATCTCTGATAGAAGAAATGCGTGCCTGAATTGTCTTCATCCGCCACATTTACACTTCTTAAAAGCATTCCAGCTGCATAATATTCGGCGCTGGACTTCAACTCAACTGCTAAAGCTGAAACACTAAAGGCCATGACCAGCCCCAGTGACAACAATACTAACCAAATTCTCTTCATTTTTTCCTCCTTAGAAAAGTAGAGTCAATGAATTACACTTTTAGAAACGGGTATTTTCTAAAAGCTACATCCGCTGGTATATTTTTCGATTTAAATAATCCTAACTAAATCGCGGGTCAAAATACACCGTTATTAAACTAACATATTTGAAATTATTTTGTCAAGAATATTGTTTCTTTAAGATACGGTTAATTATTATAAATTTTCCTGCGAAAACGATAATTTCATCGGCGTAAAAAAGGGACTCATTCGCATCATGAATAAGAATAAAAAATTTCTTATTCATGAGATTCTTTTGCCAAGATAATTGCTTAAATATTTGATTTTAAAATATTATTATTTATAATCCGTCAATCCTGAATAAAAAAAGGAATTTTTCACGAAATGGCCATTTTTTTTAAAATGATGGTTAAGATTTTTAAATATTTCTTGACATCAAGTCAATCTTAATGTAGGGGATTCATAAGTCAAGTTTTGACTTGCGGTCACCATGTGACCTATGTCCAAAAACACCGTTGGTATCAATGAGTTATAATATTTGTTTTACCAGTGTCAAGGCGTTAAAAAACGTTTAAAATCATAAAATAAATTAGGGAGGAATATTTAAGATGGCGGATGCAAAGGTTCAATTAAAGGAAATATAT
>CAYMWM010000097.1:0-12737 GCA_964394185.1 uncultured Smithella sp.
AAACCTATTTTAAATGGAATGTTCAAAATGATTAAACGAAATATGAAAAAACAGGCTGTATGTCACCGGCCCTGATATTCCGGCAAGGTTTGCCTTGACATCGTTATAAGGTTGTCATAAATGTTTTTAACCCGTTAAAATACATTATCAAAAAGGATAATATCACAAATTGAAAAAACAGTATCGTCAACCGAAAGACGCCTTAATCCCATCCGCTTTTTCTGTTGAAGCGGCGGAAAAATGGGCATTGGAGAGGGCCGGGAATTTTCCGACGGATAAATTCCGTCTCATTGCGCACTGGTACATCAACTATGTCCTGCAGCCTGCGCCGGGCGAACGCAAGACGCGTTACACGATGAAAATCGCTCATACTCAAAATTACGGGATTTCCGCCGGCCTCACACCCGTTCTACCGGACCCCGGGACGGATCTTGTCGGGGAAGATGTGCGGATGATTCTGAAAAAGAGGCAATACACCAACTATATAGACAGGACCGCCCTGGTCGATTCTGTTATCGGTCACGTTTCGCGACAAACGAATGAACGGATACTGATAGAGGACTCTCCCCATGCCAAGTACATGGAACGGCCGGAAATCTTTGCCTCGGAGGCCCAAAATGTCCTGAAACGCAAAGGCCCGGACAACCTCAAGCGAAAAAGGCCCAGTGTTGTTGTCATCGGTTCGACGGCAGGGATAATCGGTGCTCTTGTAAAGCATGGATTTTCAGTCAACGCAACGGACCTATGGCCCGAAACCGTTGGCAGGAATTTTTTCGGTGTCGTTGTCCAAAACGGAAAAAAAGCCAACGCAAAACTTATAAGAGAGTCGGATCTGGTCATCATAACAGGAATGACGCTGCCGAACGGGACACTCCGGGGGCTTATCAAACAGGCAAAGGAAAACAACACCTCTTCAATGATTTGGGCTATTTCCGGAAAAAATTTCGGCCCGTACTATACAGACCACGGTGTTGACGCTGTTATTTCCGACCCTTCGCCGTTTCTGCTTCTGCCGGGTCCGTCATTCATGGAAATATCCCGCAGGTTGGTTTGAAAAATCATCTGTTCAGGGTTTTTCGCCATACGGAACCGTTGTTCCCGTATTTCAGCATAAAAAAAATTCTTGATTTGATGATTAATCAATAAAACGGATATCCTCCGGAGGATTCAGAGATGAAGATGTCCAAACCGTTCCATTCGCTGCGCTCTCTGACACATGGATGGCGATATGCCGTTGAAACTTTATATGACTATGAAAAGAGACGTTTCTTCAGCAGCCATGACTACATGGAAAAAGCCTTCCGCAGACGATTCGGCCGCGACCCTGACTATCTCAATCCACAGACTTTCAGCGAGAAACTCTGCTGGATAAAAATTTACGATCGTAATCCGTTGTACAGGATACTGGCGGATAAAATCGCCGTGCGGGATTACGTGCGCGGGCGGGCCGGAGAAGAGGTGCTCATCCCGTGTTACGGTGTATGGGATAAGGCATCAGATGTCCCTTTTTATGATTTGCCGGAGAGATTTGTACTGAAGTGCAACCATGAATCCGGTTTTGTTATCATCTGCCGGGACAAATCCGCTTTTGATTTCCGGTTTGCCCGCCGCCAGTTGGCGGTTCACCTGCGCATGAACTATTATCATAAACACAGGGAGTGGCACTATCGCGATATACGGCCGCGAATCATGGCGGAAAAACTTCTCACGGAAGGCCGTGATGAAGAACCGGTTGACTATAAAATCCATTGTTTCAACGGAGTGCCGCAGTTTATATACGTCATAAAAAACCGGCACAGCAGGCATAGATACGGATTTTATTCCCTTTCCTGGGAATTGTTGCCGTTCAATGTCAATAATGTTCCTACCTCTAGCTTTCCCCGTCCGAAAGAACTTGAAAAAATTCTCAACGTTGCCGTGGCTCTTTCACAGGGGCTCACGTATTGCCGTGTGGATCTTTATGCCGTCCGGGGAAAGGTGTATTTCGGTGAAATAACCCTGATTCCGGGAGCAGGGAAAATCTTTTTTGATCCGGATAGTTATAACACTTACTGGGGAGAACGTCTTGTCCTGCCCATCAATAAATGAAGGCATACTATTGCTCTCCGATGCGGACTTTATCGCGGAGGCTCTTTTTTCCGATTGCTGATGCTTGGCGGTGAGGATTTTTTCCAGCATCTTTTTTTCTCTTCGATAAATCCATTCTGCTGCCTTTCAATTTTTTCCGGCAATAATCTCTTCAAGGGAACTCCCGATGATTTTTTCGACATATTTCTTTATCATAAGGGCATGAGCTTTTCGTTGTAATATTTTGTCCTTTATTTCCGCCGTTACAATAAATCTGCGGTCTTTCGTTCTATAACGCTCTTCTAGGGATACAATGCGGTCTTCCTCCACTAATTTGTCAACAAGGTAAACGATTTTTTCTTCAAGAGAGGTTCTCCTGCTCACATTTTTTAACTCTGTATGATCTGCAATCAAGTCTCCCAGCCGACCAAAGCCCATTTCATGAAGCAACCGGCATGCCATTTTTTCATGGTCAGGCATCCCTTTGGCCAAATCATGCATCATCGTTGCGGCGTAAAGCAGTTCCATGTCAATATGCTTTCCGCACTGTTGCAATTTTTTGCCAATAACTGATGCCACTTCTGTAACTTTTTCGCAATGTTTGCGGACCAAAGAAGGCTCGGGATGAAATTTATCTAAGATGATGTTGCACTCTTCTTTACCCGGAATGTCTATTTTTTTCAGGCGTTCCTCCGCTTCACGGAGATTTTCGGGAATATCAATATCAAAGAGGATGTTTCTATCGGGAACGGTCAATTCCCGTGCAAGCTCAAGTTCTTTTGGGGAATTAAGAAATGCCTTGAGCCCTCCTCCCTGTTTCCACAACAGGATGTCTTTAATGAGTTTTGAAGGAATCAGCGTCGGATGCCCCCTGCGTCCACCGAAGCAGGGATAGATTATCTTGCCGGGATGTTCTTCAGCCTCTTTTAAAAGAAACTGTACAGTCGAAGGCCGTATGAGAGGAATGTCGACAGGCATGATAAAAAATGATTTGCAGTCCGGCGGCAGGTGTCTTAAACCCGTTAAAACCGACGTGAACATACCCTGTTCATAATCGGGATTTTCAATAACCGTTATGCTCCTGCTTTTAATGCCGGCAAGCAGGTCTTCTTTCTTCCAGCCCACGACTAAAAAAACATCAATGTCATTGGGGACGAACATTGAAATAACACGGTCGGTTATTGTTTGGCCGCCCAATTGCACCAGAGGTTTAAACTGCTCCAATCGGGAGGAGAAACCGGCGGCCAGAACGATGGCTGCATAACGGGTTTGTGGCATCATGATTTCTTTTTGTACCGCTCGCTGATCAGTTCGGCAACAATGCTGACAGCAATCTCAGCTGGTGTTTCGCCGCCGATATTAAGACCGATGGGAGAATGGACAAAGGTGAGGGCATCTTCGGATACGCCTTGCTCCATTAGGGCCTTGTAAATCATCTCTCTTTTTCTTTTGCTGCTAATCATTCCTATATAACAGGCTTTTGTCTGTAATGCCTGTTCCAGGACAACACGGTCATAGGCGTGTCCATGCGTGAAGATGACGATATAGGAATCGGCATCAATAGACAGACCGTCCATGGCGCAATTGAAATCCTTAATGACATGAATCTCGTCCGCGTCAGGGAAGCGCTCCTTGTTGGCATATTCAGCCCGGTCGTCTATGACAACAACCCGGAAACCAGCTAAAGCCGCAATATGGGCTGTGGACAGGGCCACATGTCCCGCGCCAAAACAAAAAAGTGTCTCGACTTTTCTGATGGGATCAATAATAATCCTGACGTCTCCAGACGCAATGATCTTCGTTGCAGTAAGGCCCTTTGCCTCCGATCTGAGCATATCCAGATCGGCTTCATTCCATGGATAATTGCCCGCGATATTTCCATTAAGAGTGTAAAGGGTATGCCCCAATACTTCTGCATCCTTATCTTGACCTTTGAACACGGTCAAAAGAAAGAAATCGCGCCCATGGAGAATGGCGTCATGCATGGCCTGGAAAAGTTTAAGGTTCTCTTTTGTGGCAGAAATAAAATCCAGTAATATCCGGGTGCTGCCACCACAGATCATATCTTTTGAATACGCATTTTCTCCGGTAAGATCATAACTCAATAAACGGGACTTGCTTTTTGACAAGGCATCGACAGCTTCTTTAATCACGGTTACCTCCAGCAAACTGCCGCCAATGGTGCCGTAACTCTTTGAGTGTTCATCAACGATCATTTTGGTGCCGCCATGACGGGGCGAAGAGCCTTGCAGGCTCACAATGGATGCCAGTATCAGATGATTGTTGTTCGCAAGTTTTTCACAGATGATTCCTGAAAGGAACTGGTTATCATTCATGGTAAAATAATTTTATTTATCTATTCAAGCCTGGATAATATTCCATGGATTTATTTCTACTGATCTCAGCCATTGCACAAACAGCAGCTTCGATATCTTCAACTGTATTGGAGGGGCCTATGCTGAAACGCACCCCGCCCTGCGGGAAAGTCCCAAGCCCCTCATGTGCCAGAGGTGCGCAATGCAGGCCGGTCCGGACTGCAATATCGAAGTCGCCGTCCAGAATGGCACCCACATCTTCAGGCACCATATTAGGAACCGATGTCATGATAACGGCCAGTCTGTTATCCCAGGTGGAAGGTCCATGTATCTTGACCGCGTTGATTTCGGATAAACCCTGTACCAATCTCTTCGCCAGCGCAACTTCATTTTTTCTGGTCGTATCGATGCCGGCTTCTTCCACACATTTAAGGCCTTCGCCCAAACCGATGACACCCATTAAATTCAGCGTACCCGTTTCCATGCGATGGGGGTATTCGGGTGTGTGTTCCAGACTTTCGGAATCTACGCCGGTTCCTCCAAAACGGGTTATTCGGATATCCATATTTTTTGAAATCACCGCCCCGCCAATGCCGTGTGGCCCCAGAAGCGATTTATGTCCCGTGAAGGCCAGCGCGCTTACTCCCCATTTACGCATGTCTATCGGTACAAGACCCGCGCTTTGAGCAACATCAAGAATAAGAGGCACGCCATGCTCCTTGCAGACGTTACCGATAGACTGCGCATCCTGAATGGTCCCGATGACATTGGAAGCATGGTTGATGATGACCATTTTAGTTGCGGGTTTTATCACCCTGGCGATGTCATCGGGGTCGATACGTCCCTCGCCGTCGAATCCTGCCAGATCATAGGTAATGATTCCCGTCTTTTGAAAGTAATGCAGCTGCCGGAGCACGGAATTATGTTCCAGACGCGTGCTCACGACGTGGCAGCCCGGCTCGATCATGCCCTGAATAATCAGATTGAGCGCATCCGACGCATTGGCCGCGAATATGACCCGCCGGGGATCATCACTCCCGAAAAATCCGCAGAGGTGTTCCCTTACGTCCATGACAAGATCGGAAGCCTCTACGGCCAAATCATAACCGCCGCGTCCGGGAGAGACGCCGTATGATTTGTAGATATCCATCATTGTATTGAGGACACGGGCCGGTTTCGGGAAAACCGTGGCGGCGTTATCCAGGTAAATCAGTCTCTCTTGACGTTCCATCCTACAGCCTTCCTGCAGCCCTTGGGATCCGGCAAACCGCCCAGACGGCGCAATCCATACTTGATGCCGCCGGGAAACAGGATTTCAAGTTCCGTGACGCTCATATTGGTCCCGACTTTCAGATGGTGATTCAGAGGAGATTTGCCTTGCTCTTCGTAAAATTTTCTAATGAAGTGAACGGCCATGCGCTGCTTATCGCTTATTTCAACCACGCCGGCTTCATGCGCCAGAACTTCAAATACTTCGTCTGTCCACTGGGAGGGATTTATAAAAAATCCCTCCCCATTGAACAGGATATTAACGCCGCCGATATTTCGCGTATACGGCGCTTTTATTGTTTTCCCCTCAGTTGTATTCATCAACAGCTTCTGCCAGGTGGTTTATTTATTCTTTCCCAGCGCCGTCAATACCTTGTCCGGCGTAATGGGCAAATCGAAAATGCGCACACCAGTGGCGTTGTAAACTGCGTTCGCGATTGCCGGATGCGTGGCCATTAATGTAAACTCGCCAATGCCGGTGGCACCCAAAGGTCCTTTGATTCTTGGAGACTCAAGCAAAACGGTCTCCTGGTCGAAAGACATTCCGATCGTGGGGAATTTATAGCTGATCCAATCCTTTGATTTTCCAAGAACAAACTCCTCCCTGAGGGCATAGCCCGCCCCCATATCCGCTCCGCCTTCAACCTGGCCGATGACGGCCTGAGGATTGATGATGGTCCCGGGATCAACGACAGTTGTCATTTTCAGAACCTTAACTTCACCCGTCTTGGTATTGACCTCAATTTCAGCCATCTGGGCTCCGTGAATAAAAGAAGCCCATGCCTGACCCTGACCGGTTTCCTTGTTAAGACCTTCCACATCGTCAAGAATGTTCCTTCCCATATATTTGGTGGGCTTGCCCGCCGCTACCAGGTCTGCATGTGTTTTGGCCCCGACTTCCTTCATGGCAGCCTTGAGTTCATCAATCGCCTTGACCAGCGCGCCTCCGGACATATAAGTCTGACGTGATGAAGCCGATACACCGGAATCAGGCGCAAGTTCGGTATCACGCGTCTGCAGCCTGATTTTTTTCAAGGGAATTCCCATGCAGTGAGCGGCAATCTGACTTAACATCGCGTCATTGCCTTCGCCCGGTTCGGCAACTGACCCGTAGACTGTAATGCCGTCATCCGGATCAAGCTCGACAGCCACATAGGATACATCACCAGCCGATCCTACGCCGAAGCTCGAACCTGCCAAGCCTACACCCCGGACGGTATCCCCTTTCTTGTGGTCTTTGGCTTTTTGACATGCCGTATCATATAAAGACTTGATTCTCTCCAGACAACCGAGGAAAGCCCATTCATCGACGACATGCCCGGAGCCTGTAGACTCGCCGGGATGAAGGGAATTTTTCATGCGGAATTCCCATGGGTCGATCTTCATTTTCGCGGCCATCATATCGATAGCCGATTCCAGGGCGAAGTTAATCTGGGGTGGTCCTGCGCCGCGGGCTGCTCCACCCCATGCATCGTTCGTATAAACAAGCCTTCCATTTGCCTTTACAGTCGGAAGATGATAAGCACCGCTCAGCATTTCGATACTGCGGTCCATAATAACGATACCGATCGATGTATGCGCTCCATTTTCAACGGTGAAGTCGTTGGTAAATGCGGTAATGCGTCCGTCTGCATCAGCTCCCAGCTGCACATCCATGCTGTACGGATGCCTCTTCGTGGTCATCATCAGGGATTCTTCCAGAGTTGCAACATACTTTACGGGCCGTTTGAAATGAAGGGCGGCCGCTGCTGCAATGGCTTCGGTAGTTATATCCATCTTTATTCCGAACTGACCGCCCGCGAAAGCCTCGATGTAGCGTACATTGTCCCAGCCGAGCGCGGTGGATATAACCCCCGCGTGCATATGAATGGAAATGGAACGACCGATGATTACCAGCTGCGCATCCTCGCCTTCACCATCCATATAAGCTACTGCCGCTTCGGGTTCGAGGCAGGCCTGATGAACCAGCTGAGTGGAGAATTTCTCTTTGATAACGTGTTTCGAAGAAGCAAGAGCCTTGTCGGCATCCCCTTTGATCTGCGCAACTGTATAAACCTCGTTGGGATAGTCCGGGTCTGGATTAACCTTCGGTGCTCCGGGGGCAAGAGCTTCGGCCGCGGTCGCAATGCGGGGAAGAACTTCATATTCCACATGCACTTTGGCGGCGGCGGCGCGGGCCTGTTCCCTGGTCTGGGCGACAACGGCGGCGACCGGCGACCCCATGACTGTCGCAAATTCGGCGCACAGGATGGGTTCATCAGGCGTAATAATAGCGACGCTGTTCGATCCCTGAATATCCGCAGCCGTCATGACGCCAATGACGCCGGGCATTTGTTCGGCTTCCGAAGAGTCAATGGATATAATTCTCGCGTTGTGGTGAGGACTTCTGACCGCAGCGGCTTCCAGCGCTCCCGGAACGACAATATCGTCACTGTATCTGACGGCGCCGCAGGCCTTCATCATGGACCACGGCCGGGGGTGTGAAACGCCGATCGTTTTTGCAGAAGCAACAGGCCGCAGTTTATCGGGTGTTGTCTCGCCTCGTAGGAAACGGCCTGCAAGCTGAACGGATTCGATGATGCTTTTGTAGCCCGTGCACCGGCACAGATTGCGGCGAAACGCTTTTTTGATGTCATCCACACTTGGATTCTTGTTGGCATCAAGAAGCGCCTTGGCCGTCATAATCATTCCCGGTGTACAGTAACCACACTGAATGCCTCCAGCGAGGACAAAAGCTTCCTGTATAAGATGAGGGTTGTCAGGTGTTCCCAATCCTTCAACGGTAATAACATCTGCGCCTTCCAGTTCGACTACTTTTTTCAAACAGGAAAGAGCGGTTTTCCCGTTGATAATAACAGTACAGGCGCCGCACTGTCCCTTGCGATCGCATGATTGTTTTGTTCCGGTCAGGTGCATGTCTTTCCGCAGCAAATCGAGAAGAACCATGTTTTCGTCAACAATAAACTCGTTTAGAACGGAGTTCACTTTAAAAGTTACTTTTTTCAATTGAAACATCCTCCTTAATTTCTCGTTCTTGAAGCACCGCCTTGACAAGGCAGATATTTTTTTACGTAGCATTCTTCAATGGAGCTATTTCATAATCTTATCAGTCATGCCCATATCGGTAAGCACCTGATTATAAATAACCGCCACTTTTTTAAGTTTGGGAACCAGTTTGAGTAGACCTGTCGCAGACCCTTTTATCCGTATCTTTTTCATCGTAATGGCCATGACTGGGTTTAGCTTGTTCGACCAGGAACGGTGAGCATTGTCGGCAGAAAGGCTCATGGTCAGATCGGGGCTTCCTTCGGGTATCCCGGAACCAACCTTAAAACCACCATTTCGGCAGTCCACCCAAACCGCACAGCCGGGCCCGTCTTCGGTGTAATCAAAGACTATCAGTTGATTTAACTTGGCAGCCAACGGGCTGAGTTCAGGATCTTTTCCAACTTCTTCCCACATCTTGCTAATAACCGTAACGACTTCCTGCGGATCTTTCCAGAATTCCATAACTTTCTCCTTTTTAGTTTTGTTAAATTGCTTTTGTATAAAGTTCCAAAATATCTTCTTCTTCCAAATAGCGTGGATTATAACTGATCTGGCCGTCAGCGCTTGCGAGTTCAACCAGCGGCATCAGTTTCTCCCTGTCATTGGGAACTTTAAAATCTTTTAGCGTTTGGGTAAGTCCAATCTCCTTATTCAGATTTACGACAGCTTTAACAGCCATCTTCGCGGCTTCAACAGGCTCCTTGCCCGAAACATCAAGCCCCATTGCATCCGCAATCATCATGTATCGCAGGGCGGCCTCCTCGACGTTATAACCCATGACAAAAGGAAGCATGATGGCGTTGGCAAGTCCGTGGGGAATTCCGTAGAGAGCTCCCAGAGCGTGAGCTGTGGCATGAACCCCGCCTGTCATCGTGTTGCCGAAACACATCCCGGCCAGGGAGCTTGCAATAAGCATGTTGCCCCGTGCCGTAACGTCTTCCGGATTCTTTACAGCGATGGGAAGGTACCTGAAGATAAGACGTATGGCATGCAGTCCCAAAGCGTCGGCAATAGGCTCTGCACCGGTTGATGTTATGCCTTCAATTGCGTGAGTCAGGGCGTCCATCCCAGTAAAGGCGGTAATTTTCGCGGGAAGTTTAACGGTCAATTCCGGATCCAGCATAGCCAGATCGGCATTGCAGAAGGGATGAGTAACCTGCAATTTGGCATGGGCATTTGTATCCAATACAACCATGGCGCTCGTCAATTCGCAACCGGTTCCGGCTGTGGTGGGAAAAGCAATATGAGGAGGAAGTTGTTTTGCATCATCCCATAATGCAGCCTGGTCAGCCAGTGGTTGAAAATCTTCAGCACCTCCGCCTATCATAATATTGATCGCCTTGGCGGAATCCATCACGGAACCGCCTCCAACAGCGATCATGCAATCAGCTCCGCATTGTCTGTAAAAGGCTGCGCCTTCGTTGATGATATCGATCCTTGCATCCTGGATAATAGCGTCGAAAATCCCGGCCAGTTCGATATCGGAATTTCTCACTTTCTCGGCAACCATTTCTGCAATACCGGCTGCAACCAGACCTTTATCAGTATAAATGACCGCTTTTTTACCCCCTAATTTTAGCATTTCAAATCCTACCTCTGACCTGATTCCCGGGGAATAAAGAATCCTCGGCCTGTTGACCCAGCTAAACATCGGCTCAAATGATAATTCAGGATATTTCATGGCAATCTCCTTTTGGTAATTGTCTTCAATGTTGAGACAAAGAATGTCAGGTAACTAAAAAAATTATTTTATTAATAGGGCATTTGCGAAATGTATAATATAAATTGTATACAATAGCAACAATTATTATGTCATATTTGACATAATTAAGACGTATCTAAGATATTGATTATTTTAATATTATTATGTATAATATAATGCTAAAAATAACATAGAAAAGGAGAAAAAATTGACAATTGTACTATCTGCTAATCTTGCCAATCAAATCTGCCAATACATCAGTGAAAAGATTATCCGTTCAGAATTTAAGCCCGGCGAACGCATTTTTGAGGAAAAAATATCCCGTGAACTTAATGTCAGCCGAATTCCTCTGCGCGAAGCATTGCGGCTTTTAGAAAAAGACGGTTTAGTTGAAATCATACCACGTAAAGGAGCACGGGTTTCTGTTCTTACCCGTACGAATATAGAATACACATATGATATATTGGCTCAACTTTATTCGTTATTATTAAGAAAACTTATGACTGTAGCCGATGAAGAATGTTTTACCCAAATCAATGCTGCTATCGATCAGTTGGATCATTGCGCAACAAATCATGATATAGAAGGATTTTATGATTCAATTTTCCGCATCGGAGCTACAGCACTTCAGTTCCTCAAAGCGCCGATTCTGGAGCGTATGATTCTCGAACTCTGGCCGACAAAAAGGCGTCTGGAATATTACATCTCAACCCAGCGGCGGGAAGATCTTAAAGAAATTGTCAGGCTCTTTCGTCAGACATTCCTTCATGCAAGTGAAGGAAATACCGATCAAGCGCTGGTTTATCTTATGACGTATATACAAACGCAGAAGGATTTTGCACTGGCTCACGTGCCGCTGGATTGATAATTTTATCCCCCAAAATCGGGACTCGTTATTCCTCGCCGATGCGGACTTTGCCGCGAAGGGTCTTTTTTCCCGATTGCTGGTGTTTGGCCGCGAGGATTTTTTCCTGCGCTCGTTTGCTGCGTTTTCGCTTTTGCCGCCGGATTTTTTCCAGTTTTTTGCGTTCTTCCTCGATAAATCCTTTCTGCTGCCTTTCTATTTTATCGAGCAGTAATCTTCTGGCAAGAAAACGGTTGAGGGTCTGGGAGCGCTCCCGCTGGCATTTTACGGACAGGCCGCTGGGCTTGTGAACCAGATAAACACAGGATGAACTTTTATTGACTTTTTGTCCGCCGGGGCCGGAGGACCGGATAAAGGATTCCTCAAGGTCGCTCTCCGCAACGCCCAGTATCAGCATCCGGTCAGCCAGAGCATTTTCTTTGTCGGAAGAGACGGGCATGTTTCTTATTTAAGGAATGGAATAAATTTCATTGCCGATGAGATGAATCCAGTTTTCCAGGAGAATTTCTTTGGCTTCTTCCAGTTTGTCAACGCCCAGAATAACGATGGTTTCTTTCCCGATGCGGTTGATGGTTGTGTAGAGATACAGAATATTAATGTCCGCTTTGGCCAGAGGTTTTAAAATAGCGTTGATGCCGCCGGTATGCAGGGGAACTTCGGCGGCGAGCACCGGCGTTACTTCAAAATTTAAATTATAGCTTTCCAGAAGAGCGGCGGCTCTGTCTGGGTCGTTGACGACGAGGCGAACCCGGCTGTCGTGCTCAATACTGGCGGCGGATACCGCCTTGGTGCTGATATCTTCCGAGTCCAGGATATGGGTAAGTTTGGCAAAGGAACCGGGCACGTTACCCAGCAGAACGGATATTTGTTTTACAGACATAAAAAATTATCCTTTATCTTTTATATGATCGAATCCGGCGGCAAAAGCCCTGCGGTTGATTTCCGCAAGCGCTTTTTTCTTGCTGCCCATGATGGTTTCCAGGCTCTTTAAATAAATATCGGGTGAATAAACGCCCGATACTTTCAGGAACGCTCCCATCATAATCACATTGGCCACGCGGATATTCCCCAGTTCCTGCGCCAAATCGGAGCAGGGAACGCAAACGACCTTCACATCCTGACGGTTTGGACGGTCGTCGGTAATGGATGAATTCAAAAAGATGGTTCCTTCCGCAGTGACCTTGTTCTGAAAAGTGAACAGGGAAGGGGAGTTCATCACCACGAGGTAATTCGGTTCCGAAGCGACCGGGGATGCGATTTCCTCGTCGGCAATCGCCACGGTGCAGTTAGCCGTGCCGCCGCGCATTTCCGCGCCGTAGGCCGGAAGATAAGTTACATGATAGCCCGCGCTCATTCCGCCATGAGCCAGACTGACGCCCATCATTAAAACGCCCTGGCCGCCGAATCCCGAAAAAATAGCTTTGACAAGCATTATTCACCCTCCGCTGTTTTCTTTCCCGCGTGAATATTG
>CAYMWM010000098.1:0-12205 GCA_964394185.1 uncultured Smithella sp.
ACCCGCCTGCGTCAGTGCGTGCAAGGCCATCAACCGGGACAAAATTCCGCCGATAGCGGATCCGATTCCTGTTCCCTGGCCGAGAAAAACCATCGAGGACTGGTCGAAAAAGCGCGACGTGTTCAACCGCCTGACGCCTTATAATTTCATATACGTGCATCGGGCCGATGTCACGGTCAACGGCGTCAAAAAAACCGTCTTTGTTCCCCGCCGGTGCATGCACTGCGATAATCCGGCCTGTGCGACCATCTGCCCTTTTTCTGCCAATCACAAAAACAAAAACGGCGCGGTGGTCATCGATCAGGAACTCTGCTTCGGAGGCGCGAAATGCAGGGATGTCTGCCCGTGGGAAATTCCCCAGCGGCAGTCGGGTGTCGGCATTTATCTTCATGTCCTGCCGGACTTTATGGGCAACGGTGTGATGTATAAATGCGATTTATGCGCTGACCGTCTGGCCGAAAACAGACTTCCGGGATGTGTGGAGGCCTGTCCGCGCGGTGCTCTGCTCATCGGCAAAAGAAACGACATCGAAGAAACGGCCAAAACCCGCGCCGGACAGATGAACGGATACCTGTACGGGGAAACGCAAAACGGCGGGACATCCACCCTTTATGTTTCCCCGGTTCCTTTCGGGGCAATCGATAAAACCATGACGAAAAAACCGGGTCAACCGGATATGAAAACCGACGTCGGGCGGAAGATGGCCGCGACGGATGCCGCCGGGAAAGCGGTTATGGCCGCGCCTCTGCTGGGTATTGCCGCGGCGGGAATAGCCGGCGCATGGAAGAGTCTTGCCCGCCGCAAAGAAGAAGCGGGAAAGGAGGAATAGGACAATGGCTGAAAAAATACTGACTGAAAAAAATCTCGTCGTGCGCCACAGCGCTCTGGAATTAGTCGAACACTGGGCGATAGCCGTTTCGGGCCTCGTTCTTTTTCTGACGGGCATGTTCGAGATGCCCATGAGCAAACGGTATTATATTTCCAGCCTTCCGGGGATGGGCTGGTCGGCCGATTATATCACCGCGTTGTATCTTCACTACGCGGCGGCGGTTGTTTTCACGGCGGCGGCGGTGTTCCATGTCCTGTATCACGGTTTGCGAAGTGAAAAAGGCCTGCTCCCGCAAAAAGGGGATTTGTCCGCGTCCGTTACGGTTGTCAAAAGCCTTTTCGGATTCGGGGAAGAACCGCCCATGCATAAATACCTGCCCGAACAGCGCCTGGCCTACGTCGGTATGGCTTTTGTCATCCTGATGCTGATTGTTTCGGGTCTGGTGAAAACATACAAAAGCGTTTTTGCGCCGGATATGTCCCTGACCGTCGTCCTCTGGGCGACATGGATTCACAACATCTGCTTTATCCTGTTTTTTCTGGCCTTTCTGGCGCACATGGCGGCCATACTCCTGCGGCCCAACTGGCCGATGGTGCGCGGCATATTCACGGGCAAAGTTCGTCTGGACTACGCCAGGCACCGTCACCCTTTGTGGCTTGCCGATATTGAGCAGGCAAAGGAAATAGCGCCCCCGGACGCGGAAGCCGGGCCCGTTTTGCAGGCCGTGGAGCAAAAGCCCGCGCCGGTTGCCGAAGAAACGGCACAGGAAGCGGATCAGCCGCCCGCGCCGGTTCCGGAAGAAAAGCCGTCGGAAGTGGAATTGCCGCCCGGGCAGGATAAACCGGAAGAAAAGAAGGTGTGAGACGTCTTACCGGTGTTTACAGATCACCGATGATTTCATACTGATAATAGATGCTGTCATCGCCGCTGGCGACGCTTTTGATTCTTTTCTCGATGGTCTTCTTTCCGAATATCTTGATGGCCTGCTTGTAAAATCCCATAATCAGATATTCAAAATAAACATGTTTGACGGGAATGTCCGTTATTTTCAGATGAACGACATTGTTTTCCATCATGCCGGTAAACGTGCCGCCGTCGAAATAGGTTGACCAGAGCTTCGGGGCGGCATTCACCACAAATTGCCTGATGTCTTTATTAAGCAGATAGGCGTTGTAAGGCCCGCCGGGAGACAGCGAAAACTTGGCCGCTATCCGTCCGAACATAATGTACTGGTTTTTGTCGTTATTGAAAAATTCCTTGAGCATTTCGTCCAGGAGGAAAAGGTGCTTTTCCACAGGAATGAGCGTGACGGCCATAATCATGTTTTTATAGAAACTGTCCTTGGCCGCCATTTTGGCCAGGAAGGCATTCCAGCAGTCTTCGCCGAAATTGGCCGATATCGCGATTTTCGCCGTAATGAAAGCGGTGCCCTTGATATTCATATCTGCGTCTCCCCTCCGTTCATAGAATAATCATCAGGTTGCTGTCTTTTTCATAATCCGTGCGGGCGGCGCCTGGTGTCCATCAGCGGGCCGTGGATGGTTTTTTTCATTTTTTTAACGTTGTCCTCCAGAACGTTGATGCGGTTTTTTCTGCGCACCGATTCCTTGAAGAGCGTGAGGTTTGACTTCATGGCGGTTCTGGTTACCGTATCACCGGATTCCAGGATTTCCCTGATATCGTTGCAGGCGTCAATGGCTTCGCGAGACCAGCCGCAGGTAAAATCGCCGCCGCGTTCTTTTCCCGTCAAAAGCCAGTCAAAGCTGCAATTGAACTCCCCGGCTATTCTGAAGAGGATTTCCAGAGACGGTTTTGTTTTTTTCTTTTTCCATTTGGTGATGGCGTCGCGGTCTTCGATGCGGCGGTTGAATTCCTTTTGCGAGCCGCCGCATTCGGATTCAACGATCGTCATAATATTATTTAAAAATATATCGAAATTAAACATGATACATTATCCTGTGTAATTATTGGTTGACTTCTACATATAATTGTGTATAATCCCGCTCAATAAACAAATAGAAAAATACGTATTCGGTGCATCGGTCTGATGGCGAAGAATGGGGTGGCCAAAAGAAGCGGGCAGACCACTTATGCCGTAAAATAAATGTTACCGGCGAATCAATATCACCGGGGCTGCGGGAATTCCGCGATATTCCAGGGCCCTGACGGATATTGAAAGATTTAAAAGAGCATATACCCCTTAAGCATATATATGTGAGCCGATTTCCAACCCGCAGCTTTTGAATGACTTCCGCCTGTTGCGCAAAGCACTGCCAGCAGCACGGGATAGAAACGCTCTTACAGGAAAGGGCAGGGGGCGCAAAAAAAACCGTCGCAAGCGGTATCTGACCCCGGATAGCAAACCCTGCTCTATTCTAAACTAATTATTTTGATTTTCAATAATTTTTTTCGATGAAGCCGGATATGCGTGCATTCCGTCAAATCGCCGGTTTTCCATGCCGTGAAAGAAATTATCGGAAAAAGGTGTGCCATGCGCTGTAAATACTGCGGAGGAAATGTCATCGGAGAGAGCTGCCTGCAATGTTCGAGGCGGGCGGTTGCGATTGTGCCCTATAAAATCCGGTCTTTCGATGACTATGATGAAGCGGAAAAAATGAGAACAAAAAGAAGAAAAAGCGGCAGGGAAGGCATCTGCCGGTGCTGTGGCCGGAAGCTGCTGCTCTGGACGGACAATTTATGTTCGGCGTGCGTCTCTCACGTCAACGGACGCCGCGGCAGGTATTATCCGGTCAATTCGCCCGGACGCGAGGCTGTGATCATGCGTCTGAAGGAGAGAAGAGCTGAAAGAAAGAGAAGGGCTGGCTGTTGAAAAACGCTCATCTGCTGTGTTGCGCTGCAAACCGCACCGCTCAACGTATGTAAATATACGCCTCGCGGTTCGTTTTTTGCGCGCCTTGCATCTGAACATTTTTGAACAGCCATTTGAAGGATAGTGAAAATGGCTGACGCAAAACCGAATTACGCGCAAATCAACCGCAACGTATGGAACACGCACCGGTTCAGGTCGCTTTCCAAAGAGGCAAGGGAGCTTTTCTTTTACCTGACGACCTGCCCGCACGGCAATATGCTCGGCATTTACGTATTGCGTGCCGGTTACGCCCTGGATGATCTGCAGTTGGGAACGGACCGGGAACTGTTCTTCAAACCCCTGCGGGAACTGTCGGATAAACACCTTTTCAAGTACGACGCGGAAACAGAGATTATTCTCGATCTGGAACAGCTTCAGAAACATCCGCCGGAAAATCCCAATCAGATAAAAGCGGCCATCAAAATCGTCAACTCCCTGCCGACAACGCCGCTTTTTTGCGACCTGAAACGGATAGCACAGGGGTTGACCAAAGAGTTTGTCAAACCCCTGATTGAACAGCTTGACAAGCGGTCGGGCAAACCAGTAGCAGAAACAGAATCAGCATCAGAAACAGAAGCCGGAACAGTAAAAGAAGACGGCGAAAATACCATGCCTGCGGGGCATCCTGCGCCCGTGCCTGAAGCGCCGACGGCTAAAAACGCTTTTTTAAAGGATTTGGAAAAGGATTTTTCCGGGGTCATGGCAAAACTGAAAAATAAATACGATTACCGGCAGATGCTCGAAATCGAAAACTGGATAAAAGCGAATTACCGGGGCAGGCATCCGCTGGCGCTGATGCATACCCTGAACGCGCTGACCAGAACGCCCGACAGGGTGCGCGATATAGCGGGTTATCTGGACAAAATCATCGCTGTCGAAAATCAGAATTACCATTACAGCGATTTTCAGAAAAAGGCCGGGGAATTCAAAAAGCCCGGACCGTTTTCGCTCGGTGATATTTTCAGGGAAATCCAACTGCACTGCGGGGTGACATAAAAAAGAACGACGTGACGAAGCAATCTCATAGCGAAAAATATACGGAAAATGTCGGAGGGGAAAATGCCTGAATGGATAAGCGGCTGGAAAAAAATCGCACAGTATCTGGATGTGGCGGAACGCACAGCAAGGACATATGAAAGACGGGGCCTGCCCGTTTACCGGAAATTCGGCACCGTCCGCGCCAAGCCGATCGAACTCGACGCGTTTATAAAAAATGCGCGCACCGGGCGCAATTAGGGGCATGCTGCACTTGACAAAACCGCTGAAAGTACTAAAATGAAAGTCAAAGGAGAAAAGCAAAATAAACTCCGGACCCCAGAAACCAGAACCCAAGAAACTCTCGGCGAAAGACTTAACAGACGAAGACTGGAAGAAAATAGGAGAGAGGACAATGCAAATATTCGATCTCATGATGAGAGAAAGGGAAATGTCTGGTCAGCAGAACACCAAAAGTCAGCCGAAGAAATATTTGTAACCGGGGTGCGAAAAACCAGTATGGTGTCCCCATGTTTTTTCGATGGTGTCCCCATGTTTTTTCGGGACCACCATAATCGTTTTAAAGACATCCCGATCCAGTTTAGTCCTTAACCGGCAGGAAGCCTTTCTCACCCAAAGATTTTATGATTCCGCGCAGCAGATAATTATTATCAAAACGGATAACATATTTTCGGGAGCCTTCTTTTTCCTGCTGCAGCATTTTTCTTTTTTTCAAACGGGCAATCTGCCGGGAAATTTCCGCCGCCGCTTTTTTCGGGAAAAATTCACCGATGTCCGAAGCCTGTATCACGCCGAGCTCCGCCGTTTTTCTCAAAACCTTGGCTTCGGTATCCGTGATAATTGCTCTTTCACGGGCGTGAATGATTGCCGGGATAATAATTTCTTTCTTTAAAAAATTATATTCAGTCAGCCGGTCAATTTTTTCTATTTCCTGTTTCAAGCCGGACAGAACATATTCACACCATGACGCCATGCCTTTCTCATCACCGGAATCAGCCAGGGCCAGAAAGTCATAATATTTTTTACGGTCCGAACAGAACACCGCTGTTGGATTCAATATGCGGCCTGTATCAACATGGAAACCCTGTTTTACCAGCAATGCGTATGTGAACAGACGAACCGTTCGCCCGTTGCCGTTGATGAAAGGATGAATCCAGACAAACCGGTGATGGGCCATGGCCGTTTTGATTAAATCATATTTAGGCTGATCTGTCCGGTTGATAAACCCGATGAGTTCATCCATATAATCATTGACCTGCAGATATTCCGGCGGCTTGTGATTGGAACCGGCAATCGTGACATTCTTCTTACGGTATATTCCCGGTGTATGATCACCTTCTCCATTCGGCGGAGGCGGCAAATCTTTTACTGTCAGGCGGTGCAACTCGCAAAGAAAGGCCCTGTCCAGGCGGATCGTTTTTATATTTTCATCGATGAAATCCATCGCCTTTTCCATATTAATAATTTCACTGATTTTTTCGCCCGGAGCAGATAAACCTTCCAGCCGGTTTTCAATGACTTCGGACAGCGTCGTGCGGTTTCCTTCGATTCTTGCGGAACATAAACTTTCCAGCATATGAAAAAGCTCTTTTAACTGGAAGAATACCGGAGCGGGAGTTGTTCCCTGAAGCTCTTTCCTGCGCAGATAATCTAACTCGATGACCAAATCAGTCAGTTTAGAATCGAAAGAAGGCTCAATAAGTTTAAGGTCAAAATGCCTGAATATTACTGTCATTATTTAACGGCCTGTCAAGTAATTATTTTACATCATGCAAAAAAACATTTAACACATCAGCTTGTAAGATACTATAAACTATAATATTTTAATTGGCAAGTAAATATTAACAATTAACATCATGCCAGGTTTTATTTACAGAAACATGGGGACAAAAACATGGGGACACCATACTGGTTTTTATTACAATAAGGGTGTTACGTCCCCTGAACTCTAAAGTGTTATGTTCCCCGAACTCTCGTCCCCCAGACATAAAAAAAGCCCGGCACTGCCGGGCTTTTTGATTGATGCATTATGTACAACTAACGCGATAAGAAACTCAATATCTGAATTAATATTTATTCGGATAAAATGTTGCTGTTAAAGTTCCATAGACAGACACTAAGCCAGTGGGGCCGCTGTCATTACGTACTAATGCATAAAATGTTTTACTTACTGCATCGACAGTATAAACTCTTGTATGCGAAAAAGAACGTTGACGACCATCCCCGTAAACAAAGACCTTTTCATCGCGAGAAGAACCATAATCTGTTGTATCACTTGCTGCCAGGACTATAAGATCAGTCTCATCGGCAATAGCGTAACCATCGAACCGGACAACCACATATCCTGAGCAGGGTGCACTAATGGAAACCGTGCCAACCGTAGCCGTAGGCCTTGCATGAAGATCCGTTTTGTTAATAGTTGCCCAGTCTATGCCCGGCATTTGATTGCCAATAGCTTTAAAATTGTTATTCATCGCGCTGGCACTGATTGTTGTCCCGGATGTAAATTGATTCGGCACGGATACATTGACAACCGGTAATGACCCTGACGGGAATGTCGGGCCTCCCGGATATAACGGGCTATCGCCAATTGGATCTATCCATTTTCCAATAGCATACGGGATGGTAAAAAACACAACAAATACAAGAGTCAGCATAACGATTTTTAATAAAAATTTTTTTTGACTAAAGTGTTTCATATTATTCTCCTTTTTATATTATAAAATTAATTAAATTGTTTATGATGTCAAAATTGTATCTATTATTGAAAATAATAATCAGACATTAATTAATTTACGGTCCCCATGGGGCAGCAATATCGTCCCAATTTGAGTTATCCCATTGCCCTAATGAAGCGGCTTCAGAAGTCCAAAGCGCATAAAGAGTAACATTTGCCGAACTCATTGTAAAAGTTGCCCCTCCTGCATGGGTAGTTCCTGCTCCATCCGGTTGCGTGTTCCATCCGCTAAAAACATAACCCGTCTTTATCAGAGTTCCCGTGTTCCCAAATATCGTTACAGTCTGACCGTTATCGTAATTAGTGGAATCAACCGGAACACTTCCACCCGTACTGCCGTTACCATCATAAGTTACGGTGTACTGGGTGGCTGGACTTGATCCCCCTCCGCCCCCTCCGCCGCCGCAGCCCGGCGACACCAAAAGCAACATTGCAAACAATGCTAATACATACTTTGTTTTCATTGCTCCCTCCTTTCACGGATAAAACAATTGCACATCTGTTAATGACATGTTGTTGCTAAAAAATTGAATTTATTGAAATCGTTTTTAAAAAATTATTGATTCTGCCTGCAGTCATTATCGCGAACACATTAAGAACGGATGATACAAAACTATATTATTAATGACATGAAAATGAATAGCAGGTTGTTTATTATTAATCATAAGTTTAGATAAATTGCAAAAAATAATTATTGAATTATTCTGAAAACATGGGGAATCTGAAAACATGGGGACACCATACTAGTTTTTATTGACAATCAAGCATTAAAGGAATAGAAAACACACATGGCACGTATTGCAAGAGTAGTCGCAGCAAAATATCCGCATCATATCACCCAGCGGGGTAATCGTCGGCAGGACACGTTCTTTTGTGCCGATGATTACCGCTATTATATCGAGACCATGTCTGAATGGTGCGAAAAGTGCGATGTGGAGATATGGGCGTATTGTTTAATGCCAAATCATGTTCATCTTATCGCGGTTCCGGCGACGGAAGATGGCTTGCGCCGTGCGATAGGAGAGACCCACCGGCGCTATACCCGGCAGATCAATTTTCGGGAGAAATGGAAAGGCCATCTATGGCAGGGTCGTTTTTCATCATATGTCATGGATGAGCACTATCTATTAGCAGCGGCACGGTATATTGAGCTTAATCCGGTTAAGGCAAAACGTGTGAAGAGAGCAGAACACTATCCATGGAGCAGCGCCAAGGCCCACATAAAGGGCAAGGATGATGCTTTGGTTCGGGTAAAGCCGTTATTGAGACTCATTGACGATTGGGGCGAATTTCTTTCCAGCGGATATACCAAGGAGGAAGAAAATTTAATACAGCGTCATGAGCAGACGGGAAGACCGTTGGGAAGTATTCCTTTTATGAAACGTTTAGAGAACAAGTTAGACAGGATATTGGTTCCCAGGAAAGGCGGACGGCCGAGGAAGGATAAAAACTAGTATGGTGTCCCCATGTTTGTAAAAACTAGTATGGTGTCCCCATGTTTGTAAAAACTAGTATGGTGTCCCCATGTTTGTCCTTGTAATTACTATTCATGTCAGGCAGTCATCGACATCGCCCATATTTGTGGTCATGCATCTTTTAGCTCAAACTGGAAATAAATGTCATCGTCGCCCCCTGCAAGACTCCTGACCTTTTTTGCACCGGTTTTCTTCCCGAATATTTTGATGGCCTGCTGAAAGTAACCCATGATAAGAGACTCGAAATGCAGATGTTTAATTTGGAATCCCGTGATTTTGATGTGAACAATGTTATTTTCAAGCCGTGCGGCCACGACACCGCCATCAAAATAGGTTGACCATATCTTGGGTAGAACAAACTCGACGAACTGCTTCATATCCTTTGTTAGCATATAAGATTTGTAAGGACCTTCCGTCGACAGGGCGGATTTAGCGCCTACCTTTCCAAACGTCAGGTATATCATTTTATCGTTGTTGAAGAATTCCCTGCACATTTCGTCAATAAATATAATTAATTTTTCTACCGGAATGAGGCTAATGGACATAATGATTTTGCTGAAAAAATTGTCTTTCTCTGCCAGATGGGCCATAAAGGAATTCCAGCGTTCCTCGCCGAAAGTTGCGATGATAGTAGCCTTGGCCGTAATATAAAAGGTACCTTTTACATTCATATCGAACCTCCTGCCGAGTTTTTTTTCACGTTATGAATATTATAATATATTTTGTACCATATTCATATGCAATTTTAATGAGACGCAAATTTCAGAAACGAAGTGCACTGAAAGACTTAGAGCGAATTACCCTACGTCGCTGCACCCGGGATAATTCCACTTACGCTTCGAGCATCGCTTTGCTCGCTCTTAGCGAGTGTCATGATCCCCGGGGCGGGCCGCGGAAAACTCTGCATGGGATTTACCGGAAGGGTGAAAGGTTCTGTAAGACAGGGAAACATACCGAATTCCGGGGGCATATTATGAAAATAATTTGATTTCCCCTCTTTCGAGGGATTGACAATATCTGGCGTTATGAGTTAAAATATAAACATAAATGGAGATATCATCTGCCGGGCAGGGGAAATGTGAGCACAGGCCCTGCCTTCCCAAAGCGGCGCTTTTCTTTAACGGGATTCAGCAATCACAAATATTTTTTTAACAGAGACTTTATCAATGGAAGAAAAAGCAAAATATCAGGTCTCATCAGCCATGCATAATGAAATTCTTGAAATTGCCGTAAAGGGTGAAGTGTCAGAATGTACTTATGAAAATGTTGTCAATGATGTGAACGTTATGATTAAAGCCAATAACGCAAAGAAAGTCATCGCTGATTTCCGTGGTATTGATAGACGTATCGCTCCTTCAGAAATGTATCGTTATTTCAGAACGTATAATGCTGTGCTTTTTGAGATTACATATGCGATAGTCGACCTTCCGGAAAATGTTCAATATAAGACCGCGGCAATCAATGCAGGGTTGTCGTCATTAAATTGGTTTACCGATATGGATGCGGCCAGAAAGTGTATGGAAAGCAAATAAAAAGTCAATATAACCAGCTTATATATTACCCGCCTTCCATCCTTACATGCGCAAATTTCATTTCCGGCGGCTGACAGCCAAAACCTCACGCCGGGGGCATGATATCCTTTGACAGGAAATAATGTCTCATGTTAATTCAAATACACCTGCGACAGCCGGCGGTATCAAGCCGGAATTAATCAACCGGGCAAACGGCGGAAAACGAAGCATGACAAAACACATAAAAACAATACTGAAACCCGATATCGTATCAACCCTATTCAGAATATGAAAAAATTATTCGGCCGGACGCAAGACAAAACAAAAGCCATTCTTGAAACCATCGAAGATGGTTATTACGAACTGGACCTTGCCGGCAATTTTACATTTTTCAACGATGCGTTATGCAGAATGCACGGACGCTCCAGAGAAGAATTAACGGGCTTGAATTTCAGGCAATACATGGATGAGGAAAATATAAAAATACTTTTTCAGGCGTATAACCGGGTATTCCAGACGGGGATTCCCAACAGGGAACTCGGCCTGCTGGTCAGACGAAAAGACGGCACGGCAATATATGTCGAAATATCCATATCCCTGCAAAAGAATTCATTAGGAAAGCCCGTCGGTTTCAGGGGAATTGTCCGGGATGTCACCGAGCGCAGGAAGGCGGAAGATGAACTGCGCGAAAGCGAAGAATTGTTCAGGAACTATCTGGAACTCGCCCCGGACGGCGTCTACATGAGCGACCTGAAGGGTAACTTTCTTTACGGCAACCGCAAGTGCGAAGAGATTATCGGCTACCGGCGTGAAGAACTGATCGGCAGAAATTTTCTGGAATTGAACCTCCTTACGGAAAAAGGCATAAACAAGGCCGTCCAGTGGCTCCAGGCCAACATCGAAGGCAAGTCCACCGACCCGGATGAGATTGAACTGACCAGGAAAGACGGGCGGATCATCCCTGTTGAAATCAACACCAGTGTGGTTCAACGCAGGGGGCAAAAAATCGTCCTGGCTTTCGTTCGCGACATCACCGAGCGCAGGAAGGCGGTGGAGGAAATCATCAAGCTGGCTTCGGTGGTTAAATTCAGCAGTGAACTGGTGAACCTGGCCACCCCGGAGGGGAAAATGATTTTCCTGAATGAAGCCGGCAGCAGGATGCTGGGAATCGAACCGGACAATGTCGGCGCCTACTCCATCACGGATGTTATTTCGGAGCCGTTTTTGCCCACCGTTCATCAGGAAATCCTCCCTGCGCTTCTGAGCGGGAACAGTTGGGAAGGTGAACTCCAATACCGCAACTTACGGACAGGTGAACTGACGGATGTTTATTCCGTGACCTTTAACATCAGGGATGACGTTACGGGTGCGACGCTGTGTCTGGCCAATGTTTCGCATAACATCACCGGGCGCAAGCAGACGGAAACACTGCTCAGGACAAGCGAGGAAAAGTACCGTCTGCTGGCTGACCATATCAAAGACATGGTGTGGCTGTCGGATCTCGACCTGAACATAAACTATATAAGCCCGTCGGTGGAGAAGGAGCTTGGATATACCCTGGAGGAAGTGCAAAGTCTTCCGTTGGATAAACTCCTGACGTCATCGTCTTATCGGGCCGCGATGGACTTCTTTGCGGAAGAGATTGAAAAAGCGTTGGCCGCAAGCGGCGCCGACCGGGTCGACCTGGTTGCCAGGAGCATGGGGGGGCTTGTGGCCAGGGCGTACGTCACTTCCCAGGCCTATCGAGGTGACGTACGGACGCTGGTCATGATCGCGACGCCACATCGT
>CAYMWM010000099.1:0-10290 GCA_964394185.1 uncultured Smithella sp.
ATAGAAATCAGTTATTGTTTTGCGTCTGCTGCTGTAAAAGCATGTAGCGGTTTTTGGGACCGAAAGCTAAAATGGCACGATCAAGCAATATGGCCTGAGTATGCAATAATAGAAGACATCATACTTATAGCATGCGAAGCTAGCGCCATGTCTTGAAAGTCCGCTTGTAGCGGTGGCTACTCAACTGCGTGGTATGCAACACCCAACGACTGATATTTCGATTTACCTCCCTTCCCTGCGTAGCGACGCCGGTTCTGAAAACGTAAAATTGGTGCTGAATCGTTCATAAACATGGAAGTTGTGCAAAACTGCTTTTAGCAGTGGGTTTAAGGTGAACGACGGATACTTTTCTGACTTCGCAACAAAGTTGCGAAAAAACGGTTAACAAGAAAGATTATCTCCTGAAAATCAAACGATTACCCATCTCACTTATCAATATATATCTAAATAACAAGATGTGCACTCGCAAGAAGGGGTATTTTTATTTCCAGAATTTTATTGCCGGAAATAAGTATGACACACTAGTGACTATTATCGGCAACAGAGTTTTTTGTTCAGAAGTGTGGTAAAAAAGAATGATTCCAGAGCATCGGGGGAACGGACGCATTGATTACGATCAGTTACAAATTAACATGTAGCGCATCAAGACCGCTTTTGATGCAACCCAAAAGCTTAAATCTGAAAGTTTGGCGTTTGATTTTATTGATGGGAAGGATTCAGAACCTCTGATTGCAGAGGTTAGCTATTGTTGCGTCCCTTTAGCATTAAAAGATTGCATAGGTTATCAGGAGATAAAACTCGAATTGCATGAAGAGTCAATGTGGCCGGAGGATGCAATCCTTGAGAGCATTCTGACCAATGCATAAAATATTCAGGTCTCTGCGAAATAATGAATGATCAGGTATTCACAAATAATTCTGTTTCCAACAAAGCAACACTGGGGAGCTACATGGTTGGGGCATACCTGTTCAGCGTAGCGGTTTTTTCTTATTCTATTGATTTAAGTTTAAACTTCATTCCTCAGTGGTTTGGGATCTTGGTTGTTTTGTATGCTGTTCTGGACTTTGTTAGAACCAAAAAGTTAAATGTTCCCGGTGAAATCTGGCTTTATGGAATTTTTGTCTTGTGGTTAATAATCACCACAGCGATCGCCGGAGTATTAAATGACGACGATTTTATGACGTTAATGAAGGTGGCTATTGTCACGCTGTCCGTAACGCAATTAATCAAGAGCGAAAGGGATTTCTACAATGCTCTTTTTATTTACGGTACCTCTGTTTTTTTAGTGGTGTATTTGAACCTTGAAACGCTGATGTATCTGAGATTTGCATTAGATTGGATGTCGGGTCTAAGTCAATTTGATGGGACACTAGCCAATGCCAATGTGGCTGCTATGTATGCATTAAGCATAGTATGGCTTTCCTTTCTTCTCCTAACGCAGTCGAAATCAACAAATATTATTAAATTTCTATGTTTGTCTTTTATGAGTACTGCTCTCTATATTCTTTATTTTAGTGGTTCAAAGAAAGGAATGATAAGTGTTGGCTTGTTTGCGATTTTCGTCGCCTGGCTCGTTTTAAAACGATACAGATTTTCATTTCTGCAGTTGTTTGCATCCTTGTTGGTCGGAACAAGTATAGTTGTTTCTAGTATATATTATATTTATACGTCGCCTTTCTTTTATAGATTAGAGTCAATGGTTCATTTGAGGCAATTTGATTCATCATTTGGGTCGAGGCTTTACCTTTTTAATGCTGCTATTGAGTTATGGTTAGATAACGTTAAAAATATTATTTTAGGAATCGGACATAATAATTTTATCAATTACAATGCTTATGGTGCATATTCTCATTCTACGATATCAGAGGTGCTTGTATCATCAGGGATTATAGGTTTTGGCTTTTATTTCAGTTCATTATGTCTGTTGCTTAAAAACGTATATGCCCAAACCAAGAAGACGTACAACTTACCTACTTTTGCACCGACAATGAATTGTCTAATTTTTCTTATTATCGTATTTTTTTTTAATACAACGGCGGTTTTATACTCAGCTAGAGATTTATGGCCCTTGATCGGGATGGTTGGAGCGTTTTCTATGTCTCTGCAAAGTACATATATAAATTATCCATCATCAGCATCAGGTAAGCAATAAATCAATTCTTTGATAACCTTTACATATAATGAATGAAAGTTCTTTGCGTTATAGACAGCTTGGGACCGGGTGGGGCTCAACGTCAATTAGTTGGATTAGCATTAGGATTCCAAGAAAAGGGGCTTAACGTCACATTTCTCACTTATCACCATCTTCCTTTTTATAATTCCATCCTCGAAAACTCAGGAATATCAATTAATTGCATACAAGAAAACAATTATTTGAGACGATTAATAAAAATGAGGCGGTTTATTTACGGGGGTAAGTTCGATGCTGTCCTTGCATTCTTGGAAGCCCCTTGTTTTATCTGCGAAGTTGCTGGCTTTCCCTTTCGAAGTTGGAAGTTAGTGGTTGGTGAACGGAGTGCGAATCCTGCGATTATGGAATCGATAAAATTAAAGGCTTATCGTGGGTTCCATCTATTAGCAGATTACGTCGTTGCAAATTCTTACGCAAATATGAGGCTAGTGAAGCAAATAAATCCGATGTTACGCGTCTCTAGATGCAAGGTACTTTATAATAGTATTGATTTTGAAACATGGAAACCTGATGAGAATTATGTTCTGTGTAAAAATCGCAAGCTCAAGTTAATAGTCGCAGCAGAACACCGACACGAAAAGAATTTGAGGGGCTTGTTGGCCGCCCTTCTGCTTCTCAATGAGACGGAACGATCGAGATTAAATATTGAGTGGTATGGTGATGAAGTGGATACTTCTCTTCAAGAGGCAAAAAAAATAGTCGAAACCAATCATCTTGACAATGTGATTTCATTCTTTCCTGCATCTATTGAGATCATAAGAAAAACGCAACAAGCGGATGTTGTGTGTCTGTTCAGTTTTTATGAAGGTTTGCCAAATACCGTTTGTGAAGGTATGGCTTGCGGTAAACCTATCATATCGTCTGCAGTGTCTGATTTGCCTGAACTTTTGAAACATCAAAACAAATTGTTGTGTAATCCTAGTGATCCAAGGTCTATTAGGGATGCGATTCTGCTAGTTCTTAATTCAAGCAACAAGGAATTGATTAAAATAGGTAGGCAAAACAGAATTGTTGCCGAAAATAATTTCAATAAGGAAACAATAATAACCCAATATTTAAGGCTATTGTCTTAGATGAAGAAGAGAATTCTAATACTTGGCTACTTCGGTTATATAACGAACCAGCTTGATGGCCAAACAGTCAAGACCCGATATGTTTATGAATTGCTAAAGAAAAAAAGTAAATTTTTTGAATCAGTTAATTACTTCGACTCACAGTCTTTTCAATTCAACAAGCTTTCTTTCTTTAATATGATTTGGCGAATCTTCAGATGCCAAAAGCTTATTTACCTTCCCGCAACAAAAAATTTAACGTACATTTTCCCAATTATTTATTTAATATGTAAACTAAGGCGTGTTGATACGCTTTATGTTGTTGTTGGTGGCTGGCTGGCAGAATATCTTGAAAACAAGGCACTGCATGCTGCATTGCTTTCAAGAATTCGGGCAATTTTCCCCGAGAATAAACATTTGAAAGAAAAGTTAGAGAAAAAATATGGGTTCAGAAACGTACACATTTTCCCGAATTTTAGAATGCACTCTTTTACACCCTCCTTTTATCAAGAAAAAAATTCTTTCAAAATCGTGTTTATGGCCCGTATTAATAGAATGAAGGGAATTGATGCCACATTTAGATTGGCGGAACAAATTGAAAAAAAACACAACCAAGATAGTCCAATCGAAATTGATTTTTACGGACCTATAGATGAAGGTGAAGAGGGTTATTTTAAACAGCAGATTGATAAATTTGATTTTGTTACGTACCGCGGGATCTTGCAACCAGATGAGATTTATGATGCATTGGGCCAATATGATGTATCGATTCTGCCAACGCATTATCCCGGTGAAGGTTTTCCGGGAACCATAGTGGATTCCTATGCATCAGGTTTGCCGGTGATAGTATCTAATTGGAAGTATTTGCCTGAAGTCGTTGATCATGGCATCACAGGTTATGTTTTTGATTTGAAAAACGAAAATGAATTTTATGAGTATGTTGACAAGCTCTACCGGGATCGAGCTCTTTTGTTGCGAATGAAAAAAAATGCATTTGAAAAGAGCAAGATATTTTCTGCAGAAAATGCATGGGGCATAATTAAAAGCTACTTAACCGCATAGAAATTGATTATTTATTATCTATAGTTGAGGTTTAAAATATTGAATGTATTGCTATGGCAGACTGGTGAACCTCTACATATTGATATGGGCAACCCCAGACCAATGAGGGCAATGAATCTCGCTGATTCTTTAATTACTGCTGGTCACAAAGTTGAATTGTGGAGTTCTGCGTTTTATCATCAGCAGAAGAGGCACCGAACTGCCACAACTCAGAGTAACGAAGTTTCGAACCAGCTTGTGATTCGATTAATTCCCAGCCCTGGTTATAAGCGTAATATTAGTATTGGAAGATTATTTGATCATGCAGTTTTGGCATACAATCTCAGCCAACAGCTTAAGCGGGTTAGAATCTTACCAGACGTGGCCTTTGTCGGTTATCCCCCTATCGAAACTGCCGCGGTGCTGGCACGGTGGCTTGCTCAGCGTGGTATTCCGTCACTGCTTGATGTTAAAGACCAGTGGCCTTCGTTATTCCTGGAGGCAGTTCCGGTTGCATTGAGGCCATTTGGGCGTATGGTTCTGGGGCCCTATTTTTATCTGTCACGGAGAACGATGCGCGATGTGACGGGACTTTCATCTATGTCCAATGGTTATCTTGACTGGTCTTCCGCGTTTGCGGGCCGCTCTCTGAAAGATGCGGATGGGATATTTCCACTTACTACGCCTTCAGGGCAAGTGTCTGCAAAGGATTTGGAGAAAGCACGTCGCTGGTGGGATGATCATGGAGTTTTAGATGATGGCCGTCCTCGTGTTTGCTTTGTCGGTAGTTTCATGTCGATTTTTGACTTCATGCCTGTTCGGGATGCCGCAAAGCTTGATTTAAACACAAGTAGTTTCCCATGTGAGTTTGTTTTGTGTGGGGATGGCGGTTCAGTTGTAGAAATAAAAGCATTAATGGCCGGTCTTCCGAACGTACTTTTCCCCGGTTGGGTAGATCGCCCAAAGATCGAGGCCTTGGCGGAACGAGCTCAGGCGGCCCTTGCCCCATACATGAATATAGAGAATTTTACCAGAAACATCCCTAATAAAATATTAGACGCGCTATCCCTTGGTTTGCCTATACTCTGTCCACTGCAGGGTGAGGTGTCATCGCTGATTGCCGAAAATGGAGTAGGGATACGCTATGGTACAGATACGGGAAAAAGTCTTCATGACTGCATTAGGGCTTTGAAGCAGGATGTGACTTTGCAGGAAAGAATGTCCGTAAAGGCCAGCAAGCTTTATAAAGAGCAATTTTCCTTTGAAACTGTATATGGCGGTCTGGTTAAACATCTTGAGTTTCTTGTACAGCAAAAGCGATCGGGAACCTGAAGTGGACAAGGATAAACTGGTTGAATTGAATCGATATGAAACCCGTGCAAAGCTTCAACTAACTCAGCCGGTTTCTATTTCTGGAGAAGTATTTGGTTCAAGTTCCTTGCCCATCTATCTTCGTGCACCTTACTTGCTTTACGAACAGAAAATTTATGATTTTGTTAAAGCACATCATCGTGTGCTGGAATTAGGTGTTGGGACCGGGAATTTTACCTTGGCTCTAGCAAGAAAAGGTGCAGGGGTCATAGCGGTGGATATCTCACCTAATATGCTAAAATTATTGGTAAAACGTATTAAACAAGCTGGTGGGGTTGTAAATACTATGGTTGCTGATATGGAAGTGCTGCCATTCGAGGATGACACATTCGATATAGTTGCCTCTGCAGGTAGTCTTAGCTATGGAGATAATGAATGCGTGTTGGCTGAAATCTGGCGTTGCCTAAAACCAGGCGGAAAGTTTATTTGCGTTGATTCTTTGAACGAAAACCCGATTTACAGATTGAACCGATGGGTTCATTACCTTCGTGGCAACCGCACAAAAAACACTTTACGGCGTATGCCCTCGCTTAAGTTGCTGGCTAGGTACCGACATCGGTTTGTATCTGTGGATATTCAATACTTTGGTGCTATATCGTTTCTTGCACCTTTTATGATCCACTTGCTCGGAGATAAAAGGACTGCTGCGATTTCAAATTCTGTTGACAGGCTTCTAGAAGTTAAATGCGCAGCTTTTAAGTTTGTGATGGTTGCAACAAAAGAGACATAATTGCTCAATGAGTGTTAAGCGATTATTCGATATTGCAACCGCGGCCTCTGGGCTTCTAGTTTTAAGTCCGTTTTTGATGTGGATTGTACTGCGGATCAAGCAAGCGGATGGTGGTTTGGTTTTTTATCGGGGGGAACGTGTTGGGCTTAACGGAAAGGTTTTTCGAATTTACAAATTCCGAACTATGGTTGAAGATGCAGAGCAGTTAGGGGCGTCATCAACATCCGATGATGATGCGAGGATTACGCAAATCGGCTGGATCCTTCGCAAATATAAGCTGGATGAACTGCCGCAGTTGGTCAATGTGTTGGCTGGCGACATGAGTTTGGTGGGGCCTCGGCCTGAGGTAAAGAAATTCACCGATTTATACTCAGAGGAAGAGAAAACGATTCTGACAGTCCGGCCAGGAATTACGGATTGGGCTTCCCTGTGGAATCCCGATGAGGGTGCGCTTCTTAAAGGGAGTGCTGACCCAGATAAAGATTACTTGGAAAAGATTCGTCCGGAAAAGCTTCGCTTGCAGTTAAAGTATGTGAGGGAACGGACTTTCTTTACGGACGTCAAAATCATTTTTCTGACTTTAAAAACAATTTTTATGAAGTAAGCTGGCCCTGCGTGTAGGCACAATTATAAGAAGGGCGTAAATGAATTACAGCGATGAATTATTGACACATTTTTTACGGATGATGCTGCGTATTCGCTTTTGCGAGGAGAGCCTGGTGCAGCCCATACTGAGCAAAGAAATTTGCGCGCCCTGTCATCTTTATAGTGGTCAGGAAGCTGTAGCTGTTGGTGTTTGTTCTGCGTTATCACAAGATGACTACGTTTTCGGAAATCATCGTTCCCACGGCCATTTTTTGGCCAAAGGTGGTTCTCTAAATGCGCTGGTGGCAGAGATTTACTGTCGGGAAGAAGGATGCTCGAGAGGAAGAGGTGGGTCAATGCATCTCATTGACCCGGATATTGGAATGTTGGGATCGGCACCGATCGTTGCAGGTACTGTCTCCCTGGCAACCGGGGCTGCTCTTGCATCGTCCATCCGCAAAGATGATCGGGTGTCTGTAAGTTTTTTTGGAGACGGGGCGACAGGTGAAGGTGTGCTTTATGAATCTTTGAACTTTGCTGCATTAATGAAGCTCCCTATTATTTTTGCCTGTGAAAATAATCTTTATGCTACACACATGCCTATTCGGGAGTGCCGAGTTGATCTGCCGGTTACCAACATTGCAAGGGCCCTTGGCATTGAACTTCATGCCGTCGATGGTAATGATGTGTTGAAGGTTTATGAAGCTGCTCTGCGGGCAGTCGACACGTGTCGGATAGGAAATGGTCCTGTTTTCATGGAATTTATGACTTATCGATTTCGCGGGCATGTGGGACCCGATGACAATATCCAAGGAACTCACAAGGATATCCGGCCCAAAAAAGAAGTCGATTCTTGGATGAAAAAAGACCCAATTATGATATTTGAGAGCTATTTGATAAATAGTCGGGTGATCGATACAGCACAGTTACAGGGTATCAAGGACGAAGTAAAGGCAGAGGTGTACGATGCACAGTCGTTTGCCAAAAACAGTCCGAGTCCTGCACCGGAGGATCTGACAAAATATGTCTTCGCGTAGAAAACTTCAATATAGTCTGGCGATAAATGAAGCAATCCACCAAGCGATGGAAAGGGATTCGTCTGTTTTTCTTATCGGGCAAGGCGTCAAAAGCCCATGGTATGTGGGGAACACAGCAAAAGATCTATTGAAACGGTTTGGGGTTACACGGGTCATCGATACACCCGTATCAGAGAATGGAATTACCGGCGTGGCAGTGGGCGCAGCGATTGCAGGTATGAAACCTATCGTAGTGCATCCCAGAATGGATTTTATGTTTTATGCTTTTGATCCTATCGTCAATGAGGCGGCAAACTGGCATTATATGAACGGTGGCAAGGTAAGTGTACCGATTGTTGTCTGGGGTATTATTAACCGGCATGGGGAGCAGGCCGCCCAGCATTCACAGGCAATACATGCCATGTTTGCACACGTTCCGGGTTTAAAGGTGGTGATGCCAGCTACCCCATATGACGCTAAAGGGCTGATGATTGCTGCCATCGATGATCCCAATCCGGTAGTTTTTGTGGATGAACGTTTACTTTATAGTTTGGAAGAACCTGTGCCAAACGAGATATACAGTGTTGATATCGGCAGAGGCTGCGTCCGAAGAGAAGGTAAAAGCGTAACTGTTGTGGCTGTTTCTCTCATGGTGCATGAGGCCATTAAAGCCGCTGACGCGTTTTTATACGACGGGGTATCAGTCGAAGTTATCGATCTAAGGACGATCAAACCCCTTGACAGGGAAATAATACTCACATCTCTGAAGAAAACGGGGCGGTTGATTGTTGCCGATACAGGTTGGCAATCTTTCGGTGTTTCAGCAGAAATTGCAGCAATGGTTGCGGAGGAGGCTTTCGGAATGATGAAAGCACCGGTTATACGTGTGGCTCTCCCGGATTGTCCAGCCCCGGCGAGTTCTGTATTGGAAAAGGCCTATTATCCGACCGGTATTAATATTGTCAAGGCTATTCAGTATGTATTGTCATATTAAATGTGTGATTGAATGGAGTATTTATATCTTTTGGAGGCTGAATGGCGTACAAAGTAAAATTTGTTGAACCTGTCAAAGTTTACCGAATGATAAAAAAGGAACTGGACGCTGCTTATTTCGAAGTCATGTCCAAAGGGGATCTTATTGATCGGGGGCAGTTACGTTCATTCGAAGAAAACCTGGCAAGGTTTGTCGGCACGAAGTATGCTGTAGGGCTTAACAGTGGATACGATGCCCTGCATATGTCCCTGAGGGCGGTGCGAATTGGGATCGGAGATGAAGTGATTGTTCCTGCCCACACATTTGTTGCAACATGCTCGGCTGTTGTAAATGTTGGTGCGACCCCGGTTCTTGTGGATGTTGGCAAAGACTTTAATATTGATTGTGAGAAGATTGAAGCGGCAATAACAGATAAGACAAGGGGTATTATTCCTGTGCACCTGAGTGGTTACATGGCTGACATGGTTCGGGTGATGGAGATTGCAGCAAAATATAATCTTGTTGTTATTGAAGACGCTTGTCAGAGCCTTGGTTCAAGTATGCTTGATGAGAAAACGGGGGCAAAAAAGAAGGCGGGATCTTGGGGCTTGACGGGGTGCTGGAGTTTCTATCCCTTCAAGATACTTGGGGGTTATGGCGACGGGGGGGCGATCACAACGGATGATCCCGATGTCGCACTTTTTGCAACCCGCATGCGTTACAATGGCGAAGATCGCGATACCGGCGAATACCATGGCCATGGATTTACATGCCTTCTTGACAACATGCAGGCGGCGTTCCTTGACATAAAACTACGGTACTTACCGGAGTGGATTGAACGACGTAAGGCAATTGCCAAGAAGTACTACTTGGCATTATCTGGTATACTCGATTTGTTGCTTCCGCACTATGGTGATCCGAGGAGAGATCACATATATCAAAACTATACAATCAGGTCAAAACGAGGCAATGAATTTTCCGACTATCTCAAGAAAGAAGGGGTTGAAGTGCTTACCCAGTTCCGGAAGCCTTACTACAAACATAAAGCATTAAATCTCATTGACAAAGGATTTCCTGAAACAGAAGCCTTGAGTCGCGAGGTTTGCTCGCTGCCGATGAATATTGAAATAGAAGATAATGAGATCGACTATGTTATTGAGGTAGTGAAATCATTTTATGCAAAGAATTAATACTAAGGGATTAGCCAGGAGGTTTTAATGGCATTAACGTTAAGCAAACGAGCAGATGGTATTGCACAGGCAGAAATCCGTGTAATGACGATAGAATGTGAAAGAATCGGGGGAATCAATCTGGCTCAAGGTGTATGTGAC
>CAYMWM010000099.1:10300-12154 GCA_964394185.1 uncultured Smithella sp.
GAGTCCCGGAAGAGGTTTTAAGGGGGGCGGCTAATGCCATTTATGATGGAGTAAATTGCTATACCCGTTATAATGGGCTTGCCGAATTACGCCAAGCAATAGCAAACAAGCTTGGCAAATTCAATGGTATAGTGGTTGACCCCGAGACAGAGGTTACCGTCAGCGCAGGCAGCACTGGATCATTTTATTGCACATGTTTGGCGCTATTGGATCCCGGAGATGAAGTGATTTTGTTTGAACCTTACTATGGATACCACCTGAATACCCTGCTTGCAGTGGATGTTGTGCCGAAATATGTAACCATGAATTTTCCCGATCTGAGCTTTTCACGAGACGATTTGGAGGAGGTGGTCACGCAAAAAACGAAAGGCATCATGGTATGTACACCAGCAAATCCTTCAGGTAAGGTGTTTTCCCGGGAGGAACTCGATATGATTGCCAGGTTTGCGGTTGATCATGATATTTTTGTTTTTACCGATGAAATATATGAATATTTCATCTATGATGATACACCGCACATAAGTCCTGGTTCTCTTCCCGCAATAGCGGACCGTACTATTACTATATCCGGGTATTCAAAAACATTTAGTATTACCGGGTGGAGAATAGGATATTCAGCATGCCAAAAACGATGGTCAGATATGATTGGGTACATAAATGACCTGATCTATGTATGTGCCCCGGCGCCTTTACAAACAGGTGTGGCAAGGGGGATTGAGATGCTGGATGCATTGTATTACTCCGATTTATGCAATTCATTTAAAAAGAAGAGGGATTTGATCTGCGCAGCGCTGAATGAGGTCGGTATTGTGCCAGCAGTGCCAAAGGGTGCCTATTACGTTCTGGCAAACGCGTCGATCCTTCCCGGGGGATGTAGTAAGGAGAAAGCTATGTACCTGCTTGAGAAGACAGGTGTTGCGAGTGTGCCGGGTAACGCGTTTTTTCACAGCAATGATGGAGAAGATATATTGAGGTTTTGTTTTGCAAAGTCTGATAAAGCGATCGGGGAAGCGTGTGACAGGATTGCAAAATTAAAATTGTTCTTATAAATCTATCAATTTATGTAGATAATTCACTTAAAAAAACACGTTCAACTATTGCACGGAGGAAAGCACACATTGATCGTGGGGGTAGCAAGTGCCACTGAGATGATTGTTCGTGATAGCCACAAGCAGGATAACGTTAGATATCACATTGTTGGTTTTGTTGACGACAGCCACAGAAAAAAGTATTTTCACATGTGTCCATCATTGTTACAAAGATTCTTTGCACCTTTTTTATAGGATGAACGCTGATAAGATATTTTCTGACCGTCTGGCTGATAGGGCATACCAGCCGACCAGCACCGAGCCCTTTGGGCGCAGTGAAACTCTTTGCTGCCGATAGGCGCTGAGTGTTTCCTTCATTGCCGCCCTATCACAATGAGGGAAACAATTTTATTTAGCATCCGTTTTCGTCATTCATCTGCGTTTATCTGTGTCCATCATTGTTACAAAAAGTATTTTCACAGGAAAAATGCTCAAAACTGAAACAAATAGTAATATAACCTGGTTAATTATGAGTGCTGTTCATGATAAACCATGATATATAAGACTTATGCTGAGCAGTGAAGTTCAAAACCGGATTTTGCAGTACAACCTCTGGCTGGTAAGGCCTGACCAGGCTGATGATTTGATTCATCACTATCTGCCCGAAGCCGGGCATTCCCGTTCTTGTTACCGGATCGTCTTCCTTTCATTTGATGAGCAATACACGGGAATCTCTGGCGTGCCGGGCGGATCGGTTCGTCTTTATTTAACTAACTCTTGACGCAACACATTCCTTACAATATAATAAATTCGTAAGGAAGCTTGC
>CAYMWM010000100.1:0-12122 GCA_964394185.1 uncultured Smithella sp.
AATTTTCCACGAAATCCTTGTTGTCCATATTCTCCATGAACCCGACATATTTGTCTATCATCAGGCGCGCGGGATTAAGTAGAAGAAATCCAAAATTCATCAAATCGCCGGGGATGTTGCCGTATGTTTTAACGATGCCATCAACGTCAATATCCTTCATCCAGACATGCAGAAGCCCCTTGTCCGTATCAAAGCTCGAAGGCGTAACGGTGGTAACCAGGTTTTTTATTTTATCGGGATGCAGAGCGGAGTACATAACACAGAAGCTTCCTCCCATGCAAATTCCCATCAGATTGATTTTGGGAACGTTATGCCTGGCGCGTATGAAATCGACGATATTGTCCATGTATCCATTGACATGATCGCTGATGGTCAAAAAGCGGTCTTTACGTTTGGGATAACCCCAGTCTATCATGTAAAGATCGACACCGCCTTCCAGAAATGTTTTTACAACGCTTCTGTCCGGCTGCAAGTCGAGCATCGTTTCCCTGTTAATCAAAGCATAAACTACCAGCAAAGGAACTTTCAATTTATTTTCGGCGTTCTCATTGCGAAAATAATGTTTGACCTTCACCCTGTCTTCTTCATAAACAATTTCACAAGGAGTCGAGGCCATGTCCGTGTTGAGCTGTCCCTGTAAAATTTCGGACGCTTTGGATACCCGTTCCTGCGCTTTTTCCGCGTCCTGGGCCATCCTTTCGAGAATCAAATCAAGAGGTATTTTTGTTGAACTCATAAAAACAGTTCCCCTTCCAATATCTTTGATTAACCCCTGCCGAGCTTATCAATGGCGGCTACTTTTTCGCATCTACCATGTTCGGAGAAATACCTAAAAGCTTCTCCAATTTATTCACTCTCTTTTTCAAAAGATGAAATTCTTTATACAGATCGTCAATATCCTTATTCGTAACGACGGGAAGCATCTGGAGATAATCCTGCATCGTTTCATTCCTTACGATCATGAAATTTTCAAAATGCTTGAGGACACGATGCAATGCTTCCGTGTAATCGGTCGATTTAAAAAGATTCATATAGTGGCCTTCAAGAATTTTTACCCACATGGCGTAATTTTCTTTTGTTGCTGTCGGAATGTTGCCTTCCTCCGCCATCTGCTGAAGTTTTTCCTGAAAAACCTTGAAAGACTTTTCTATCGGCAGGTAAAGGATGGAAAGAAATTCGGCCAAGGTTGTTTCAAAGATATTATGCCTGTTGATCAATTCATTAAACCGTTCCTGATAAAAACGGGTAAGTCCCAGCGGCGGTATTTTAAAATACTGCTGTATTTCTTTTTCATAAACTTCGCTGAAGGCTTTAAAGACATCCTGATCCAGATTTTCAAAATGATAAGCCTCCGTTCGTTTGCCTATATTACCGGCTTTTTCCAGCAAATGGTTTTGTATCTTCATCGCCGCATCAAAACCGGATTTAGCCATTTTCAAAAAGATTTCCGGCAAAGCGTTCATGGCGTTCGCCGCCGCTGATTCAGATTCCGGCTGTTTCATCATTTTGGAAAACGACTTGAGCATATTCAAACTCGTGTCCAACTGCTGTGTAAAGCGGTTTTGCACAGCCGATTGCGTATTGAGAGCCGTCTGTGAGCTTGACGGCATTGCTTTTGCCATATTAAGCCACAGGTCGGTTACCATCTGCAGCCACGGAAATATTGCAGACTCTTTAAACTGATTTTTTTTGTCTTCTTCAGTCATTTTTCACTCCGTAAAAAAACTATTGAAGAAAATGATAATTAAATGTTAAAAAATTAACAAACGTTGTTATTAAAGACGAATATTTTCAGAATAATTTCATTGACGCCGGTTGAGTTGATATCCACATACGGACGAAGCACATTTAACCATTATTGTTTTTTTAATATATAAGGAAATTTTTGTCAACCGAATTTGCCCGCGGCACTTCAAGCGGGCGGATATTTTCACTAAGTTCTTCACCATTGAAGAGGTTAAATTATGCCCAGTGAAAAAAAAATGAAAATTACGCCGGATGAACTACTAAGTGTAATAGATTTTTCTCCCGCCGATAATCTGGAAAATCTTGACACGACGATTGCATGGAAGAGCAAGCTGGTCGGTCAGCAGGTAAGAAGTTTATTCAATTATCAGGAAATGCTTGATACGATTAAAAAAGACGTCTGGCTTTTCGGACCAATGGCCATTGCCGCTTCCTGGCAGAGTGCCATGCTGGATTCAATGTTGAAACATATTAAGGCCAGCGCACGCCTGGCTGTAGGTGCATCCAGAAATCCCGATTCCATTGCCGACATGAACGGATGGATATACAAAAGCTATTCCCGGCTTCTTTACACACTGACGGGTTTTTTCATTAAAGACGGAAAGTTTAACAGGGAAAAGATGCAAATGATTTGCACCACCCCCAAGGGTAAAGAGTATTTGAAAAACTACGTGGATGAGTTTGCCCAACTGGAACAGCAATATAATAATCTAGGGCTTTCACGCCTCAAGGCCATGAAAGAACTTCTGAAATGCCTGCTGGTTTTAATCACGGAACAACCTTTCAAAGAAATGCCTCTACCTTTCGCCAAGACCAATCCTGACGGCACATTGAGGACGTCTTTTGAAGAATATCTCGTCGAAAACCGCATCCGTTTGGAAAATCTCTATGAAACCAACGCTTTTGATATCAAAGAATATTCCGAAAGAGCAACTCAGGGGAAAATCGGCTGTTCTTATTATGAATACGTGGAAGGTTCGCTGAATCACAGGGTGAAACTGCGATACTATCCGGTCGCCGAAGGTGTTAAGCCCAATGGCAAAATAATCTATATGGCTACCCCGCTTATAAATAAACCGGAACTTTTTGATCTGGCTTCAGGGAAATCGGTAGTGGAGGCCATGATCAGGAAAGGGTACATTATTTATATGGTGGATCACGGAGACCCCGGCTGGGAAGAAACCGAACTGGGTCTTGATTTTTATGGAAAAGCAATTCCTGATTTTTATCTGGAAATAATTAAAAAGAAACATCCGCAGCACGAAATCTATGTCATGGCATACTGCATGGGCGGTACCCTGATACTTCCTTATCTGGCCAGACGGGCAGAGGAACTTATGGCCGAAGGCAAGCCAATGGATATCAAGAAAATAGCCTTAATGGCGTCACCGATGAAATTTGATGATGAAGGAAGCGGCCATCATCCGATTCGTTCCCTTATCCGCCGCGATTACGACCCCTATCTGATGAAAGAGCTTTTCGGTTCGGTCAATATTCCCCCGCAGGTTATCGAAGCGGGAATGAACGAAATACAGCCTGGTGTCCAGCACACAGTCGTTCTGGGATTCTATGGACGCGCGGAAATAAAAGAATCCATCGCTGATTCGGCTCCATTCCTTTACTGGCTGACGCATGGAACCAAGTTCCCGGTCAGTGCCCACGTTCAATGGATTCAGAATGTGTTTATCGGCAATCAGGTTTATGAAGGCAAATATTGTCTTCCTTCCTTCAATCCCAAATTCGACGGCAAACCTGTTAACATGTCGATTTTGAAAAAAGCGGGAGTCAGAATTTTTGATTACAAAGGTTCCCGCGATCCTATCGCGCCGGCAGGTTCCTGTGTGGCTGGAGAAACATGGGGATGCGTGGATAAAGGAAATGTCAAAGTCACCTGTGGCGGACTCAACCGTGTTATTGAAAAGAATATCGGGCATATTTTTGTTGTCAGCCGTAAATTGCTTGCTGAATATCTGGCGCTGGTTGAAGATTTTTATGAAGATGATTCGATTAATCAACCTGTACTTCAGAACACAAAAGATTCGGCTATCCCTGATAATTTTAGTAATGTTGTGGATATTAAAAAGATTCAAAGAGAGAAATAGTTGGCCACGATAACAACACAAGAGAAACAAAGTCGGATGTCAGACAAAAAAAATGCTGACATTCAATTACAGAAGCTTATTGTTTACATCCTTCTAATTTTGGCTACCCTTGCCGTCTACTGGCAGGTTAATCAATTCAATTTTATTAATTTTGATGACAATATTTATGTAACGAATAATCCTGTGATTCAGTCCGGACTTTCACCAGAAGGATTCCAATGGGCTTTTGGTTCAAAATACTTTGGCCTATGGAATCCTCTTGTTTGGGTCTCCTTTATGCTGGATTATCAACTTTACGGCCTTAATGCCGGATGCTATCACTTGACCAATCTCTTTTTGCATATCATGAGCACTCTGCTGCTGTTCTGGCTTTTTAACCGCATGACCGGCGCAATCTGGAAAAGCGCATTTGTTGCCGCTTTTTTCGCTCTTCACCCGTTGCATGTGGAATCGGTTGCCTGGATAGCCGAACGAAAAGATGTCTTAAGTGCTTTTTTCTGGATGCTGACTTTATGTTTTTATGTCTATTACACGGAAAAACCTGTTATAAAAAGATATTTGCTTGTTATATTCGGATTTATATTGGCTCTTCTGAGCAAACCTATGGTTCTCACTCTGCCCGTGATTATGATTTTTCTTGATTACTGGCCTCTGAAACGTTTTGAATTTGGGAAACAAGACTGGATTGTATGGCAACTAAAGGAAAAAATGCCTTTTTTCACTTTATCCGCCGTTCTTGTTTTTGTGACTTTTCATACTCCGGGAAACGCTATGGACATTAAAAGTGTTCCCTTGATTTCCCGTCTGGCCAATGCACCGGTTGCCTTTATTGCTTATCTAGGAAAGACATTCTGGCCTTATGATATGGCCATCTTCTACCCTTTTTCGGATAATATTCCACTATGGCAAATTGGAGGAGCCGTTACTTTGATTATTGCCATCAGCATAGCGGCTGTTGTAATGATGAAACGTATACCCTGTTTCTTTATGGGATGGTTATGGTATACAATAACCATCCTGCCGGTTATTGGAATTTTTCAGATAGGAAACTTTGCAATGACTGACCGTTACCATTATCTGCCTTCAATTGGAATTGCGATTATGCTGGCATGGAGCGTTCCTCTTTTGTTTGCCGCCACAGATGGCCGCAAGAAGATTGTGATCCCGGCAACAATAACATTCCTCGCTATTCTCACATTCTTATCATGGAGACAATGCGGTTATTGGCGAAATAGCTCAGAACTTTGGAATCATGCTTTAAAAGTAACAAAAGGCAACTATATGGCGCACAATAATCTTGCTTCCGATCTTCTGGAAAAAGGAAATATTAGTAAGGCCGTTTATCACTATAAAAAGGCCATCAGCATAAACAATTATTCTGCAGCCCATTACAACATGGGAATCATTTACTATCGTCTGGGTCAATATCAGCAATCCATCGAAAGCTTTCATCAGGCAATACGAACAACGCCTGATTATGCTGCGGCATATTTTAATCTGGGAATTGTGTACACTTCAATGGGACAAATTCAACGCGCCCTGGAAAGCTATAGCGAGGCCATCCGTATTACCCCCAATCACGCTAATGCCTTTAACAACAGAGCAGCTATTTATTTATATCAGGGACAAATTTCATCCGGATGCAGCAACGCATTAAAGGCCTGCAAATTGGGAAATTGTCAAACATTGATTTCGGCAAAGAACAAGGGGATCTGCAATTAATCCAATTTCAATCTAATTAATAATTTTACAAATATACAGGAAATCTTGCCATTAAAAAAGTATGATGAATAATAAATATTCTTATTTAATTATCGTATTTTTAGTTGTTGCTTCATTTACCGCCTTTGGCCGGATAACAGGCAATGATTTCATTAATTGCGATGATGACCAATATATTACTGAAAACTATCATATTCAGTCAGGCATTAGACCGGAAAGCATAAAATGGATATTAACAACCGTTATCATCGGCAACTGGCATCCGTTAACTGTACTATCCCATATGCTGGACTGGAATCTATTCGGAGCAAATGCCGGCGGCCATCATCTGGTCAGCCTGCTTCTGCATATCGGGGCCGTTATTTTCCTGTTTCTCTTTCTATATAAAACAACCAACCATATCTGGCCCTCCGCTTTCGCTGCGGCTTTTTTCGCTCTGCATCCCCTGAGAGTGGAATCCGTGGCCTGGGCTTCGGAAAGAAAAGATGTCTTAAGCATGTTCTTCGGCATGGCCTGCCTGTATGCTTACGCTTTCTATGCTCAAAAAGCCAAAATATCCCGATATTTTCTGTGCCTGATATTATTCGCCCTGGCTTTGATGTCCAAACCGATGATGGTCACACTGCCCTTTGTCCTGATGCTGCTGGATTACTGGCCGCTGAACCGCTGGCAAAAAGCATGGCAGGGACAAGGCAGCGGGGTTCATTCTGTTCGTGGACTTATACTGGAAAAGGTTCCTTTTATTGTATTAACCATTATCTCCAGTTTGGTTACTTTCTGGGCACAAAACAAAAGCGATTTGATTGCCTCAATACAGCAGTTGTCATTTCTCGAACGTAGTGCCAATGCCACAGTTTCCTATGTTGCCTATTGGGGAAAAATATTCTGGCCGGCTACCCTGACAATATTCTATCCTTATAAGTTGCAACCGTTGTTGATGGGATTTTTCACTGGCGTCGTCATCATATTAACCACTTTAGCTGTCGTATATTATTTTAAAAAACTGCCTTTTTTATTTGTCGGCTGGTTTACATATCTGGGAACGCTTATCCCGGTAATCGGTCTGGTGCAAATCGGCGCGCAGTCGATGGCTGACCGATATACCTATCTCCCTTCCATAGGGATTGCCGTTATGATTTCATGGGGCATCCCCTTTCTTATTAAAAGTGAAGAAACACGCAAAAAAATATTATTCCCCGCAGCAATGGGTTTTCTTATTATCATGTCACTATTAACATGGAAACAATGCGGCTTTTGGAAAAACAGCACTACTATCTTCAGTCAAGCACTAAGTGTAACGCAAAAAAACTATCTGGCCCATAGCAATCTCGCCAGAGCTTTGCTTGCGAACGGGAAAAACGATGAGGCGATAATTCATTACAACAGGGCTATTCTTTTAAAGCCAAATTCCGCCCTGCCCTATAATATGCTTGGCAATGCCTATACTAAACTTGGTCAATACCAATTGGCCGTAAAAAATTATAATCAGGCCATCCGTATCGATTCATCCTACGCCAATGCCTATAACAATCGGGGAACCGCATACTCCGGCCTGGGCTTAAAAGACCGTGCCATTGAAGATCATAATACGGCCATCCGCCTGAAACCAGATTATGCCGATGCTTACTATAACAGAGGCATTGTCTTTATGGAATCAGGACAATATCAAAATGCTGTCAATGACTTCAGCAAGGCCATTCAACTTCAACCGGATTATCTTCCCGCGTATTACAATAGAGGAATTGCTTACTCCCATATAGGGCAATACAATTTATCTATTCAAGACAATACTAAAACAATAAATTTGAAACCAGACCATGCTGATGCCTATAATAACAGAGCTGCTGTTTATTTAAATCTGGGCAACAAGATTTTGGGATGCCTCGATGCACAAAAAGCTTGTGCATTAGGAATCTGCAAAGTATTGGAAATAGCGAGAAGCGAGGGAAATTGTCAAAAGACGATGTAGCAAAAATTACCAAACCCAAAGAGCATAAATCATCATGCCGGAAAAGATAAATACCCAATCCCCAACCATGAAATATGTGATCTACATCCTTTTGACCTTAGTCACGCTTGCTGTTTACTGGCAGGTAAATAAATATGACTTTGTCATTATTGATGATCCCATGTACATCATAGAAAATCATCACATTCAATCGGGATTTACGCTGGAAGAACTTACATGGGCATTCGGTATCAGAAGCGCCGCATTCTGGCATCCTTTAACCTGGCTTTCCTTCATTTTGGATTATCAATTATACGGTTTAAACGCCGGTGGCTATCACATAACCAATATCATTCTTCATATACTCAGTACCCTGCTTTTATTCTGGCTTTTCAATCGCGTGACCGGGGCAATCTGGCCTGGCGCCTTTGTTGCCGCTTTCTTCTCGCTTCATCCGTTGCATGTCGAATCGGTTGCCTGGATTACTGAACGCAAAGATGTCCTGTGCGCTTTTTTCTGGATGCTGACCCTCTGCCTGTATGTATATTACACAGAAAAACCGAATATAAAAAGATACCTGCCCGTTCTTCTTTCTTTTGTCTTCGCGCTGATGAGCAAATCCATGGCAGTCACGCTGCCTGTAGTTATGATTCTTCTTGATTACTGGCCTCTGTCCCGATTACGCAGCGGAAATGAATCAGAGAAAGGTAACCCGTTACTATGGCAGGTGAAGGAAAAATCACCTTTTTTCATTTTATCAGTTGTTTTGTCGATCATAACATATAATTCCCAGAAGGGGCTCTCCATAGAGTATCCGATTTTTGCTCTGAATTCTCGCATCACCAATGCGTTCGTTTCTTTCGTGGTGTATCTGGAGAGACTGCTCTGGCCTCAAGACATGACCTTTTTCTATCCTTTCATTAATCATTATTCTGTCTGGCAACTTCTGACAGCTGCCGTTATTATTGTATTTATAAGCATTCCGGTTATTGCAATGGCAAGAAAGTTGCCTTCTCTTTTTGTGGGCTGGATGTGGTACGTGGTGACGATTGCCCCCGTTATCGGAATCATTCAGGTTAGCTCACAGGCAATGGCCGATCGCTATATTTACATCCCCTCTATTGGTATTTCCATTATGCTAGCCTGGGGTGTACCGCTTTTATTTCAAAACGATAATATACGTAAAAAGATTGTATTTCCGGCGGCAATAGCCTTGCTCGCGATGCTGGCACTGATAACATGGAAACAGTGCGGCTACTGGAGAAACAGCTTTAAACTACTCAACCATGCCTTACAGATAAGAAACGATCTTTATATTGTACACGACTGTATGGGGCTCGCGCTGTCTGCTGAAGGAAAAAATAAAGAGGCTATTGATCATTTTAATCAGGCGCTCCTCTTGAAGCCTGATTATGCTTATGCCTACGGCAACAGAGGCACTGTTTATATGAAATCAGGGCAATATCAGGAAGCCGTGCAGGACTTAAACGAAGCCATCCGTCTTAAACCGGATCACATTCCCGCGTATTATAACCGGGCAATGGCATACTCCCAAACCGGCCGGTATGAACTGGCAATCCAAGATTACAGCGAGAGTATCCGACTGAAAGCGGATTATGCGGAAGCCTATAATAACAGGGGAGCTATTTATCTAAATCTGGGGAACCATGAAGAGGGATGCCGTGACGCTCGAAGAGCTTGTGAATTAGGAGCGTGTAGAGTTTTGGACATAGCTAAAAGCAAGGGCGACTGTCATTAAGGCAGCCATACAAATCTGGCCTTACCTACTTATGATATTTTCTGACAACCGCCGTGATAACACCGGCAATGCGTAAATCCTCACGCGGTATAATCGTGGGATATTGGGGATTGGCCGCCTCAAGGGTCACAATTTTTCCGTTTCTGTAAAAATATTTCATCGTCCAGTTGCCATCAACCTCGGCCAGAACGATATCGCCGTTTTTTGGTTCCCGCCTGCTTTCAACAACAACCATATCTTTTTCCCTTATCCCCGCATCAATCATGGAATCACCCGTGACGGAAAGCAAAAAAGATGTTTCCGGATTCCGCACCAGATACTCATCAAAGGAAACGATTGCCCGTAGTTCTTCCTCCGCGGACGCGGGGTAACCCGCGCAGACTTCCCCGGCCAGTTTTAATGCCCGCGGATTGCGCGTAAGAGTCAAAAATCCTTTCGAATCTTTTTGCAAAATTCCGGCATCCAATAATTTAGCTACCCAGAAATGAACGACACTTTTAGAGCGTACCCCAATAATTTCAGCTATTTCCGAATATGTGGGCATGCGTCCATGCTCTAGGAAAAAGGCAGTGATTTTTTTCTCCACATCCTGTAAAGTTCTCTTGACTTTCATGAAATACATGATATAGAACGATCGTTCTATTGTCAAGACTTATTATTAATGACACAAGCTGAGAGCTAGTGAAACGACGCTCGAAGCGTAAGTGGAATTATCCCAGGAGCGTAAGCGACGCGGGATGTGAAGAGTAAAAATAATCCCGATACGGGATTTGGTATTCGGAGGAGTTTTGAACGAAAAACTGGTAAAATTTCTGGCAACCGGTTTCGGCTCGGGGCTGGCTCCTTACGCGCCCGGCACGGCAGGCACACTGATCGGTGTTTTTATTTGCCTTCTTTGTCTGCCCATGACCTGGATTCTGCGGCTCATATTTGTGCTCGTGCTGCTGGCAATTTCCATTTATGTTTCCGGGCAGGCGGAAAAAATTTATCAGACAAAAGACGACCAGCGCATTGTTATTGATGAAATTATCGGCCTTCAGATAACGATGCTTCCGGTGGCTATTAATGTCCTTAATCTTTGCGTCGCTTTTGTCCTGTTCAGAATTTTTGATATTATCAAACCAATCCCTGTCAGAAATCTGCAGGGATTACCGGGCGGATGGGGCGTCGTTGCCGATGACGTCGCCGCCGGTATTTATGCCGCAGCAATCATGTGGCTGTTAACGTTCGGAGGTTTATTATGAGGATAGGAATCTTAACCATCGGCAACGAATTGATGAACGGACGTATCGCGGACACGAATGCTTCTTTCATCGCCCGCGAAGCTAATCAACAGGGCTGGAGCGTGGAAGCTATCATGTCCGTGGGGGATGATTTTGCCGCCATCAAAAACCGTCTGGATTACCTGCTTTCCATGACCGATGCCTTAATCTGTTCCGGCGGTTTGGGTCCCACATCAGACGATATTACCACCGAAGCCATTGCCAGCGCCTTCGGCCTTCCTTTATATACCGATGAAAACGTTTTGAATTTCATCAAGGAAATTTTCACCAAATTCAATTTCCGCTGGATGGAAAACAACGCCAAGCAGGCCATGTTCCCGCAGGGAGCCGAAGTCATTCCCAACGCGAGAGGCACGGCGCCGGGCTTTTGTCTGCCTGTTAAGGAAAAGCTTATTTTTGTTATTCCCGGAGTGCCTGCCGAAGCGAATTTAATGATAACCAACGGTGTCTTTCCCGTGCTGCGCAAACATTTTCCGCAGGATAAACAATATATTATCAAACAAACCATCAGAACCTTCGGGCTTTCCGAAGCCGCTGTTGATATTAGGGTAAAGGACATTGATTTTAATTCCCTCGGTGTCGGCATCGGATTTTATCCTGTGTTTCCCGAAAATCATATTGTGCTGATTTCACAAAGCAAAAATAAGGATGAAGCACAAAAAAACCTGCAAAAAGCGCTAGACGATGTATCGTCACGAGTGCAGGATTATATTTTTGCCTATGGCGACACAACACTGGAAGAAGTCATAGCCGGTCTGCTGACCGAAAAGAAACTGACCATCGCCGTGGCGGAATCGTGCACCGGCGGAATGATTGCCAGCCGCCTGACCGATGTGTCCGGCAGTTCCGATTATCTTGAACGCGGATTGGTTACTTACAGCAACGCCGCTAAAATCAGCCTGCTGGGCGTTCCCGCCGAAATTATTGAAAAACACGGCGCGGTAAGCGAGGAAACGGGGCGATTGATGGCCGAAGGCGTGCGCAAACTTGCCGGAACCGATCTGGGACTTTCCTCCACCGGCATTGCCGGACCAACGGGAGGCAGCAAGGATAAACCTGTCGGCACTGTTTACATAGCACTGGCCGACTCCCGGCAGACCATTTGCCGCCATTATTCTTACAGATGGGATCGCAAAAGAAACAAAGAGGTATTTTCCGAAGCGGCGCTTTTTTTGCTCAAAAATTATTTGCAGGGGAAGTTTTAGTTTATGGCAGATAACGAAAAAAATATCCGTGCCTTTCTGGCTATTGAGCCGCAGGAATTTGTTATGCAGGAAATATCACGCCTGCAGGAAAAATTAAAAAGAGAAATAAGCGGTCGGATGAGTTGGACAAGGCCGCAGGGGCAGCACCTGACTTTAAAGTTTTTCGGCGATATTTCCAGAGACGATATAAACAACATTTCTGCCGCCGTGCAAAGACGGGTCGTTTCGGAGGCAAAACTGAATCTGAAAATTGAAAAGATTGGCGTTTTCCCGGATGCCCGCAGGCCGCGAGTGCTCTGGTGCGGCATCACCGGCGATACGGAAAAACTTATCAATCTTCAGAAAAAACTCGACAGC
>CAYMWM010000101.1:0-2554 GCA_964394185.1 uncultured Smithella sp.
TAGGAGACGGATGGGGGTGATTTTGATGCTTTGTGGGGCCCCATCGGGGAAAGAAGTGAAATAAGAAGTAATTATAAAGAAGGGGGATTAAAATGAACAAAAATTTGTATGTCGGCAACCTGTCTTATAAGGTCACGGATGATGATCTTAAATCAAACTTTTCCGAAGCCGGTGAAGTTGTGTCCGCGACAATCATTAAGGACAAATTCAGCGGTCAGTCCAAAGGTTTTGGATTTGTAGAAATGAAAACAGAAGAAGCCGCAGAGGAAGCGATTAAAAAATTCAATGGTGGAACACTTGATGGCAAAACAATTACTGTCAACGAAGCAAGGCCGAAAAAAGAATTTGGCGCCGGCGGCGGGGGTCACAGAGGCGGTGGCAACCGTGGTGGTGGCGGTGGATTTAACAGAGGCGGACGCAGCGGCGGTGGAAACCGTGGCGGCGGCGGTGGCCGTTTCTAGGATTATCGAATAAATTTAATTTAAAAATAAAGCAGAGGGATGTATAATAATCCTTCTGCTTTTTTGTTTTAAATATTGATTATTTTTTACCGCTAAGATAAATTGATAGCCGTCTGCATGCCTTTATTTGATGAATTAATGTATTCGGTAAATTTTTCTGCTATTGTTCTTACCGTATGTTCGAATTCGTCAACGTCTTTATCGAGAAGCGTCATACGGAAACCGAGCAGCGGCGTAAAGAAAGAAGTCAGCGGCACAACACATATTCCTGTTGCCGCAAGAAGATAATAAACGAACCTCTTGTCATGCTCAATAGGTTCCTTGACCAGATTTTCGACAAATTCTCTAATTTCTTTATTTTTAATATTCAGTTTCTGGTTGCCGTTAAGACCGGATTCATTGAAAACAATGGTCATATAAAAAGCACCGTCGGTTTTATTGACCATCAGGCAGGGAACATCCTTCAATATGTTGTAAGCAATGTTCGATAACTTTTCATAATGCTTTTTGCGCTCATCCAGATAATGATAATATTCCGGATGAGTCATTATTTTGGGAATCGCCAGTTGCGGCAGCGTTGTCGAGCAGACCTCCGACATTTTCTGATGTAGAATTGTATTGATGAAACGGTCGAAAATAGGATCCTTGCCGGCGTTATAAATTTCCATCCAGCCGCAACGGGAACCGGGCCAGGGCAATTCCTTTGAAATGCCTTTCATGCTGATAGCAGGGACATTGCCGACAATATCGGAAAGCTGCACGGTTTTTTTATCGTTGTAAACAATATTGATGTAAGTTTCGTCAAACACAAGGAAAAGATCATTTTCCTTCGCGATGCGTACAACCTGCCTGAGCGTTTCTTCGGGATATACAAAACCGGTGGGATTGTCTGGGTTGATAACCAGAATTCCCACGATTGCCCTATGGCTCCTCACTTTCTGTTCCAGTTCACGCATATCCGGCAGCCAGCCGTTGTATGGATTCAAACGGTAGGTGTTGGGCGGAAACGAGGCATGCAGAACTTCCGCCATAAAGTGTGTAGAGTAGGTCGGCTCCGGCATAATCATACGTGCGTCAACCTGAATGGAGCTGTAGGCGCGCGCAATGGCGTCGCCTAAACCGTTGAAAAAAATGATATCTTCCGGTGTAATCTGAACATGACCGCGGGCATTGAGGCGTTCGGCAAGAAATTGTCTTGTAGAGTCCACGCCCTTGGTTGGCGAGTACGCAAAAGATGCATCGTCTTTGATTGTTTCTACAAGAACTTCCTTCATCCAGGCGGGAATTTTTTCTCCCTTTTGTACTGGATCACCGATATTTTCCCATGTTATATCAATGCCCAATTCCTTCAGTTTATTGGCGATAAGAACGATATTGCGGATTTCATAAGTCAGCCCGCTGCCACCGCGGGAAATTTCAAAACGCATAAGTATTTTAACCCCTTAGATGTTATGTCTTTCCATAATACATATTTGCGCAAATATCCAGAATTTTTTAGTGATGCCCTGTGTTGCAGGCACTACGTTGTTAAAAAGATGGTCTTGCTAACAAATATAGAAAAAACCCAAAGACAAATTTATTTTTTTATGTTATCGGAACACCAATCAAATTGCGCCCTGACGGCGTCGCGTTTAAGGAAGGTATATATATGGAAGAGACAAAAAGTTTTTCGGATTTACTTAATGAAACAAATCTTACTCCCAGGCTTTTTTCCGCGGGGGAGCGCCTTGATACGGTTATCGTAAAAATTACATCGGAATGGATATTCCTTGATTTGGGAGCGAAAAGTGAAGGTTATCTCGATAAAAAAGAACTGCTGGATGAGAATGGTAATCTGACGGTCAAAGAAGGGGATCCCCTGACAGCTTATTTTCTTTCTTCTCGTCACGGAGAAAAACTTTTTACCACAAAGCTGCTGACGAGTAAAAGCATTAACGATTTCCTGTTTGATGCCTACAAAAGTCAAATGCCCCTGGATGCGATCGTAGAGAAGGAAATCAAAGGTGGTTTTTCAGTCAGAATCAACGCGAATTTCAGCGGTTTCTGTCCCTATTCTCAGATGGATATAAAAAAAATAGATGATGCGGCCGATT
>CAYMWM010000101.1:2564-11983 GCA_964394185.1 uncultured Smithella sp.
GAAAAAGTAGCCGCCCTCAAAGCAGCGCTGCAAAAGGGAATGACGATCAGCGGTGTGGTAGCCAGCGTGCAGAAATTCGGCGCTTTTATTGATCTCGGTGGCATACAGGGACTTTTGCCTCTGTCGGAAATGGGCTGGGGAAGAGTTGATGATCCCAAGACGCTTTATGCAGCAGGTGACAAGGTTGAAGTGGCCATAATCAATCTGGACTGGGAAAATAATCGCATTACCTTATCCGTCAAAGCAAATCTTGCCAATCCGTGGGATGAATTTGTCAGAAAGTATCCCGAAGGCAGTGTGTTGAAAGGGAAGGTATCTTCCCTGACCAACTTCGGCGCTTTTGTCACTTTAGAGGCCGGTGTGGAAGGGCTGCTGCATATTTCCAAACTCCCCCGCGGCAAGAAGATTAAGCACGCCGGGGATATCATGAAAACCGGTGAAGAAATTGAAGTGAAAATTGATAAGATTGACCGCGAGAACAAGAAAATTTCGCTGGATCTGGCCGGAAGCGACAAAGAGACTTCCGTTGCCACGGATGATGAAGATTTTCGCGGATATATCGGAAAATCACCCAAGTCGATGGGAACCCTTGGCGATATGTTCAAGAAATCAGGCAAAAAGCGTTAAGCTTTTTTCTTATCTGCCAGCACAATTAACGCGTCGGCGATTACCGGTTCAGCTCCATTAATAATGATGGGGTTGAGATCAATCTCCGCAATTTCAGGATGCAGCAGGGAAATGTTTCCGATTGCTTTTAATACTTGTGAGAGAATTGCTTTGTTAACCCCCGGCATTCCTCTGAATTCTTCCAGCAGTTTTTTTGCACGAATATCGGCGAACATTTCCTGCGCGTCCGTCTCGGAAAATGGCGCCAGACGAAGTGTTGTATCCTTGTATATTTCGGTAAAGACACCGCCCAGGCCGAAAACAACACATGGCCCGAATCCGGCAAAACGCGCCATTCCCGCGAGAAATTCCCGGTTCCCATTGAGCATTTCCTGCACCAGGATATGTACCTTCTTTCCCGCGTTATTTTGAATATTCTCAAATTCTTTTTTCAACCTTGTCTCATTTTCTACATTCAATGTAATAAGACCTTTCCCGCTTTTGTGCATTATTTCCCAGCTGCAGGCTTTGAGCGCCACCGGGTAACCGATTCTCGCGGCGGCATCCAAGGCGTCTTTGAGTGTTGTCGCCGATTCTTCTTTCGTTACAGGCAAACCGTAACTGGAAAGCAGTTTTTTGGCCTCGTACTCATCCAGAGCCTTCTGTTTGTTTTGCTTCGCTTTATGAATAATATCCGTGGCCAGCGGATTAATTTCAGGTAAAACAGCTTCTATATAGGGAGACCTTTCTTTTATTTTCTTGTAGTTGTAAAGGCAACCCAGAGCGATGGCGGTTTTTTCTGGAAATCTAAAAACCGGAATGTTGTTGTCTTGATAACCCTGTGTGTAGCAGTCGTCCCCATCAAAAAACGACGATATCAGAAACGGCATATTGTATTTGCGCGGCATTTCAAAAGCCTCATTGATAACCGGTTCACCAAATTTTAAAAATTCTTCCAGCGTAATGTTCCCGGCCATCTCCTTCAGATGAGGATAAATTTCACGCATGTAACCGGTCATCATGGCTCCGTGAATTACAACGGCATCCACCTCGCCGCTCTTAATCATTATTTCCGGAAGGGTTATCGCGAGTTTTTGTATGCCCACATCAAAAGTTAAATCAACGGGATTGGCGGCAGACGCGTGCGGCTCGATGTGTTCTCTGATTTCTTTTTGCAGACTTTCAGAAAAATGGGGTACTTCCAATCCTACCGAATCGCAGAGATAAGAAATCGTGGTTGAAGGACCGCCGGAATTGGTCATGATGCCGACGCGATTTCCCCTGAGCGGCGGCTGAGTGGCCAGTGTCCAGCCATTGGCGTAGAGGTCTTCGACGGCGTTCACCCGAATGATTCCCGCCTGTTTAAAAATACCGTCATAAAGAAAATCGGGGCCGGCCATTGCGCCGGTGTGGCTCATTCCCGCACGGGCGCCCGATGCGGAACCTCCCACATATTGCGCCAGCACCGGTTTAAGGGGAGTGATTTTACGGGCAACTTCCACGAATCTTTTCCCATCGCGTATCCCTTCTATGTACAGAATAATGGCTTTGGTTTGTTCGTCCTCTCCCAGATATTCCAAAGCATCAATCATATTAATATTAGCTTCATTACCCAGGCTGATGGCTTTACTGAAGCGGATTCCTCTTTTTCGGAGGGCCGGAAGAGCCTGCGTCACATAAGTGCCGCTCTGGGAGGCAAATCCCAGCAGGCCGGGTTCTTTGTCGATTTTGAAAACGGTCGTATTTAAAGAAACCTGAGAATTGATAATGCCCAGACAATTTGGTCCGACAAAACGCATCCCATAATGCTGGGCTATTTCATTGAGCTCATTTTCTTTTTTCTGTCCGGATGCGCCTGTTTCTTTAAAACCGGCCGTAACAATAATTGCTCTTTTGGTGCCGATTTTTCCGAAACTTTCGATAAGAGGAATGACGGTTTTTACAGGGACGATCAGCATAGCCAAATCAGGAATTTCAGGCAGTTCTTCCACCGAGGCGTAAGCCTTGATACCTAAAACGGTTTTTTCTTTGGGATGCACAGGGAAAAACTTTCCCTTAAAGCCTCCTTTTATAATACTCAGCGCCTGTATAGTGCCCATCTTCGTCGGGACATTATTTGCCCCGACAACTGCGACTGATCGCGGATTCATTAGTAAATGCAAAGGATTTTCGTTCATCTTAAATTCCTTTATTGATATTGAAATTGGATTTATACATACAGCATTTTAAATATTAATCAACAAGTTTAGAAGAATGTAGTTTATCGCAATAATCAATATATTTATAAATAGTCAAAAAAAGGTGAACTTTAATTTAACATATAGTAGACTCATTAATAGCAGGTCGTTATGCTAACGAAGATCAATACTAAGCGGAACCTAATAATTTATATCGTTTTAACGCTTGTCACGCTTGCAGTATACTGGCAGGTGCATCATTATGATTTCGTTATTATCGATGATCAATATTATGTTACGGGTAATAGTTATGTTCAGTCTGGAATGACGTTGGACAGCATTCTTGCAGCGTTTAGTATAAAACCTTACGGTTGGGACCCGCTGACTTTTATATCCCTGATGTTCGATAATGAACTTTATGGTTTGAATGCAGGCGGTTATCATGTGACCAACGTTATCCTGCACATCCTGAGTACACTTTTGCTATTCTGGCTTTTCAATCGGATGACAGGGGCTGTCTGGCGCAGTGCATTTGTCGCCGGATTATTTGCTCTTCATCCGTTGCATGTGGAATCGGTTGCCTGGATTGGAGAACGCAAAGATGTCTTGAGCGGTTTTTTCTGGATGCTCACTTTATGTTTCTATGTATATTACACGGAAAAACCTGTTATGAGAAGGTATCTCGTTGTTCTTTTCTGCTATGTTTGTGCACTGATGAGTAAACCAATGGTTCTAACTCTACCTGTCATTATGATTTTTCTTGATTATTGGCCGTTGAGTCGTTTTCGATCCAACAATCAGAAATTGCAGGGTAATAATATCGCCGGAATAATTCCCCCGTGGCAATTGCGGGAAAAAACGCCATTGATTATCCTGTCAGTAATTATTGCTCTCATAACACTTTCCCTGCGTAACCACGCCTACTCACAATACCTGGAAAATTTTCCTCTAGGTTTACGGCTTGCCAACGCGCCTGTTTCTTTTGTCACTTATATTGGAAAAACAATTTGGCCTCGCGATTTGTCTGTTTTATACCCTTTTTCAGATAAGCTACCTTTTTGGCAAATCGGAGGGTCTATTATACTGATAATTGTTATCAGCATTACCATTCTTGCCACGGCAAAACGCCAACCCCCTATCTTTGTCGGATGGGCATGGTACTCCATAAGCGTTCTACCTGTTATAGGAATTATGCAAGTTGGAAATGAAGCAATGGCCGATCGTTATACTTATCTACCGTCTATTGGCATTTATATGATACTTGCCTGGGGCATTCCCTTGTTGTTTCAGCGAGAGGATATCTGCAAAAAGATTTTATTGCCGTTAGGAATAATAGTCATTGTGCTTATGGCGGTTTTAAGTTGGAATCAGTGCAGTTACTGGAAAAATAGCTTTACTCTCTTCAGCCATGCCCTGCGTGCAACGAAAAATAACTATCTTGCGAATAATTGTTTGGGCATAGTTAAGTTTATGCAGGGGAAAAATCAGGAGGCGATTTATTATTACACTAAAACTATTCACCTGAAACCGAGTTTTACCGGCGGTTACATCGGACGGGGCCTAACTTATTGTAAGATCGGCAATAATCAATTGGCTATCAATGATTATGATGAAGCTATTCGTCTGGATGTGAATTACGCCGATGCATATCACAACCGCGGGATTACTTATGACAAATTAGGGCAATATCATCAGGCTATAGAAGATTACAACAAAGCCATCCATCTGAAACCGAATTATTTTGAGATTTATAACAGTCTAGGAATAACTTATTATAAGCTTGGTCAGTATCAACTGGCCATAGATGATTTCACTAAGGCTATCTTAATGGAACCGAATTTTACTGAAGCTATGAATAATCGGGGATTTGCTTATTTTAAACAGGGTGAAAACAAACTTGGCTTGCGCGATGCACATAAAGCTTGTGAGCTGGGAACCTGTAAGGCATTAGAATGGGCAAAAGGCCATGGACTGTACCAGTAATACATAGACATTACTCTAAAATTGATGGATAATTACTTATTGTTCCGAAAATGTTTTTAACTTACGCTTCTTTCTTGAATCCATAAATTGGAAATATCCATCTTAAAAAACTTTAATGAGCATAACGACACATATAAATTTCTTTTTTTAAAACAAAGGAAAAGTGTTATTATGACACCCCCGAATTGAAGAAGCATGAACATAGGGAATTTAATATTCTAAATCAGGATGGTGTGAAATGTTTGAAAAATTTCGTGCTTTTATTTCCAGGGTATTTGCCGTCATACTAATTGTGCTCATATGTTTTTCCGGCAGCCTGTGGGATGAAAAAGTACCTTTCGTGTCTACGCTGTTATTTTTTTGCGGTATCATTTTGGTAGGAATTGCATCCTTGGGACGGTTATGGTGCTCTATTTATATCGGCGGCTACAAGACAAGTAAATTGATTACTCAAGGTCCATATTCCATGTGCAGAAATCCGTTATATTTCTTCAGCCTTCTGGGAGCTCTTGGTCTTGGGTTGGTGACAGGAACCTTATTCATTCCTCTGCTTATTTTCGTTGCTTTTGGTTTGTATTATCCTTTCGTGATTAAGAGTGAAGAAAATCAGTTGATGAATTTGCATAAGAGTGAATTTGAAGTTTATGTCAAAAAAGTGCCACGTTTTTTCCCAAAAATGTCTATTTTGCAGGAACCGGATGAATATCTGATTAAGCCATTAGTATTTAAGGAGCATATGTTGAGTGCTATCTGGTTTATATGGTTTTCTGGAATTATTGTTTTCATTAAAGGCCTTCATGATATTAATTTTATTCCTAAGATATTTAAAATATACTGATTTGTCGGATTAAGATGGCGAGGTTCGATATGTTTAATCCCTCCTCGCTAAACAGATGATAATTCGGCTACATTTGCTTTATTCGAGTCAATGGGCAATAATTAGAGAAGTGATTTGCCGAACTTCTTCAAATCACTGATGAATATAGCAGTCGCGATAAAGCAGTGTGGAAAGCGTTATGACCGGATACAGTAACAAGTACACGACAAATAATACTTTCTCGCCCAATGACCGTTCGAGGCATGAACGACACTTGATAGGGCTTTGTGTGGTATTATGTTTTTCCGCCACCATCGGTCTGATTAGTGTCATTCAATTTCAAAGAAGCCCCTTTTTCAATCTTCCCATTCTTGATGAAAAGAGTTACATCGACTGGGCAAAGCAGATTGCCGGCGGTGATGTAATGGGTAAAACCATATTCTATCAGGATCCGCTTTACCCCTATTTCCTAGGTTTGATTTTCACGCTTTTTGGCGAGAACTATTTTCTTGTCCGAATTCTCCATGTTGTGATGGGCATGATAAGCTTGGTTCTGACATATTGGATGGGGCGAAAACTACTAGGACCATGGATGGGAGTGATAGCGGCATCTGTATTGGCGCTTTATCATGGACTATACTTTTTCGAACTGCAGATTGAAAAGTCATCCATGGTGTTACTAATATCATCAGCATCGTGCGCGTTGGGAGTTGCTGCTGTAGACAAACCGAGCTCGTGGTGGCGATGGGGAGCGCTGGGCTTATCGCTTGGATTGCTGACACTGCTTCGGGGAAACTTACAGCCGATTTTGCCGATACTGCTAATCTGGTCTCTATTTGCGGTCGGCTCTGATTCTATTCGGCAGAAAATCATGCGGTTCGGGCTAATGATTGCGGGCATATTACTAGTGTTGGCGCCGGTTACCATACGCAATTACTCGGTTGGCGGAGAATGGGTACTGACCACATTCCAGGGAGGGGCTAATTTTTACATTGGTAACAATGAACTTGCCACCGGGCGTTACGTAACACAGCCATTTGTTAGGCCTGATCCCATGTGGGAAGCATGGGATTTTCAGGTTGAGGCTGAGAAACAGATGGATCTCAGACTGAAACCGACTGAGGTGTCAAAATTTTGGTTTTCCGAGTCTTTCAAATGGATCCGGGCCAATCCGGTCAAAGCATTCCAGCTTACAATGCATAAGGCGCGACTGCTCATTCACCAATATGAGATTCCTGATAACCACAGTTTTTACCTGACGCGGCAGGAGTTCGTTCCGGTCTTATGGCTTGCAATGCTGGGGTTCGGAGTTATGTGCGGACCAGCACTAATAGGAGTTCTTTGGCTCCCTCTTCACGATCGGCGGGCTCTGTATCCCGCACTGTTCGCTGTTATGTATGGATTGTCGATTATCCCATTTTATATTGTGGACCGCTACCGGCTGGCATTATGTCCGGCCATTGCGATATTTTTTACAGCTGGTATTTTTATGCTGGTGCAGAAATGGAGGACAAGACGATGGGGGGCTGTGATTATTGCTGGAGTATGGTTATTGGTTTTTCTGCCATTGGGTTTTTCGCCCACACCCGAGTCAAAATCACCGATGGTGATAGAGTATTATCTGTTAGGTAACGCTTATTTGATAACCGGCAAATTGGAATCGGCCATTGCCAGTTACGACCGCGTCCTGGAGGCTCAGCCTGACAATAAGGAAGCGCTGAATAACCGGATGATCGCGATTCGCGCATTGAAGGAAGGTGGCATGAAAACGTATGATAATGTGAAAATATTCGGGGAAAGCGGACCGCGATGATCCGGTAGATACAGGAAGATGAATAGTATATATGCATGAAATTTAAAAAATATTCGGATTATGAGCAAAAATGCGCAGGGTAAATATTGTGATTGATTCTTAAACGATGTCGGATACGACGATAAAAATGGTAATCATTAATTGAGATGAAATACGCGGAAAGAATAACCGCTTTTGCCTGTAAATCAGCATCTTTTTACCTTATTATGCAACATTGAAAATGTTATTGATTTCTTTTAAAAATATTGACATACAAATGGAACTTCCTTATATATAATATAAAGAATGCAATCTTATTCAAGTTGTCTGTATAAGAAACGTTGCGACTTGTCGTACTGTGGAAGCATGATAGACTTGATACTTTAGGGGGACAATAACTATGAGGAAAATTCTGAGTATTGTTTTATCAGGAATGTTGATAATTCTCTTTGCCGGATGCAGCAGTGGAGATGGTGACTCGTCAGATGGAACAAAATCCGGAAGCGCAAGTATATATATAACCGATGTCAAAGCAGTAGCCGCAGGGGATAACCACGCATTAGCTTTAAAAAATGACGGCACTGTGTGGTCTTGGGGATGTAACGGCAATGGTCAATTGGGTGATGGAACAACGACCAATAGATATACTCCTGTAAAGATAAAAAAATTGACTGGGATTACAGCTTTAGCAGCAGGTGGTGCGAATGGATTCGACTTTTCATTAGCCTTAAAAAATGATGGTACCGTGTGGGCCTGGGGATATAACCAGTACGGTCAATTAGGTGATGGAACTAATGAAGATAAGTATGTGCCTATGGAAGTACCAGGTCTGACCGACATTATAGCGATAGCCGCTGGCTGTAATCATGGAGTAGCCTTAAAAGGCGACGGCACTGTCTGGGTTTGGGGACCCAATGATTATGGTACGCTGGGTGACGGAACCACAACAAAAAGATACTCTGCGGTTCAGGTATCAGGTTTGGCCGGAATTACGGCAGTGACCGCAGGATATTTGCACACAGTAGCATTAAGGGATGACGGTACGGTTTGGGCTTGGGGATTGAATTACACCGGTCAATTGGGTGATGGAACGACGACGGATAGATATTCCCCTGTTCAAGTAACCAATCTGACAGGAGTCATGTCAATTAAAGCAAAGGGGACGAATACAATAGCCTTAAGAAATGACGGTACGGTCTGGGGTTGGGGTAATAATGGATGGGGACAGTTAGGAGACGGTACTTTGACAAGCAGATATACACCTGTGCAGGTCATGACCACTACCGATGTTCTTGCAATATACACGGGAGATATTTACCATTCGAACGGTACGGAGCCGGTGGGATTGACCGGGATCACAACTATTGAAGCAGGGTGTTATAATACATTCCTTTTGGGAAGTCGCAGTATGGTCTGGGGGTGGGGTGATAATAGTGGCGGTCAATTAGGAAACGGCTCACAGACTGACAGATATGTTCCTGCGCTAACCACCGGTCTAAGCGAGGTTAAAGCGATAACATCTGGAAATTACAATACTTACGCCCTGAAAAATGATGGTACTGTCTGGGCATGGGGATTAAATTATGGCGGTCAAGTAGGAGACGGCACTACAACTGATAAATATACTCCCGTGCAGGTACTCAAGTAGTTGATAAATATTTCAATAGCAGGAAACGATATTTAGAACCAGTGACGGATTCATATGGTTATTTATAGTTGTCAATAAAAAAACAATATAATCTGATATTTGTGTAAAAATAAATAAACGATTAGGATAATCTTAGTCCGTCATGACATAGCGTCTTCTGATCTCGTTTTTTGGATTATTCAATTTTCACCTATATATATCGTATTTGCTCCTATCTTCCTTGTGATAAGACGTAAGCGAGATTTCAGGATTTTACGAATATTTTTCTATTAATTAGAGAAATAAGTAAAAATTGAATACTAACTTAATATGTTGCTCGAGCGCTTAGGGTGGGTCACCGTAATTTGGTGAAAATCACCGTTTTTTTCAAGATAGGTTAATCAACTAAACGATATT
>CAYMWM010000102.1:0-11779 GCA_964394185.1 uncultured Smithella sp.
GGAACCGTCCCTTAGACCTTCAAAAAGCGTCTTTAGAAGCGGAGTGGCCGCGTGTTCCATGTTTGTATTCCCCCGCCGGGAATTCAGTTCTCTATCATCCCATATCGCTCCGTTTATGGGATAACTCGTCCAGCCAGTGTCAGTTCACTTCCTTCCTGAAGCTTGGGACACATTATATCACGTGCCATTATATACTATGTCAGGAAGAGTACGGCAGAGTTAGGCAATATCCGGCCATGTTGAAAAGCATGAGTTCGGGGGAGGTTCATTCTTTCTCTCCCCACGTTCCCCTTGACATACATGATTAAGCGTTTTATAAAACAAACATATTTCCCAAGAAACAGAATCACAGAAAAACAAGTTGTAAAATTATTTAGAACAATAGGACGATGACTATTATTAACAAGGAAAGGGAAGCGGGCATGCTGGGGAAAGAAAAAAACTAGTAAGGTGTCCCCGGATTTCATATAATAATGTCCAGAAAAACCAGGCAGAAAGCCTTACCTAAATAACTAGTAAGGTGTCCCCATATTTCAGCTGCTAATAAAAGTTATGCTATTGCAAATGAAACATCAACATTATTGAAGTCAATGAAACTACTTGAGAAAGCTGCAAATGGTATTGGTATGCTAGGTGCTGGCTATGCAGTCGGTGCTTGGATAAATGCGGGATCCAATGCTTTAGCTGAGACCATGTGGAGATGATAAAATCAAGTAAGTTGAAAGGCTGAAAGATGGTATTTAAAATAGCTGCGATATTTATCGTGATTTTAGGTTCTGTAGGAATATTTCTAGTAATATTTTTTAAGGAACCTAAGTCGATAATTGACATTATTGGTATTATTGGTGTTACTATCAATTTACTAATAATTTTACGCTATATAATTAGAGGGAAATAATGGAAATGAGGAAATAAGGGACAACAGCGCCCTATTAGACAAAATATGGGGACATAACACTTAATTCAGAAGGCACCCCCCTTGAACTCTGTTTTGTGAGCCGTGCACACCTCGATAGGTTCAATTGTTCTTCGTATGAAGATGCTTGAATCAAGATTAGAATTTCTGCCTGAAAGTCTCAGTCTGTCAGTCTTGAAAATTATTCAATCTTTTGAACGGTAATTGACAAAGAATGTTACAATATCAGTTTACAGGTTTTGGAGTAAGTTCATGGCGGCGCTCAGGCGCCCAGATCCAAGCCGATTTCGCTGAAATGATCCTTGAGGTCTTTTTTGAGGTTCTTTGCATCGATGAGATGAAGTGTTATAGACTTTTGCGGGCACTGGGACGCGCATATGCCGCAGCCCAGGCATTTCGCTTCCTCGATTGTTGTTCCTTCCGGTGTTTCGCAAATGGCCTCTACAGGGCATAACGTTGTGCATATTCCGCAATTGTCGCATGTATGGCTGTCGATTCGGGATTTCCAGCCCACGGACCTAAAGCGCCTGCGCACATCGGGCCCGACGTTTTTCACAACTTCCAGCGCTGTACAGCAGCAGGGGCAGCAGAAACAGAATTCAAGGAACCGGTGCATGTCCTCGTTTTTTATTCCCCAGAAATACTGCTCAACTTCAAGCCAGAGCGTATGACCGATGAGACCCAGTGAAGCTGCCTTGTCGATATGGTCCATGGCCTCTTGAACGGTGATTTCCCGGCCGATATTCCTCTCCACAATGACCCGTGCGCCTTCACCCGCGAAAATGCATCCAAAATCATGGGGATAATTCTTACAGTCGCGAAGGTCCCGGCAAACGCAATGTGTTAATGCCGCTCGATAGGACGATTCGGCCAGGGCTTTTTTCATGATATCGATTGGCAGGATCACGCTTTGCGCTTCATCGGTCAGATCAATGTTAAGATTCAGAATAATTCCCCGACTGAATTTTTTTTGCTCCGGCGTAATCATCATCAGGTATTTGAGGACGGACCCGAAGACGGGTATTTTCGACAGCCTGCTTACCGTCACAAACAAACTGAACAGATGCATCATCACGTTCCATGTGCTCCGACGCACGGCGACGATGTTTTTAATAAAGTTGTTTATACCCAGACCTTTGGTCCGGTGTTTGTATACATACTGCGCTTTGATAGGTTCCTTTTCCAATTGTCTGTCTTGTGTCTGCCGGTTCATGATTATTCCTACTATTTTCGTATAAATATTTCAATGTTATAGATGGATGAATCTGAGAAATCCGGGAATATCATATTGGTTTTTGTACTTTGAACCATGTGCTTTTCACCTTTTAATAGGCGTGTTGTTTTGCAAACATTGCGGTTGTGCTTACGTATTAAGAAACAACCTCCACCCCGCATAAACCGACCCCGGCATCAAATCCAGTGCCCCGCATGCTTCGGCGACCGGTGTGAAACCGCAGGCAGCGCAGTTGATTTCGCCCCGGCTTTTGACATAACATCCTTTCGTTATTGTGCCATCCGGATCGACATTGATCAGTATATCGTCATAGCACGTCCAGTGATTTTCAATCATGGCTTTGAGCCTGCTTGCCGAATTCAGGATAGGCAATCCCGATTTTTTTAGTTCCAACACTTTCATAATGGCGGCGCGTCGTTCTTCCGGTGAAAGAGACAAATCATCTTCTCCCTGATGGTAGGGATAAAAAAACTGAACGGTCATGCCTTGCAGGGTCGGCATTTTCTGCACCTGACGCGCCAGAAGTTCCACGTCCCGCCAGTTGCGGCTGTTCAACGTGCAATGAATAAAGACACGGGGATGCCGGGTTTTTTCAATGTTTGCCCAAATCCGGTCAAAGGAGTCGCTTCTCAACTCATTGTGTGTTTCCCTCATGCCGTCCAGACTGACCCAGAGCGTGTGGGACGGAACATCAAGCGGCAGAGTGCCGTTGGTTGTGACCGCCACACGAAGGAAGCGCTGTTTCGCATAAAGAACAACGTCATGCAGGCGATAGGAACCGTCGCGCCAGAGAAGAGGCTCGCCGCCTTCAAAAACGATGAGACGCGTACCAAGTCGGCGCAAGGATTCGAGCGCTTCGATTGCCTTATCCCATGACATGTGGACAACTTCCGTATTGGAGCGCAGATGATAAGGGCAGGCTCTGCAACTCAGATTGCAGCGATGGGTGATTTTGAAACTGGCCAAAAGCGGAATTCTACGCCCGAGAATTTTGCGCTGCAAAAAGAACCACGACAGGTTCAGAGGCCAGGGGTAATTTGCAGTTTTTGAAATCCTTTTATTATTCATTTGCCGGATAGTCTCTTCCGGGAAAACTATAGGAACAAAACAAAGGCCTGTCAATATGATTAAAAAAGCATAAATTCCGGTTAATTGGGCAAGGTGGAAAATAACGGGAAATTAGTATAAGAATTGATTGACATGACCCGATTAGAACTTATATTATCCACGACATAAATCAACCAAGAGGTGAAATAATGAAAGATATTTTTTCAGCTATAAAAATCAGTGATAATGTTTACTGGGTCGGCGCCATCGATTGGACAATCCGGGATTTTCACGGATATACAACCCCCCACGGCAGTACCTATAACGCTTATCTGGTGATGGCGGATGACATCACCTTAATTGATACGGTCAAAGCCCCCTTTAAGGATGAAATGCTCGCGCGCATCAAATCCGTCGTGGACCCTTCCAAAATCAAATATATTATTTCCAATCATTCCGAGACGGATCATTCCGGCTGTCTTTATGAAGTGATTGATCTGATAAAGCCCCAGACGGTTTTCGCGTCGCCGGTCGGCGTTAAGACATTGAAAGAGATGTACCATAATGAGGATGAAATCATTGAAGTGGTGGATGGCGAGACCCTGAACCTCGGGAACATGGAATTGACTTTCATGGAAACACGCATGATTCACTGGCCGGACAGCATGTTTACCTATCTGGATAAGGATGAACTTTTATTGTCACTGGAGCGTTTTGCCGATGAAATTCCGGCCTCGACGCTCGAATACGAAGGGGCGACCTATTACGCCAATATCGTCCTGCCGTATTCCACGATAGTTTTAAAGGCTCTCGACAAGGTTGCCAAATCGGGATTGAAAATCAAAACCATCGCTCCCGATCACGGGCCTGTGTGGCGCAAGGATATCGGCTGGATTATTGACCTCTATAAAAAATGGGCGTCGCAAAAACCGACGGCCAAAGCGGTTGTGGTTTACGCCACGATGTGGCACTCCACGGAAAAAATGGCCAGAGCCATAAGCGAAGCTCTGGCGCAGGCGGGCGTGAAGGTCAAACTTTTGTCCATGAATGAAACGCACCGCAGCGAAGTGATTTATGAAGTGCTTGATGCCGGTGCTCTGATTGTCGGTTCGCCGACCCTCAACAACAATATTCTGCCGCAGATGGCGGATGTCATGACGTATCTCAAAGGATTGAGACCGGTAAATAAGATTGGCGCGGCTTTCGGCTCTTACGGCTGGAGCGGGGAATCGGTGAAACATCTGGAGGCGATGCTTCGGGAAATGAAGGTGGAGATTGTCGCGGATTCCGTTGCCGTAAAAAATGTTCCCGGCAGCGATATTCTGGGAAAATGCCATGATTTGGGTAAATCCATAGCGGCTGAATTGATTAAAAGAACAGGTTCCAATTAAGAATAATAATAATAAGGAGACTGAACAATGAAAAAATATGTTTGCGGTGTTTGCGGTTATGTATACGATCCGGCTCAGGGAGATAAAGAAGGCGGCATTGCTCCGGGAACGGCTTTTGAAGATTTACCCGATGATTGGACATGCCCGGTTTGCGGGGCGGCCAAAGACGAATTCGCTCCCGAATGAAGTTGACAGCCTGACAAGAAGCCGGATGCTGCGTTACGCGGCATCCCTCGTCGCTGCAACGTACGCTGAAAGTACGTCTCGCTCCCCGGGATTTGCGCGCCTTGCCTGCGGCCTCTTCTCAGGCCGTCTGTAATGCGAATAAAAAATATTTGCTGGCGCTTTGATTTGAAATCGGAAAAAAATAGAAAAGATTATTTAATTTAAGGACGGTCAAATGGATAAAATAAAGGATGCGTTGAATCAGGCCTATGTCGGCGAAGCAAAGGCCGCCCTGCGGCTCAAAGTTTACGCGCAGAAGGCGGAAGATGAAGGCTATATGCAAATGGCGAAGCTTTTCCGCGTCATTTCTTTTTCGGAAGAAATTCACGGCGCGAGAGCACTGAGAGCCCTGAAGGAGATAAAAAGCACGGAAGAAAATCTGGCCGCCAGCTTTGAATCGGAAAAACAGGTTGCCGAAGTTGCCTACGATCAGTTTGTCAAACTGGCGGAGGAAGAAGGCAACAGAGAGGCCTCGCTGCATTTCAGCCAGAGCAAGGATGTGGAAGAAACCCACGCCAAACTTTATAAAGAAGCCATGTCGCATTATATGGAGGAGAGAGAAACGACATATTATGTCTGTAAAATCTGCGGGTATGTCGCCGACGGCGTTCTTCCTGATGAGTGTCCTGTTTGCGGTGCGAAGGCGAAGATGTTTGTAAAAGTAGATTAATAGAAGTGGCCGGTACAAAAAATATCTGAAATGCGTTAGGTTAGTAAATGCAAAGAAATTACAGAATTGTAGTTGCTTTATTGCTTTTAATATTTTTACTGCCCGGCATTGCATTTTGTGAAGAAAAATCTCCTGAAAAATCTCCCGAAAAGCCTCTCTGGGAAATCGGCATCGGTTTTGGCGTGTTGCAGATGCCTGATTATCGTGGTTCAAGCAAAAGCAGGATTTATGCGTTGCCGTATCCTTATGCCGTCTATCGCGGCGATATTTTAAGAGTAGATGAACAACGCGTTACCGGACGGATTTTTAAAACAGACAGGGTTTTGCTGGATTTCAGCGGTTATGGCGCTGTGCCGGTGGATAGTGGAGATAATTCCGCCCGTAAGGGAATGCCGGATTTGGATCCGACATTTGAATTGGGTCCGTCTTTGTTGATTAAGCTTTGGGAGAGCAAGAAAGATAAGTTCAAAACGGATTTATCCATGCCGGTACGGGCTTTTTTCTCGACGGATTTTTCTTCCGTGCATCATGAAGGATGGGTGTTCAGTCCGCGAATTAATTTTATGAAAGGTGATTTAATACCGGGCACGGGATTGAATATGGGAATGTCCATAGGCCCCATGTTTGCCGACAGCGGTTACCACGATTATTATTATTCCGTGAAATCCCGGTACGCTACGGCAACACGCCACGCGTATTCGGCCGGAGGCGGATACAGCGGTTCGACACTTACCATCGGCCTGAGCAAAACGTACGGGGATTTTATTTTTAATGCCTTTGTCAGTGCTGATTTTCTTCAGGGTGCGTCATTTGAAGACAGCGATTTGGTGAAAAGAGATATTTCCATTATGAGCGGCGCCGGTGTTGCCTGGATTTTGTCAAAATCAGATAAAATGGTAAAGGCGGAAAAATGAAATTATCTACGGGGAGATTCAATTCGAATTTAAGAGTATTAAATGCTATAATGCCATTAGTTAAAAATAGAGCTTTGACTCAAATGCTATAAAAAGGAAATGATATGTTGTTCATCATTACAAGATGGGTAGTCATCACCGTAGCGATTCTGCTGGCTTCGTATCTGGTGCCCGGCATCAAGGTGGATACGGTTTCTACGGCGGTTATTGCCGCCTGTGTTTTGGGGCTTATCAATGTTTTCATCAAACCGATTCTGGTGATTCTGACTCTGCCCCTGAGCATCCTGACGCTGGGATTGTTTTATCTTATCCTCAACGCTTTGTTGCTGGAACTGGCCGCGTATTTTGTGTCGGGATTTGAAGTTACCAGCTTTTTTGCAGCTTTTTTCGGTTCGCTGATTATCAGCATCGTCACCTGGCTGGCCAATTCTTTTATTTCCAATCATAAAATAGTGAGAACGGATGATCCCGATTATATTGATATGAAAAAAGGGGACGACGGTAAATGGCGGTAGAAGCAACTCTCGATTTAACCCCGGCTATGAAACAATATGTGAAAATCAAGGAGAATCATCCGGATTGTATTCTGCTTTACCGCATGGGTGATTTCTATGAGATGTTCTTTGAAGACGCAGTTACCGCCGCGCCCGTTCTCGAAATAACGCTTACCTCCCGCAACAAGGGAAAGGAAGACAGCGTTCCCCTTTGCGGTTTCCCTTATCACGCCGCCTCGGCGTACATTACGAAACTTGTGGAGAAAGGCTTTAAGGTGGCTATATGCGAGCAGGTCGAAGATCCGAAAAAAGCCAAGGGAATCGTCAAAAGAGAAGTGATCCGGGTCATCACCCCCGGCCTTGTTGTCGATGAGGAAAATCTTGCCGCCGGTGAAAACAATTATCTGGCCTGCCTTTGCGCCGGGAAGAATACACTTGGCCTCGCCTTTCTGGATATTTCCACGGGAGAATTTCAAATCAGCGAATTTGCCGACCGCGAATTTTTCTTTGTTGCCGTCGCGGGACTGGATTTTAAGGAATTAATTCTGCCGCATGATTTTCCCGATAAAATACTGCTCAGGACGCTGGAGGCGCAGATGCCCCAACTCCGGATTAATTATCAGGATGATGAGTGTTTTCAAGTCCCGCAGGCTGAAGAACTTTTGAATGAGAAATTTTCCGCCGAAGTTCTGATGAGTTCAAGAATAAAAGAATATCCGGCGGTCATGAAGGCTGCCGGCGCGATTTTAAATTACGTTCATCAAACGCAGAAAATAAATCCGCAGCATATTACCGGAATCAAATGGTACTCTACGGAAAATTTTCTTCTGCTCGACGATACCGCCCGCCGTAATCTGGAAATCTTCGCGACCATTCAGAACAATTCCAAGGCGGGTTCTCTCTTTTCTCTTTTTCATGAAACATTGACGCCGATGGGGACGCGCCGCCTGCGCTGGTGGATGAATTATCCGCTGGTGGAATCGGAAATAATCAAGACAAGACTGGCCGCTGTCGCCGAACTAAAGGATGACCACATCCTGCGGGCGAATCTGCGCAAAACGTTATCGCGCATTTATGATCTGGAAAGGCTGACCGGACGGGTTTCTCTCCGGGTGGCCAATCCCCGCGATCTGGTCGCGTTAAAAATCTCTCTGATGGCGATACCGGAGTTGAAATCAATGCTTGCGGACTGCACCGCTCCGGCAATAACCGCAATCCGCTCCCGGTTTGTTGAAATGACCGCGGTCATCGAATTGATTTCCCGGGCGCTTATTGATGACCCGCCGCTAAAAATTCAGGATGGTGGTTTTATTGCCATCGGCTACGATGAAGAACTGGATAAACTGCGTTTCATCAGCCGTGACGGGAAAAAGTGGATAGCCTCACTGGAAGCCGACGAACGGAAAAAAACGGGCATCAACTCCCTGAAGATCGGTTTCAATAATGTTTTTGGTTACTATATTGAAGTCACCAAGGCCAACGCTGCGCTGGTTCCGGACTCGTATATACGAAAACAGACGCTGGTGAACGCGGAGCGTTACATCAATCAGGAATTGAAGGAATTTGAGCAAACCGTTTTGAACGCGGAAGAAAAAATCAGGGAAAGGGAGCAGGAACTGTTCTTTGCTCTGCGCGACAGCCTTGATCAATATATTTTGGACATCCAGAATAATTCATTCCTGATTGCTGAGCTTGATGCTTTGAGCGCTCTGGCAGAGGTGGCCGAAAAATATCATTATACCTGTCCCGAAATCAGTGAGGATGACATCATTGAAATCCAGGACGGACGCCATCCTGTTGTGGAGAGCGCATTGACCAAAGAAGGCTTCGTGCCGAACGACTGCCTGATGGATCTTGAGAACAATAAACTGCTGGTGATTACCGGTCCGAATATGGCGGGCAAATCCACTTATATCAGGCAGGTGGCGTTGATTGTCCTGCTGGCTCAAATGGGAAGTTTCGTGCCGGCAGCGAAGGCCAGAATCGGTGTTGTGGATAAGATATTTACCCGCATCGGCGCGTCCGACAGCTTAATCAGGGGACAGAGTACTTTCATGGTGGAGATGACAGAGACGGCGGAAATTCTGAAAAACGCGACGTCGCGCTCACTGGTCATTATTGACGAAGTGGGGAGGGGCACTTCCACATTCGACGGTTTAAGCATCGCTTGGGCGGTTGCTGAATACCTCCATGATTTTCAGGGCGGGGGAGTACGCTCGCTGTTTGCCACGCATTACCATCAGCTGACGGATCTGTCCGTGACGAAAAGCGGGGCGAAGAATTACAATATCGCGGTCAAGGAATGGGGGGAAAAGATAATTTTCCTGCGCAAGATTATGGAAGGTGGAACTAGTCGCAGTTACGGGATTGAAGTGGCGCGTATCGCCGGTGTGCCTGCGGAAGTCATTGCCCGCGCCAAGGAAATCCTCCGCAATCTGGAAAAGGGTGAATTCGATGAAATTGGTATGCCCCGCATTGTCCGCGGAACCCGCGGCGGGAAAAATGCCAGTCCCCAGTTGAATCTTTTTGCGAGGAAAGAAAACACGGACGCTTTGGAAAATAAAAATAAGGAAATCATTCAGGAACTGAGCAATATTGATATTCAATCCATGTCGCCGCTGGAAGCTCTTAATAAGTTAAGTGAACTTAAGAATAAGATATCCGATTAAACGGATTGGTTTTTTATGCGCCGTTTGTCGTTTTTGCTGAAAGATAAATTGAAAATGTGGTTCCGGAATTGACAACCGATTCGACGGAAATCAATCCATTGTGGTTTTTGATAATGGAATCGCTGATAGCCAGTCCGAGGCCGAAACCGACGTGTTCTTTCGTCTTTTTTGTTGTAAAATACGGATCGAATATCTTGGATAGATTTTCCCTCGGAATTCCGGTACCTTGATCCTTGATGATAATTCGCACATAATTGCCCTGACCGAGAGATCTGATCATTGTCCCAATGGCCGTATTTTCAGCGATGAGTTCTACCATTCCACCCTTGGGCATGGCTTCTCTTGCGTTAATCAAAACATTCTCCACTACTTGTTTTATCTGAGTGGCGTCAACATCACATTGCCACAGGTCTTTAGCTATGAAGATGTTACATGTGATGTTGGAATCCTTAAACACTTTCTCAGCGGCCTCCCGCAGGATGGGGCTGAGATTTTCCAGCTTGCGGACGGGATATCCACCCTGAGCAAATGTAATCAGACTGTGCGCCAGTTCTTTGGCTTTCAAGCCGGCGCGTTCCGCGATGGCTAGACCGTCTTCCAGAATTTTATCTTCTTCGCTCGCGGATATTTTGGCCAGAAAAACATTGCGTAAAATAGCGGTAAGCAGACTGTCAAAATCCTTGGCTACGCCATCAGCAAAAGTTCCCAGTGATTCCAATTTTGTTCGCTGGAGAAGCTCCTCCTGAGCCGTTTTTTGCTCAGTGATATCCTCCATCGTTTCCATGACACCGAATAAATTGTTGCGGGAGTCTCTCAGACCCGCCGAAGTGATGCGAAACCATTTACCCTTTTCGCCCATATCGGGAAAAAACTGCGTCACCTCATAAGCTTCATCCAGCAGTTTCGACTTGCTCCATTTTCCTGAATAAAACTCGGCAATCTGGCTGCTTTTGCCGTCCAGAATAAGATCGGCCAGACAGGGGCGCTTATTTTTATAGAAAGCACGCCATTGCTGATCGGTGCCCAGAATATCGCTGGGTTTGATATTACTCAAAGCTTGTATTGCTCTGTTCCAATAGATAACCTTGTGTTCGCTGGATATAACGAAAGTGGGAATAGGAGAGCCGTGGATAATGCTGATTAATCTTTGCTCGTCTATGCGGCCGCGCCATATAGCATAAATAACACTGACGATGATTGCTACCGCCAGAACAAAAATAAAAATAAAAATAAAATAATGATTCATAATGATGATTACAAGTCGAAAATCCGGTTACATAATTCAACCATTTTCAGTTGATTGATCTTGATAGCAAGGTTGACGCAAAAATGCAAGAAAGGAATATTTTCACCAGTGATGGAACATCAATAATTGTTAATTGATTTTAAGTGAGCAGTGTTGTACAAAATAAATTCTATAATATAAAAAATACATCGATTCTGGACATTATATATGAATGAAAAACGAGTTTATTGCTCCGGTCCGCTTTTCTGCGCAGAAGAAGTCGGAGGGATGAGTGCGATTGCAGAGGAGTTGGAGAAAGCTGGCTTTCAAACATTTCTGCCTCATCGAGATGGAATTGAACCTTATGCGATGCGTTTCGGGAATTCACCGCTTTCATCGGCAATAGCAGCAATACGCAGACGCGTTGATTATGCAATGTTTTCTCTGGATATATATGAGCTGATTGAACGATGCGATGCCGTCGTATGCAACCTGAACGGGCGTGTTCCCGATGAGGGAATGATTGTGGAAGCTTCCCTTGCTTATGCATCTGGTAAACCGCTGGTTCTTTTCAAAGATGATATAAGGGCACCTTTTTGCGGTTATGATAATTCCATGCTAACCAGTCTTGTGCGAGGCGATATTGTCGGAAAATTGAAAGATTTGCCCGCAGCACTGAAGAACGCAATGTCTAAAAAAGCAGATACGGTGCATCGGTCAAACGATTTGCAGAAAGCCGTTGCATACGGGAAACGTATTTCATTGATCATGAAGCATTTGCCGAAAAACACGGGGAAAAAGCAATGGTCGGTAGAAGTCCTCAATCAGGTAATCGATGAGGCATTAAAAGAGCAATAATTTTTTCAGTCACATAAAATAATCCAGTCGAATGAGAATTCTTACTATAAATAATCGTCCGCTATTTAGTATAAAGTAACCAGAAAGATCGCTATGTCAAAGAAATCAGCTATCAGATCCGGTAGACATAAATTTA
>CAYMWM010000103.1:0-11494 GCA_964394185.1 uncultured Smithella sp.
AGGTCGAAGGGTTGGGAACTTCCATCAAGCCCTTGTCCCGCATTTCAAAAACGCCGATTTCGTTGGTCGGCCCGAAGCGGTTTTTTATCCCCCTGACAATGCGGTAAGTATGCGAACTGTCACCCTCGAAATAAAGAACCGTATCCACCATATGCTCCAGTACTTTGGGTCCGGCGATGGAGCCGTCTTTGGTGACATGACCGACCAAAAAAACGGGAATGTCGAACTTTTTGGAAAAAAGAATCAGCCGTGAAGAAGACTCGCGTACCTGCCCCACACTGCCGGGAGCCGACATGAGTTCCGCTGAATAAACCGTCTGAATGGAATCAATAACCACAATGGCAGGCGAGACGATTTTAATCTGCTCCAGAATTTTCTCCAGGGACACCTCGACTAAAACCAGTAGGTTTTTGGACGCAGCCCCTATGCGCTCAGAGCGCAGTTTAATCTGGCTGGCCGATTCCTCTCCCGAAACATATAAAACCTTCAAGCCCTTTTCGGCCAGATTGTGCATCATTTGCAGCATGAGCGTGGATTTGCCGATGCCCGGCTCTCCGCCGATTAAAATCGCCGAACCTCCGACAATGCCGCCTCCCAATACCCTGTCAACTTCCGCAATACCCGTAATGGTACGTTTGCCTTCCGTGACGGCAATATCTTCTATGGGCATAGGCTTGCCGTTAAAGCTCATTTCCGCACGGCTGCCGGACTCGGACTCGGCAATCAATTCTTCGGCAAAACAGTTCCAGCCGTTGCAGGACGGACATTTCCCCAGCCACTTGGGCGACATGTAACCGCAGTGCTGACAAAAGTAACTTGTTTTGCTCTTTTTCAAGTCTTATTTCTCCTTGGTAAGTGGAGGCAGAAAAGCATATTTGCCAGGGACATGTCAATCACAAAACAAATTGCCATAACTATTTTCTCTGTCAGTGTAATCGGCTTATCCTGTTTTTCGGTAGTGGGCTGTTCCTTTTTTGTCTCCTCAACCATGCGTTTACCTCTAACATAGTGTTTAGGGATGTTTTTTTAATGGGCAATATATATGTAAATGCGAATCATTTGTAATAAAGTTCAAGATTCAACATTTAACATAGAAATTAGAACATTGAACGTATAACTTATGATTTAAATATTTATGTAGCAATAACTGAGCTGTAAATTGAGATTGCCAAGACAGTCAATACGAAAACGAATGTTGTTATTATGCCACTATTACTCTCAAGATGATTATCAAGGATAGTAGGTTTAAATCTTTTCAGAAGCCAGTAGCCAAATATTGCGGTAAGTATTCCTACAAACATTCCACCTAAAATATCCATTGGATAATGAACTCCTATGTAAATACGGGAATATGAAATGATTGTTGCCCACAAAAATATAGTAATCGTATAAAATACTTGCCGTAAAAGTAAAGAGCTTAATAATGCAAAACTGAAAGTATTAGCCGCATGTGAAGAAACGAAACCGTATTTTCCACCGGTATATCCGTTCACAATATGAACCAGCGAGCTGAGCGAAGGATCCCTTGATGGACGTAATCTTTGTACGGTGTCTTTAATAATACCCGATGCAATCTGATCGGCCAATACAATACATAAAATCAATGCTAGTATGAGCCACACAGCGTTACGCTTTGCAAACTTGATTAAAACATAAACGACAGAAATAATGAAGGGAACCCATACGATTTTCTGACTGATAGTAAACATAATTCCATCAAAGAGGGGGCTGTTTAAACCATTCAGAAAAAGAAAGATTTCTTTGTCAAGTGTTTTTATTGTGTCAATATTCATTTTGTAAATGTTAATATAATATCAATGTTCTTTCAATATTTATGTGTTCAAACCAACAAATCATTAATTTTCGAGAATAACTTCTATCCATTTTTACAAGGGTTTTCAGTATTCGCATTTTAAACTGATCAATATATTTAATGAAATATCGATAATCTCATTTTTCGAATTCTGTTAAATCATGTTCCCCATTAACATTCGGTGGTAATTTCATAGGTAAAAAAACATGTGCTTTTGCGTGAGGCAGTATAAAAGGCGGGGGCTTACAAATCAAGGGAATATTGTCACAGATTCCTGAGCTCCAACGTGTGTTGCACAACAAAAGGAGCACCATGACCCACAAAAAAATGTGCAAGCCATTCCTCGACTGGCAACAGGTGTTTCTTGTCACAAAATTTCATTGACATTGCCCCCTGTTTCCTATACTTCAGCCCATTAAAAGGACGTTCTTGCCAATGCCTTTCATACGAAATAACGCCGTGACGCCTATAAATATTCTCGTGCGAGTACCGAATTGGGTGGGAGATTCCGTTATGAGTCTCCCTTTTTTTGACGCGCTTCATCTTTCACTCCCCGATTCCCGGGTGGATATTATCGCCAAAGATTCTATTCGTGATATTTTTCTTAACCATCCGGCCATCTCCACGATTCATTCGTTTTCAAAGGCCAGAACAAAAGGATTACGACGGCTGTTTCAATATGGCCGAGCACTTCGCAGGGAAACGGCGTTTGACGTCTTCATCACGCTTGCTCCTTCGTTTTCGTCAAGCTTGATGGGACTTGGCACGGGATGCCGTGCTAGAATCGGCTATGCAGGAGACGGACGTTCTTTATTGCTGACCCATTCACCAAGCATCGTTCCTGGAATGCACCGTGTTGAGGCATATTGCCGTTTGTTGAAACATCTTTCGCTACCGCATCTTGCCCTACCAAACATCGAAAAAACGATACGAATACATTTCTCACAAGGTGAGCAGCGTGCACGAGTGCTTCCACTTGCGCCGGGTACACGGCAGATTGTTTTGAATGTTAATTCAGAAGCACAGTCACGGCGGCTGCCGCTCGAAAAATGGATCACCTTAGGTCAAAAGATTCTCGCAGACAAACAGCGACCGGTGACGCTTATTTTTATCGGTACAATCGCTGAACGTGAACGAGTGTATACGGTCATACAGGGAATCGGTTCGCCGGATCGTATACAAGATTTCACAGGTAAGACTTCGTTACGGGAACTCGCGTTGTTATTGCGTGACGCCGATTTGGTTATTTCGAACGACTCGGGTCCCATGCATCTTGCGAATGCCGTGGGCACTCCCGTTCTCACTTTCTTCGGCGCGGGAAATTTGACGGAAACCACTCCGTTTAATCGGCAGAATGCTTTCATCATCAATAAGCATCTGCCATGCAGCCCGTGTGTTAAAAATATTTGTAAGTTTCCTACGGTACGCTGCCTTGAACAGATCGCCATAGAAGAAATTCATGAACAGGTTGTAAATGTTTTAGACCAATCTATCAACTCTAGAGTTTGATATGAAAAACATATGTTTTTTTAATACTTACAAAGAATGGGGTGGTGCAGAGAAGTGGCATTTAACTGTTGCCCGTCATTGCCGCGACACTGGGGATCGGGTACTGGTCGTCACGAACAAACGAAGCAAACTTTTAGAAAAATTGAAAGGAGATGACGGGATTGTGCTCCATCAAATCGCCGTTTCGAATCTGAGTTTTCTGAATCCCTTCAAAATGCTGGCTGCCTTCCGGATGTTCAAAGTCAATCGTATTGATGTCGTGATTATCAATTTACCTTCCGATCTCAAATTGGCTGGAATTTCTGCAAAACTGGCCGGAGTGAGGCAGATTATTTATCGGCGTGGCTCGGCGGTGCCGGTTAAAAACAGTTGGCTTAATCGTTTGCTGTTTCGACACGTCATTACCCGTGTCATCGCCAACTCCAAAGAAATCCGGAGTACAATTCTTCAAAAAAATCCGTCACTCCTTCCACACGAACGCATCACTTTGTTATACAACGGGATTGACGTGGAGGCGTTTGACCGCCAAGCAGTGATTAATGCTTCCCGAGATAAGAAAGAATGTGTTATCGGCAACGCCGGACGGTTCGTCGAACAGAAAGGCCAGTCTCATTTGATTGAACTTGCGCGACGTTTGAAGACGCAAGGTGAATGCTTCCGTCTACTGATTGCCGGAGCGGGTGAAAAGGAAACAGAATTGCAAAAAGCCGCTGCTGCTGCAGAGGTGACGGATGTGATTGAATTTCTCGGTTTTGTCGATCGGATGCCTCAATTTTTTGCGGATATTGATATCTTTGTATTTCCATCGCAGCATGAAGGTTCGTCCAACACTGTTTTAGAGGCGATGACCGCACGCAAACCTATCGTTGCATTTCATGTCAGCAGCCTATCCGAGATGGTAGTTTCCAGTGAAACCGGCTTGCTTGTCGAAGCAGGTAATGTCGACGCTTTGACACAGGCTGTGACGGCATTGATTCATGATGAACGCATGCGATATCTCTATGGCGAAATGGGGCGCAAACGAATTGAAGAACAATTTTCCATGCCGAAAATGCTGCGGGAATTTCGGGCAATCATTGATCATGATTGAATGTGCTAAACTTACTTGACACTAATTTGATAAACTTACTCACTTGCCGGTAAGCCCGTCCCAGGTTATGTTCTTAATTGTAAACGGGAATTATGACAGTTAAATCCAAATCTATATTTTGCCATCCAAGATTATCATTTTACAAGGATTTCCTTCTTTGTCTATCGGAAGATACATTTCATATTGTGGGAAATCACAGGTACGACCCCCAGGGTAATTCCGATTACTATCGGAACTTGACTCTAATTCCGCCCCAAGGGGTGGTGTATTATATCCATGCTTCCCGACAAGGTCGGGATTCGATCTGCAAGTCTCGGTACACTCCGTTTTTGACACTTGGATATCTCGACCCTCCGCTACGATGGATTGTTCCCAATCCCGATTTATTGGGTTTGGATAGTTCATCAAAAATACTACATTTTTCGTCCAAAATCTTCCATAAGATGCTGTAAATAGGCCTTCCCAATCTGTCCTTGTTTTGACTCCGGGCTCCCGAGCAAAAAGGTATTGTGATTATTGTCGAAAGCAGTTTTCGTCGTATCGCTGACAAAACCGAAACCGTTGTCGAAAACATAAGAAGCAAAGGAACCCGAATTTTTCGCAAAAATATCTTTGCCGACTTTAATAGGTGGCGATCTTCTGTTGTGTTTGTTTCAAGAGAATTGTCGCAAAATCGGTTTGTGAGGCGATTTTATCAATTTTCATTCCTGTTTGGGCTAACGCACCTTCAAGCCAAAACATGGGAATTTTAAATTTATCGGGATCATGGTTTGCCAGATTGCTCAGATAAAGAACCCCGTGGTCGGCTAAGATTACAATTAAAGTATTGTCCCACTATTTGCTTTTTTTGCCATCTCCACAAATTGCCCCAAACCATGGTCGGTATAATAAAGGCTGTTACGGAATTTCTGCTCTTTTGAAAATCCTTTAAGAACCTCATCCTGTGGGACGTTGAAAGGCTCATAGCTGCTCAACGAAAAAAGAGCGTAGAAAAATCCAAACCTTCAGATAAACGGGTAAAGACATAAACATCGTTAACACCCCATTTTAAATTAACAATTTTCCCGGGAAAAACTTTTTTTATCACAATCTTTTCTATGCCCGCGTTCATAAAATAGGAATTCAGATTAGCAAAGTTCAGGCCGCCACCATAATAAAATCCGGTTTGGTAGCCCATACGCTTAAAATCCGTAAATAAAATCGGCAAATGGCACATTTCCCCAGAATATTTTTTACTATTGAGGAACGTAGCTGCGCAGGATAGCTGCTGAATATGCAAACCATACTTATATCCGAACGGTGACCATTTATATAAAAATTCGTAAAAAAAAGAATGCTTTCTTCGGCTAACATATTAAAATTGATCGTGATATTTTTTTCACCACCACAAACCCCCATCGCTTCTGATGTAAAACTTTCGAGCACAATAACAACATTGGGCTGGGGGATTTTCAATACTTTTTCAGACGAATCGGTCTTCGGATAAAATTGGTCAAAGAATTGCTGTGCCTGCTGGGGTTGCATGTAGCAGATGGTATCGTTCTGGTGCGAAAGATTCAAAAACGAATGGCCTATATTCCAGAAAACATTGACGGCTGCATTGTTGGCAAAGTTATTTTTTAGAAAAATAGACCATTCCTACATTCATGAGTGCCAAATCGAAACGGCCATCAACAAAATACTAAGGTAGTGTCCTCTGTGAATTTCGTTATGTAAAAAATCAACGACCACAAACTTTTTAAAGACGAAAAAGAAATCGGATACCAAAACGAGAGCCGCCAAAAACATATGCGCAATCTGACCAACAGATGCTGATGCCAAAGCCTCTCGAGGGGTGGATAAATAAAACAACGGATTCGCATCCGTGCAGAAGCCTCAGTGTCGGTATAGCTCCATATCGGCAAACGTAATAATAGAAAGCGCAAAAAGCAATAAAGCCGTATAGAAATGGATTAACCATTTGTGCCATGATCTTTGATAAAGAATACCAGCTCGCATTCCCAAAATAGGATAAATCATCAGATAAGCGGCCATTAAATTTCCATGCGGCCACCATAAAAAAACATGCCCAACCACTCTTGCATCGTTAAATTAAATGATATTTTGAAGTGATAGATTAAGAATAAAAAGCGGATGATGTAAAACAATAAGTACCAAAAAATATTTTTTACATAGAAAATTATGCGTTGCCACATGGGCATCACAGTTTAAGATTAATGATCAATTGGTTTATGTTCAAATGCACGAATAAGCATGATGACGGAAAATGAATTTCAATGGTATATAACGTTTTCTCGTCGTCGTTTTTTCCATCATGAGATTATCATTCATATCTTAAATTTATTATTTTTCTCTTAATTTTATATTTTGCCCAGGTCTTGCTGATTTCTGCTATTGGAAGAAAATCGGCATTACCGATTCCGTCAATCATAAAAACACAAAACCCGTCCTTATTTTTTCTTATGATAAGATTTTCCGCAGTCAAGTCGCGTACAATGATCATTTGATTTAACAAGAATAATAAGAACTCATCAACGGCTCTTTTCATCTCTCCAGTCATGCTTTTTTCATTCAGATAATATTCGACGGTTTTAGAAATAGTACCGTCCCATTCTCTGATGAGCTCCTGACACAAAGCATCGCCTAAATCTGTTTCTACGATTCCAAAACATTTTGGGAAATGTTTCCACACCTCATCACCCTTTTTACCCAAATTCTTAAATGCGTTTAATTCTTTCAAATTGATATCAAAAGCACCGAGAGGTCGAATTTTTTTATACAGCGGTGCTGCTCTCCGTCTTGCCTCAGGTTTTTTTTCCGGAATGACCACTTTCAATATTTTGTTATGATCGTCCGGATGAACAAAGCAGATCCTGTTACTTCCTCTAAATAAAAATTCCTTATTTTTTAATAAGATCTTCAATTTGTTATTCCTTTAGATATCCTTCGTGACCGAGAGCGGATAATGGGGTCATCTTTACGGGCTGTTGACCAAATAGGTTTTGCAAGATTATAAAGAGGGGATATAAAAATAGCAACATAATCATGGAGAGAAACTACCATGATGGGCTACCAATCAGATAATCAGCCGAAACTCTTTTATCATTCCATTAATCTCGATGAGCGGATTCCTGCTACTTCCGTATTGCGGAAGATTCGAAAACACATTGATTTTGAATTTATCTATCGGGAGGTCAAAGACTGCTACGGAGGGAGAGGGAATGTTTCGGTACCGCCGCCTTTGATACTCAAGATGATGCTCCTTTTGATTTTATACAATGTTCGTTCCGAGCGGGAGTTGATGCATACATTGCCCATGCGCCTGGACTGGCTGTGGTTTTTGGATTATGACCTTGACAGTGAGATTCCGAACCATAGTGTATTGAGCAAGGCACGCAACCGTTGGGGCGTGGAAGCCTTCCAGCGCTTCTTTGAGCGTATTGTATGGCAATGCGTGGAAGCGGGGCTGGTGGATGGTTCCAAGCTTTTTATGGACTCCAGCCTTGTGCAGGCCGACGCCTCCAACAACTCTGTGATCCATGTAAATAAAGAGGCATTAAAAATCCATCTGGTCCGGGGATTTAACGAACTCGAATCGCGCTTGGAAGAGAAAGAAAATCCCGAAGAAGATCATGAGCCGAAAGCAGGAACGGCTAATCGCAACCATATCTCCACCAGCGATCCGGACGCCTCCGTAACCAGCCAGGGAACGGGGAAGCCGAAGCTCCAGTATAAAACACACAGAAGTGTCGATGCCAAAGCAGAAATCATCACGGCTACCGAGGTAACACCGGGTGAAGTCAACGAAGCCCATCTTCTTACCACACTTTTAGGGATGCATCAGGAGAATACCGAGACAACAGCAGAAACGGTGGTTGCAGATACCAAGTACGGAACCGTAGAAAATTATCTCGCCTGCTGTGATCTGGGCAACAGGCCTTTTAATGGGTAACCGCGAATCCGACTTATTTCCACTGCGCAACGTATTCAGTCAGGGGCTCACCCATGGACATGGAACGGATCAGCTTGACGGATCCCTCCTTGCCTAGTACTTCAAGAGCGCCCTCGACCCATCCGCCGATGTTCACTTCGAGCAGACGGTACGGCTCAGGAAACCTGACAATTTGCAGAACGCAGCGGCCGGGCGATGATTCCGCGACACGAAGCTCACCTTCAGGGTAATAACTGCTGAAGACACGTGCAGCCCGATCGATGATAAACTGCGGGGAACCGAATTTGAAAAGAATCTTGTAGAAACCCTTCAACGCAAAGGAGGCGCTGAATTTCCCAGATTCGAATGCACCCCGTTCGTTGCCGCCGAAGAAAAGATCGCAAAGCACCTCTGTCGGCCTTATCAGGCCATCGTACAGGGGGAATTCCTGGAATGCTAAAACCACTTTGTAGTATTTTGCGGATTCTGGCGGAAGCGCTGCTTTCCATTCGGCGTACCTGTTCGGGAAGCGGGTCTTCACGAAACTATCGAGCGCCAAGGGACCGGTGCCTTTCACAATCATGCGTCTTTCAGAGGGCATATTTTCTCCTTGAGCGAACAATTGAATTGAATTAATTTGATGAAAAAATATTCTCCTTTTTTTGTGAAGTATAAGAAAAGCACTCTGGTGTGTCAAGAATATTTTGCCAACACAGTGGAGGGTTCTATTTATTTTGTTTATCGCCTAATACTATGTCAATCTTTAATTCCCGTAATTGCTTTGGCCAGTTTCTTTTTCTGTTCCAGGTTGCCCTGACGGGAAATCATGATGTGATGGGCCTGTGGTGCTCTATCAATATGTGGATTGTATTCTCAGTAATATTTTATACCACAGCCGCATGTTTTCCCTCATGACCGGTTAATTCATTGCAGGAATGAATTTTTTCAATTCAGCCCTTAGAATATTTGTTTCTTCTTCCACGTCATAATCATTTTGCAGACCAAGCCAGAATTGCGGGCTGTTTCCATAATATTTGGCAAGTCTCAAAGCAATGTCCGCAGTAATTCTTCTTTTACCTTTAATAATGGGGGTAATGGGTGACCCCTGATCCGAGTTCCATAAAAAAGCTTCCCGGCTCCGTCACTCTGGTGACGCCTTCGCAGGCGGAAAACACATAAGATGCAGGGAACGGGTTAAAACCATTCCCGCAATCTTCGCTCATTAATGACAAAAAAGTGCATGGGAAAAATGAGCGTCCTTTTAACCTTTTTACAATATTAAATTTCCCCTTGATTATTAAATGATACTAAAATAAGTAGTTCAAGTAATTATCTTATTTTTATTTAAAGGATTTGCGCTTAATGGAAGAAATCACGGAGAGAGACTCAAGGGCTATTGAACCGGGTGATGTACTGCCGGAAATTTCCATAGCACAACTCTCACCCGAAATGTTCGACGCCTGTAAACGAGCCGGTTGGGAAACTTTAACACCCGTACAGGCCAAATCCATTCCTTATTTTCTGGCAGGCCACGACATGATGGTTCAGTCCCGCACGGGCAGCGGCAAAACGGGCGCTTACATCCTGCCGATTATAGAAAAAATTGATGCGCAGAAGAATATTGCTCAGGCCCTCGTCCTTGTTCCCACCCGCGAGCTGGCTCTTCAGGTGTCGAAAGAAGCAGAAATGCTGACGCAGGGATCAAATATAAGAATAGCCGTCGTTTATGGAGGAGTAGGCTACAATGCTCAGCTGGAGGCATTTCGCGGCGGCGCACAAATTGTAGTCGGCACGCCGGGACGCATACTGGATCACCTGCTGAAAAATACGCTATCCCTTGAGCACCTGAAAATTCTGATTTTCGATGAAGCAGACCGCATGTTATCTATGGGCTTTTATCCCGATATGGTGAAAATCCGCAAATACATCCCTGCGGGCAAAATTCTAAGCAGCATGTTTTCTGCGACTTTTCCGCCGCAAGTCATCCGTTTATCCGATCAATTTCTGCACAAATCCAAATTATTGAGCCTGAGCGGAAATCAGGTGCACATCGCCGAAATCGAACATATCTATTATGTCGTGCCGGGCATGCGCAAAGAAAGATCGCTTATCCGCATTATCGAAATTGAAAATCCGTCTTCGGCCATAATTTTTTGCAACACGAAGGACAACGTGCATTACCTTTCCGTCGTGCTCAAACGTTTCGGTTACGACGCCGATGAACTGAGTTCCGACCTCGCCCAGAGCATGCGGGAAAAAGTGATGTCTCGCGTGCGGCGCGGCGCCCTGCGTTTTTTAGTGGCAACCGATGTTGCCGCGCGCGGGATTGATATTCCCGACTTGTCCCATGTTATCCAGTATGAACCCCCGGAAGATCCGGAAGCCTATATTCACCGGGCCGGACGCACCGGACGCATGGGCTCAAGCGGCGTGGCGATTTCTCTAGTCGCAGAGATGGAAAAATTCAAGCTCCAAAGCATCGCGCGCTATTACAATATTAATATGGAGGAACGGCCTCTGCCTGATGACGAAGAACTGGAACGGGTTGTGGCGGAAAGGATAACGGCGCTGCTGGAAGCCCAACTTCGCACACGCGACAATCTTCAGATTGAACGCATGCAGCGTTTTCTACCGCTGGCACGCAGTCTGTCGCAATCGGAAGATGAACTTACCTTAATTACCATGCTGCTGGATGATTATTATCAGCAATCTTTGCACGCACCGCCTGTGTTGACCACCGGCGCAGATACGGAAAAAGCTTTCGTGCAAAAGAAAATAAATAAAAGACCCCGGCCAAGAAATAAAAGCAGAAATGAAAAAACAGGAAATCATCAATGATGTATGAACGGCAAATCTACATAAAATATGAATCGGAATTATCATGATTTGTCCGCCAGTAAAACTTGAGTAGTTTTCTTTTTTAATCCAGAATGTTACCTGTAACAATTGTTTATAAAACAAGATTTCATGCGGCAATAACAAGCTAAATCTTCTTGAGTAAAAATTTCAATACTGATATGAATAATCAGGTTTTAAAAATTTAATTTAAGGATAATGATTATGCAAAACCCTAATTTCAGTTCCGGTCCATGCAGCAAGAGGCCAGCGTGGAGTATCGACGCGCTGAAGAGCGCGCCGGTCGGCCGCTCAC
>CAYMWM010000104.1:0-11458 GCA_964394185.1 uncultured Smithella sp.
GGAAAGATGACCCTTCTTCATCTCCTCCATCATCAATACGCCCTGTTTCAATGGTCGGGTAATGTCTATGGTTGTTAATATTACCAGAATTATTATTATAACAATCCCCACCATTGATAATAACAACATTGCTGCCGAAACCCCTCCGGTTTCCTTAATTGTTTTTGTTATAGCTGTTTCGTTTTTTTGAGTAATGTAATTACCTAGATTATCGATGGCAGCAAATGTCTTCACGCGGGCTGCAAACACATAGTTATCAGCCGACAGCAGAGAGTTAATTTCATCTTTATTTCCTGCGTCCGCCGCTTTCATTACTTCCTTATAGCCGCGTTGCATTTCCGACCAGGCGGTTTCAAATTCAGAGATTATTTTTTTCTCTTCAGCATCAACACTTCTATTTTTATAAGCCTGCATTGTAGCGGTCGCTGCGCGTATAATTTCATCAATGCTCTGGCCCATTTTCTGCCTGTCGGCCGGAACGTCAATATACCGGTAGATATCCCCCCTCATCTTTTCGAGACTGGCTTTCACATTACCAATATCCCGGATGTCTGTTTCATACTTCTTGTGGACGGCATCCATACCCATCAATAAATCATGTCTGACTTTAACACCATACAGGATAATAGCCGTCGCGATTAAAGTAACCAGCAAAATGCCGCCAATCAGTTTGTAACCAACTTTGACATTGTTAAACATATTCATCTCCCCAACTTACTTGTTGTTATTTTTTTCTTCAGAATACTTATATTCTTTTTTTCCGGGCTATGGTTTCTTTAAGATTAGGATGCCGCCTCTTTACTCTCTTCGCCGGCAACTTTTTTCATATGGATAAAATCGGAGGCGGTTATCACTTTCTCAATGTCCAGAAGCAGACGGACACGGCCTCCCGTCTTGCCAACTCCCAATAGATATTCCGGATTCACATCCCCCCCGAATGAAGGAGTATCCTCGATTTCTCCCGGCCCTATGTTCACAACCTCCGAAACCTTGTCCACCAGAATACCCATCATCATACTCGTCGTCTTGATTACGATGATGCAGGTCTCGTCGGTTATTTGGGTCTCGTCCATGCTGAACTTGATCTTGAGATCCATAATCGGATGAATCTTTCCCCGCAGGTTGATAACCCCTCTTATATATTTGGACGTCAGCGGAACCGGCGTAATCGGCATCCGACCGATAATCTCCTGAACCTTGAGTATCTCCACGCCATATTCCTCGCTGCCCAGAAAAAAGGTCAAATATTTACCCGCACGGGAATCGGCTTTTGCGGACGGATTTTCCTTGACTGAAGATGCGTTGCTCATGTTTTTCTCCTCTAAAGACGGCTTGTTATGTCACTATATTGACTTGTTGTCTGGCTATACTCACAATACCGGAGGCATCCAGTATCAAGCCCACTGTGCCGTCTCCCATGATGGCCCCGCCGGCAACTCCCGGTATATTGTTGAATCCCTTGCCTAATAGCTTGGTCACAACCTGTGTCTGACTTAAAAGATCATCTACAAAAAGAGCACATCGCTGCTGCCCTTCTCCTATGACCACCAGCAAACCGGATGTAAGTTTGGTCCCAGCGTCCTGTATCTCAAACAGGCGGTGCAATCGGATAACCGGAACCAGTTCATCCATAAACATCAGCATTTCCGCTCGTTGATTAACTGTATGTATATCGGATTCCACAGGTCTTACCGCTTTTTGAATATTGGCAGTCGGCAATACGTATCTTTGAGATCCGATTTTGACTATCATTCCGTCCGTAATAGCCATGGTTAAAGGCATTCTCATAATGAATGCACAACCCTGACCTTCCGTGTTTTGAACTTCTATACGACCTCGCAGGGCATCTACCGCCTGACGCACGACATCCATTCCCACTCCCCGGCCTGAAATCTCAGTCACCTTCTCGGCGGTGGAGAATCCGGGGAGGAAAACCATTTGCCAGACTTCCTTATCCGTCATCCTTTCAGCAGTATCTATCAAACCCCGCTCTATCGCTTTATCCACCAGCTTCTGGCGATTCATCCCTCTTCCATCATCCCAGACAGTCAACATAATGCTGCTCTCAGCATGACTTGCCGTTAAATAAATGCGGCCTTCTTCCGGTTTTCCATTCAGGCGGCGTTCCTTGGGATGTTCAATACCGTGATCCACCGCGTTTCGGATTAAATGGATTAAAGGATCTGCCACCATATCAACCATGTTGCGGTCAATCTCGATATCTTCACCTTCAGTAATAAATTTGACTGACTTACCGTTCTTCAGAGCAAGGTCGCGGGCCAGTCTGGCCATTTTCTGAAATGTGCCCTTTAGGGGTACCATTCGCAGGAACATGCTTAAATCATGCAGCTCACGCACTATTTTTCCGGCCTGGGATATTTTTTTATTCAATTCGTGATTTCTTCCGCTAATAATCAATTCGTCCTGTCCTACCATGGTCTGGGCAATAACCAGTTCACCCACGGTATCCAGTAATTTGTCCAGACGGTCTACTTTAACCCGAACGGTTGCTTCGGCTACCCGCTCAGGAGCATTGCTGACGGCAGCAGGTTTATCTTCCGAAATTTCTTTGTCCTTAACGGCAATATTTCCCTTTAATTGTTCTTTTACCACCGGCTCCGTTTTTTTATAAATAATTTGCGGTTCCTGGGATTCAGGTGGTTTATGAGTTTTCTGGAGTTCCGGCAGTTTCGGCGTTGCCAGAGGTTCCCGTATACCGTGAATAAAGTTCTTTAAAGTTCCTAACAATTCTTCATGCCCTTCAGGCAATTCTATTTGCACGCCCGGTCCGAATGCCTTCATACTTTCCAGAATGTTTTTGATCATATCCAGTGATTTAAGAGCCAGATCGGCATGGCTGGTGGTAAAACTGTCCTGACCGTCCCTGACCCGCGCCAACATGGATTCCACCTGGTGGGCAAGATCCTTAACGCAGTCCAGATTAATGAAGGAAGATGTTCCTTTAATCGTATGGAAACCTCTGAAGATGGTGTTTAGAAGTTCCGGTTTCCCCGGATTCTTTTCCCATTCCAATATGGCGGACTCGGACATGTTAGCGCATTCCATATTCTCTATAATAAATTCATTTATCAGATCCGCGTCAAATTCATTGGACAAAGTAAATGTCTGGGCTCCCTTTTTCTTTTTAGCAGCAGGAGATGGTTTTTGTTTTGTATCAGATGTATCGCTCTCGCCAAGTTCCATAATTTGTTCAAATAACTCTCCCAGATGCGTTATTCCCATCCGGCGTGATTCCACGTTCTGATTAGACCAGGCTTCGACCTCAGAATAGGCCTGATCCAAAACATCTTTCAGATGTCCCGAGGCTTGTTCTCTGAAAGCATACAGATTTTGTTTAAATTCATTTAATTCCGGGATATTTTCAGGATTGAGTTCGATTAAAGATATTACTAAGTGATTTAGGTTCATTTTTATTAAAATTTTTAATTCAGTCAAAAGTTAAAGGTTAAAATACGTAACACATGAAGAGGATATTTCCCAGACTAAAAAGCCACTTTATCATGTAAATATTAAATTTTTTTATGATATTTGTCAATATTATTATGATATAAGTCATTCAGCTTAAGCCTGTAATAATAAAGATTCATAATCGGCATCATGTATTTCTTTATTCAAGACCAATGAAATTGTTTTTTTTCAGGAAAATAAAATATTATAAAAATTGTTCTTTTCCGACAAACTATTATATGATAAGGTTTCTCGCAAGGAGATGTTATTATGATCAAAAAGATATTAATAGTTGACGATTCTCCCATATCTATAAAGATCATTAAAAGTTGTATTCCTAAAGATATGGGATATGAATTGTACGACGCTGCGGATGGTCAAATCGGCGTGGAGAAATATAAGGAAGTAAGACCAGATCTTACTTTCATGGATCTTACCATGCCGGTTATGAATGGTTTTCAAGCGTTGGAAGAAATTTTAAAGTTTGATCAAAAAGCAATTGTTATAATTCTTACCGCAGATGTGCAAATCAAGGCCATCGCCAAAGCACATGATTTGGGTGCTTTTTCGGTAGTAAAAAAGCCGCCGGCAAAGGAATCGATAGCTGCGGCAATCAAAGAAGCAAACGATGCTCTTGTCGAGCGTGGATAAATTATGTCGAAAAATGATAATCCCCAAGATATGATTACAACTGCGGAAACCGATCTTCTGCAGGAAATAATGAATATTGCTTTTGGCCGTGCAGCATCAGATCTCGCCGAGTATATTGATATTTTTGTTATCTTGAGCGTCCCTCAAATAGAATTGATGCCGGCTTCTGAACTACCGGCTTACATTAACAAAGAACTCGTCGGCTTCGATAAAGTATCTGTTGTAGAACAGGGTTTCTTCGGAAAATTCAGGGGCAGCGCTTATTTATTTTTCCCCTCCGGAACGGGAAAGAGAATGATTTCTCTGTTTGACGGCGGAAGTAAATTTTTTGAATCGGAACCTACCCACGAAATGGAGCAGGAAACGTTTCTGGAAGTCGGGAATATCCTGATCGGAGCATGCATAGGAAAAATTTCTGAACTTTTGGGGGATGTTTCCACTTATTCTCCCCCCCGTGTTGTTGTTGAAAAGAGCAACCGCGGTTTTGTGGACAATTTGTTTGATCCCGACAATCTGGCTATCGTTTTAAAGACTGTGTTTGAGTTCAATGAAAAAAATGTCAGCGGTTACCTGTTCATTGTTACCAAACAGGAATCTTTTGGCTGGCTGAAAAATGCTCTGCACAAGTATCTTGAACAGTACGAATAGCTTAGCAACGTTTTCCATCCGTATTATTAATATTTTTGAATACGCCAAAATTGTTAATTTCCCCAAAACGACCATCAAGTTTAAATCCTTGACATATCCGGATTGAATAATATACGGTGCAGCCCGTCGAGGTGTTTGTTATGGGTTTACTAAAAGGCAGTTTTACTTTTTCGCGTTTTCATGTGGACGGTCAGTTACCGCAGGCTTTTCATAATTTCATTAATAGCCGGATTAAGTCCAATTCATTCAAAGTCTCGGTAAAGTCAACCGAAGAAAAAAATTTGGGTTGGGTTTCCCTGACTGATATACTGGATACCGATTTTAAGAACGCCAATTACGCTCTTGGCGACTATCTGATTTTTTCCCTGCGCGTTGACCGCAAGCTGATACCTGCCAAATTACTGAAGATAAAACTGATGGAAGAAGAAAAGCGTTTTCTTGCCGAGAGCGGCAAAAATAGAATAAACAAACAATTAGCCGAAGGCCTTAAAGACAAAGTAAAGCTGGAAATGCTGGCAAAACTGGATTCCATACCGTCTTTTTATGATGTCTGCTGGGCTGTGGGAAAAAACATCGTTTATTTTTCCTCACTTTCCGATAATGTCGCCGACGATTTTATTGATTTGTTCAAAAAATCTTTTTCGCTGACCCTTAAGCGCTTTTCGCCGCAGGAAGATAATCTGATAACCAAGGATCCCGAATCCCTGGAATCTGCCTCTTTAATCGGCCGCGAATTCATGACCTGGCTTTGGTTTAAATCGGAGGAACGAAACGGCAGAATAAAAATATCCAAAGCTGATGAAATTGAACTCCATTTCTTAAAAAGAATTGTACTGGAAGCCGGAGAGGGCGAATTCTCGCAGGGTGTTGTCTGCCATGGAATTCACGCCGAGCTAAAAGAAGGAAAAGAGGCCATACGTCAGGGTAAAAAAGTCAAAGAAGCGGGAATTAAACTGATGCATGACCAGAACGAGTGGGAACTGACACTGAAAGCCGACTCTTTCCATTTCCAGTCTTTAAAATTGCCTGTGCAGGATTGGCAGGACACTCCGGAAGACCCTTCCGGAAGCCTTCTGGAGCGGATTTACCTGATTGAAAACGCCGTTAAAACAATAGACAGTATTTACGAATCTTTTTTGCATATCCGTTTTTCTCCGCAATGGAAAGAAAAGGAAACGAAACTATTGGCTCAATGGTTAGAGCATAAATAACCCTTTCCGCCTTCACATATTACATATAAACTGCCTGTTTTCGGTAACGGTATTTATTACTGTTTCATAAATTTGCCGTTAACCTTTAATAGTCCCAATAACTTCCTATATACCAGGTTTAAATTTCAAAATGCGTCGCTAACTAAGTAAGCAAAACATCATGCGGATATGATATAATTAATAAAAATGTTTTTGCAGGATAAAAAGCGAGGACTTTTTTATGACACATCTCCGATTAATTGACGCCATGAAAAAGACTGATTTCTACCCTCATCATCCGGCGGAAGTCGAATTTATCCAGACGCACATTTCCTACGTTTTCATTGCCGGAAATTTTGTTTACAAAGTCAAAAAACATCTCCAATTTGATTTTCTTGATTTCACCACGCTGAAGAAAAGAAAATTCTACTGTGAAGAGGAACTGAGATTAAACAAACGACTGGCTTCTGATACATATCTGGATGTTGTAGCCATATCGGAAGATGCACAGGGGAATCTTACTCTTGGCGAGGAAATCAAAATAATCGACTATGCCGTGCGGATGAAGAAACTTCCGGCAGACAGAATGCTTAAAACACTACTTTTCCGAGGGCTGGCGGATGAAAACATAATCGATAAGGTGGCCGGAAAAATTGCATCCTTTCATCAGGAGGCCCGAACCGGCAGCCATATTGACGAAATGGGAAAGATTACAAACATCCGGCACAATCATGAAGAAAATTTCGCGGAAGTATTAAAATATATCAATGTCACAATTCCCGAATACCAGTACAAATTCATTCAAGAATACGTAAATAAATTTCTGGCTGAGAAAGAAACGCTTTTTGAAAAAAGGGTTGCTGATCATAAAATCAGGGATTGCCATGGCGATTTGCATCTCGACCACATTTGCATCAATAGTGAAATAACCATTTTCGACTGCATTGAATTCAACGAACGTTTCCGCTTAGGCGATGTGGCGCAAGATGTTGCCTTTCTGACAATGGACATTGATTTCAACGGTTATCCCTTGCATGCCGAAAACTTCGTACAGTCTTATATCAGATACTCCGGTGATACCGACATGCTTACCCTGCTTAACTTTTACCGGTGTTATTACGCATACGTCCGGGGCAAAGTGACAAGCTTCCGTCTCTCTCAAAGGGAAATTTCTCATAATGAGCGTCTGGAAATTATGAAAACTGCCAAACGGTATTTTGATCTTGCCTATGCCTACGCCACCCGACTGGATAAGCCCGTACTGATTCTGACGACCGGCCTGATGGGATCAGGTAAAAGCAATCAGGCGAAAATCATTGCGGAACGCCTTGGCGCGGAACTAATCTGTACGGATGTCCTTCGAAAAGAAACATTTGAGATTAAAAGCGCCGAACGGCGATATGAAGATTTCGGCCAGGGCATTTATTCCGCAGAGATTTCCCGTATGATTTACCAGAAGGTTTTTGATATGGCTCAAGAGAAATTAAAACGGGGAAAGGCCGTCATTATTGATGGCTCTTTCAAGAAACACGAAGAACGTCAAAGAGCCATGGAACTTGCAAAAGGATTGGGTATCCGTTTTTATATTCTGTATTGCGTCTGTCCCGATGAAATAACCAAAAAACGGCTGGAAAGAAGAGTAATGGAAAACGATAATGCTTCGGACGGACGCTGGGAGCTTTTTCAGAAGCAGAGAGATGATTTTGATATGATTGAAATGATACCGGCAAATCACATTTTTACAATGGACACATCCGATAATCCGGAAATGATGCGCGAAAAAATTATCAGAAAAATTAAACTGGATGAATAAAAGTTTTTTTAAAATAATTATTTATAATATATTTAATATGGAGCCGCATTAATTCACATCTGAATCTTCAACCCAGTACTGGAAATCACTATGATCTTTAGTTGTAACTTGTTTTTCAGTTGTCTCCTTTTTAGCCTCTTTTTTCTTTTTTTCCTTTTCGTCTCTGGCAATCTTCATTTTTGTTTCATTGATGTAATATTCGATTTTATAATCGAAACCGATATCGGGATATTCAACCGCAATTCTTTCAAAACGCGCAAGGGCTGCCTGATATTTTTTCTGTTTGAAGTAAAATTTCCCCACGTAAAATTCCCGCTGGGCCAGCTTCTGTTTCACTTCCTGCGACATTTTTTCCGCCATAGGCAGGAATTTACTTTCAGGATAACGTGCGATAAGCTTTTCAAATTCTTTTCTTGCTTTGATTGTTTCTGTTTGATCACGATCAATCGCTTCCATCTGCTTATAATGGCACATGCCCATCTGATACACGGCATAAGGAACGTTCTCATCAACAGGATGAAGAGAGATAAAATCGCTGTAAGCGTCTACCGCCGAAGCATATTCCTTGTCGCTGAACAGAGAGTCTGCAATACCTATTTCCGCAAGAATTGCCAGTTCGTGTAAAGGATATTCTTCCTTGAGACGCAGAAAAATCTCCTGAGCTTTTTTATAATGTCCTTCTTTATATTCGGCAGAAGCATTTGAATAGAGTTGTTCAGGAGAGGCTTTAGTCAATTCTTTCTTGCCAAATATATTCAGCGATGAGCAGCCGCTTATAAAAACAAACAATAGTAAAAGACATAAAATTATATTAAATCTGATTATATTTTTTAACATTACTGAATGGATCAATACCGAACCTCTTTATTTTACTTAATTTGTTTAAAATGATTTTTTAACGAATTCCTCGAGACGTTGTTTGGGGACAAGACCGACCAGCGTATCTAGAACTTTTCCATCTTTAAAGAGAATCAGCGTCGGTATGCTGCGTACGGCATGATGAATTGCGGTTTTCTGATTGTCATCAACGTTCAATTTCATAACTTTAATATTATCTTTAAATTGTTCCGCAAGTTCTTCAACAATAGGACCGATTGCTTTGCATGGGCCGCACCAGGGCGCCCAGAAATCAACAAGCACTGGTTTTGCACTTTTAAGAACTTCACTTTCAAAGTTATCATCAGTGGCGACACCCAATAATTCACTGCCCATAATAAAGTCCTCCTTACAATTCTTAATATGTGTTTATATGTCACAATAAAGCAGGGAAAGTCAAATGCTATCTGGTTCCCCCCAAAACCCGGCTACCTCCAAATAAGCAGTTTCCAACGAGGAGACTCATTTCTTTGACTGCCTGAAATTAATTTGCTATACAAATTTTTAAAGGAGATCTTTATGGATATTTTGGGTGTAATTTCCACAAAATTAGTCATGGGAAGAAGCGACTTATTCAAAAACAGTAAATTCAAGATTATGGAAAATGAATTTGGCAGGGCATCTGTTTTTGTTACGGAAAAAGCAGCGCTGATTTTAAGACATGGCAATGATACCCGAAATCATATCCTGCCTCACTTAATCAACTATCGCGCCAATATTAGAGCGCTGAAGGATATCGGGGTTTCCGAAATAGTCGGCATCAATTCCACCGGCTCATTAAAAAAAGAGTTGACTCCCGGAATGATTGTCGTGCCGGATGATTTTCTTACCCTTACCTCCACGCCAACTATTTACAAGGACAAAGCCATTCATATCGCACCGTCACTGAGTGAAAGGGTGCGTAAAAAAATTATCAAGGCGGCAATGAGCAATTATCTGGATGTTGTTCAAAAAGGAACCTACTGGCAAACGCAGGGCCCGCGACTGGAAACAAAAGCTGAAATAAAAATGATGGCAAACTTTGCCGACATCGTCGGCATGACCATGGCCAATGAAGCGGTAATCGCTCAGGAGCTTGAAATACCTTATGCCAGCGCCTGTTCCATCGACAATTTCGGCAATGGCCTTCTGGATGAACCTCTGGAACTGGAGAAAATTGTTGAGAGCACCCGCAAAAACGCCGATTTGATGATTAAAATTCTCACAAGTTATCTTCAATTATAATCGAAGTTCTTGATGTCAGAAAGCACCTAACTGACACGTCTTAATCTTTATATTGAGAGCTTCACATGCGGAGCAAACCTTCATCCGTGGGATATTCAATTTTTGGGCAATTTCCCAGGCAGCCAGGCAGGAAAGACTTTCGTTTACCAAACCCGCAGTAATGCTTTCTTTCAACTCCGGTGCAATATCTTTGGCCGGCTGGACAATTTTTTTAGTCTCGCCGTAACCAAAAAGCCCCAATTGACATTTGGTGATATTAATATTCAAAAGGTCTATCGCCTTTCCGGTTTCCTGAAGTGAAAATCCCATTTCTCCGGCAATTTCCTCCGCCTTCTTGCAGGTAATGTTATTGTTCTTTACCTGTTCGCAAATTTCTTTTTTTAAATCATCGTCAACTTCGGAACCGACAGGATGCTTCTTGAAATATTTACCTTTATCCTCATGCGTCATAATTCATTCCTCCATTTTAAGAAAGCCATTTGTTATTACATGCCGGAAAGTGATTGAGCATCCAGCGTTTTAAATCCTTTTTCATCCAGGAGCTTTTCTGTTTTGGGCATCTGATCAACATCAACCACAAACACGGCTCTTTTAGAACTCTCTAGAATAAAACCATAGGCGTTATTAATATTGATACCTTCCTCTGAAAGTATTTGCATCAATTTATCCAGTCCGCCGGGAATATCAGGAATTAGAACAGCCAAGACCTCCCGTAGATGGACCGTCATTCCCGCATCCGACAGAACTTTTTCAGCGCGTTTCGGATCATCGACAATCAGATTGATGATCCCGAAGGTATCCGCTGTCGCGATGGTCGTGGCGCGTATATTGATTTTTTCCTTCGCCAAAACACCTGTCACCTTGGCAAGTTTTCCGGATTTATTCTCCGCGAAAATGGAAATTTGATAAGCTATCATATCGTTCTCCTTGGTTTGTTTAATGACTTCCCGTCTGCACCTCTACCAGGCTGCCGCCGCAATATTTTTCCCGAAGCTTTGGCTTTTCAATTTTCCCGGTGGGATTGCGCGGCACCTTTTCGAAAATGATTTTGCGGGGACGCTTGTAACGCGGCAGCTCTTTGCAGAACTGCTCTATATCCGCTTCAGAGCATGAAAAGCCCGGTTTCAGCTCAATGATCGCCGCGATAATTTCGCCCAGACGCTGGTCAGGAAGGCCGATGACGGCCACATCTTTGACAGCATCGTGCGTCCGCAGAAAATCCTCAATCTGCACCGGATAAATATTCTCGCCGCCGGTTATAATGACATCTTTCTTGCGGTCCACCAGATATATAAAGCCGTCTTCATCCATCTTCGCCATGTCGCCGGTGAACAGCCAGCCGTCCTTAAGTATTTCGGCTGTAGCTTCGGGATTATTGTAATAGCATTTCATAACGCCGTCACCTTTTACACAAAGCTCGCCCACTTCGCCCTGTTTCACGGGACGTCCGTTTTCATCCGCGATCTGTAATTCCCATTTATATCCCGCCACTCCGATAGCGCCAACTTTATGAATGTTTTCGATTCCCAGATGAACGCAACCCGGCCCGATGGATTCAGACAGGCCGTAATTGGTGTCGTAATCGTGC
>CAYMWM010000105.1:0-11449 GCA_964394185.1 uncultured Smithella sp.
ATTCTCGAATTCGCTTTTTGAGTTCTTTTATTAAATTATTGAGCACATCGCTCGCATCGCCTACAATGGCGACATCAGCCATTTTCAACATGGTCGCCTGCGGGTTTTTGTTGACGGCAATTATAAAATTGGCTTCGCCCAAACCCGCCGTATGCTGAATCGCGCCGCTGATGCCGAAGGAAAAAAGTAGTTTCGGTTTGATATGCTTTCCCGCCTGTCCGACCAGCGCGCCGTGTTCCGCCCAACCGGCATAAACGACCGGACGGGTAGCCCCAACATCCCCTCCCAAAAGCTTTGCCAGTTCCTGCAACTTTTTGAATTTTTCCCTGTTGCCCATGCCGCGGCCTCCGCAAACGATGACCGACGCATTTTCAATGGTGTGTTCCTTTTCCACGGAACGTTCATACTCGATAAGGCGAACGCGGGGTTTGGGCAAGCCCTTCATGAGGGGCAGACGTTCAACAATGGCTGTTCTTTCGTAGTCGTGCGGTATTTCCTTGAATGTTCCCGGCCGTACGGTGGCCATCTGCGGACGATGGAATTCCGTAATGATTTCCGCCAGCATATTGCCGCCAAAAGACGGCGCAATCTGCAGCAGCAATCCGTCTTCGGTAATATCCAGCCCCACACAATCCGCCGATAAACCGGTTTTCAGACGTTTGGCCAGCCGCGGCGCGAATTCCCGCCCGAAATCTGTTGCGCCGATAAGGATAATTTCCGGATCTCTTTGAATAGCCAGAGCTTGGATAATCGCGAGGTATCGGTCCATGCTATAGCTTTTCAAAGCGGGATCATCAATCGCCAGGATTCTATCGGCTCCGTGAGCGGTGTATTCCATAATCCATTCGTCAATTTCATGGCCGAATATCAGCGCGCAGACTTCCGCCTCGATTGTTTTGGCCAGAGCCACCGCCCGGGCAATCAACTGCAGGGTTACCCGGTTTTGATAGTAATTACGGTAATCGCCGAATACCCAGATGCTTTTTTTTCTATTTTTTGTCATCGAGCTTTTTTTCTTCAATGGATTTCCCTATCGTTGTGCCGATTTTTCTTTGATACTTGTCGAGAAATTCCGCCACCACCGCGGAAGCTGTGCCCTGAAAAACCACGTTTCCCTTTTGCATTTTTCTCAAAAAAACCCTGCGCACTTTCGTACGCGAGCCTTTGGATGCTATAGTCGCGGCACTAAGACCAAGAGCCTTGGCATTAAGAACAATGATTTCATTTTTATCAAAAGCGTTTTCCAGACCGGCAAGCCCGGTGTAACGAGGTTTGTAATTCTCCATCGAAACCGTTACCAGCGCGGGAAATTCCATCTCCAGTGTTTCGCGGAAATTATCCATCAGGCGGCGGACACGTAGTGTACGTCCCGAAATTTCCAGTTTTTCAATATAGGCAGCCGCAGGCAAATCCAGTTCCTCGGCCAGTTGCGGACCGACCTGCGCCGTTTCGCTGTCCGCGGTATAGGCACCGCAGAGAATCAAATCAAACTTGGGGCACCTCTTTTTTATAGCCGCTTTCAAAACCAAAGACGTGGCAAAAGTATCCGATCCGGCCAAAAGCCGGTCGCAAATAAGAATGGCTTCATCGGCACCCAGAGCTAAAGCTTCGCGCAGCACTTCCTGAGCTGCGGGCGGCCCCATAGTCATAACAGTGATGTTGGCGGAAAATTTTTCCTTGATTTGCAGGGCGGCTTCCAGCGCGTGCTTGCAGGCCGGATTCATCATTGCGGCGGCAAGTTCCCGCCGCAGCGTGCCGGTTTTCTCATCCCACGGCAGTTCCGTCACCATGGGAATTTGTTTTATGCATACAACCAGTTTCAACATATTTTTAAAAACTCATTTTTGACAGTACCGCGCGGGCGATAACCATGCGCTGAATTTCGCTGGTGCCTTCATATATTTCCGTTACCTTCGCGTCGCGGAAATATCTTTCCACATCATATTCCTTACTGTATCCATAACCGCCGTGAATTTGCACGGTAAGCGAAGTGGCTTTTGCGGCAACGGTGCTGCAATACAGTTTCGCCATGGAAGCCTCGCAACCAAAGGGAGCCCCTTCGTCCTTTAGAGAGCAGGCGCGGTATAAAAGCAGACGGGCGGCGGCGATTTCCGTCGCCATATCGGCAATATAATTTTGAATGGTTTGTAGGGAAGCAATAGGTTTTTTAAATTGCTGCCTTTCCTTCGCGTATTTTACCGCGGCCTCAAAAGCCCCCTGCGCAATACCCAATGCCTGCGCGGCAACACCGATTCTGCCGTTATCGAGCGTAGCCAGCCCAATCTTCATGCCGTCGCCGATTTTACCCAGCAGATTTTTTCCCGGAACACAGCAATCTTCCAGAAACAATGAAGAAACCGGATTGGCTCGCATACCGCAAAGGTCTTCCAGTTCACCGCGCATAAATCCGGTATATTTGCTTTCGACGATAAAAACACTGCTCTGCGGCTTGCCCGGGTCAGAACCGGTCAGCGCGAAAATCAAGGCCAGATCACACACGCCGCCGTTGGTGACAAATATCTTTGTTCCGTTTAAAACGTATTCGTTATTTTTTTTCACCGCCGTCGTTTCCACACTGGCGGAATCAGAACCGGCATTGGCCTCGGTCAGGCTGAATGCCCCGATAAATTCGCCACCGGCCAGTTTTGGCAGGTAATGTTTTTTCTGCTGGGGGTTGGCAAATTGCAGAAAAGGATAAACGGCAACACCGTTATGCACCGTCACGCACAAGCCGATCGCGGCGCTAACACGGGAAAGTTCCTCCACGACAATGGCGGTGCTGATGGAATCGAGAGCTGCTCCGCCGAATTGAGCGGGCACCTGCAGGCCGAAATAATTCAACGGTTTCATTTTTTCAATAATATCGAGGGGAAAGATTGCCTTGCGGTCTATGGCGGCAGCAACAGGGGCAAGTTCTGTCTCTGAAAAATTCCTTACGGAATCACGGATGAGTTTATGTTTCACGCAAGGATTGAATTGCAAGTAAATTCTCCCTTGAAAAAAAACGTTCTGCACGAATAACTTAAAATAAAAGTAAAATCAAGGATAATGAAACTTCATTTTTCAGAAACATCGTGAACAGAAACACGTAATTTTTAACAAAACAAAAACAGGTAATTTTAAGACAAAAACAGGATTAGCAAAACATCTTGAAGTGTGTTAGCCAAAGTACAGACAATCGCAAAAAGCAAGTATGGCCAAGACAGTATCCAGCAGCCAAAAACTTTGCGATTCTATCCTTATAGCAGCGATTAACATCCGGTTGAAACTATGAAATCAAATCACCTGATTAATGAAAAAAGCCCTTACCTTTTGCAACATGCGCATAATCCCGTAAATTGGTATCCCTGGGGTGACGAAGCGTTTGCCAAAGCCAGACAGGAAGATAAACCGATCTTTCTTTCGATTGGCTATTCCACCTGTCATTGGTGCCATGTTATGGAGCGTGAATCTTTCGAAGATGAAGAAATCGCCAGGCTGCTCAATGACACGTTTGTGAACATAAAAGTCGATCGCGAAGAGCGTCCCGATATCGACGCGGTCTATATGAAAGTATGCCAGCTTATGACAAAAAGCGGCGGTTGGCCTTTGACGATCATGATGACGCCTGACAAAAAGCCCTTCTTTGCAGCGACTTACATACCCAGAGAAATGAAATATGGCCGTACCGGTCTGCTGGAAATCATTCCTCAAATACAATTCCTTTGGCAAACCAAACGTGATGATTTGCTTGCCGCTTCATCGGACATTACGAAGGCCCTGCGGCAACCCAAAGCCGTCAAAGAGAAAGATTTAGGAACTGTTACTTTGCATCGGGCATATCATTCTTTCTTTGCAAGTTTTGACCGGATGCTCGGCGGATTTGGCCAGGCGCCAAAATTTCCCTCACCGCACATTTTCTTTTTTCTACTGCGCTACTGGAAACGGACCGGCAACAAGGATGCTTTACAAATGGTTGAGCACACGCTGCAAAACATGCGGCGCGGCGGAATATACGATCAGGTAGGCTTTGGCTTTCACCGCTATTCGACGGACGCCCGTTGGGTTGTTCCGCATTTTGAAAAGATGCTCTACGATCAGGCGCTGATGGCGATGGCCTATATTGAGCTTTATCAGGCAACCGGAAAAAAAGAATACGAAAACACGGCCCGGGAAATATTCACCTATGTTTTACGTGACATGACCGATGAACAGGGCGGCTTCTATTGCGCCGAAGACGCGGACAGTGAAGGAATTGAAGGGAAATTTTATCTTTGGACTGAAGAGGAAATCCGCAGCATCCTGACAAAGGAAGAAGCGGATTTGTTTTTATCGCTTTACCGGCAGGCCGATGATGCTGCGCTGCCCGGCATGCAGGAAATCCCCGCCGGTTATTTTATCCCGCATTTCAAGCCGTCAACGGGGATTAAGCAGGATGTAACAGAAAAACTTACAGAGATGTATGACATTCGGGAAAAACTTTTCGCCGCGCGGGAAAAACGCATACATCCGCATCAGGACGATAAGATTCTGACCGATTGGAACGGCCTGATGATTGCGGCGCTGGCCCGCGGCGCACAGGCCTTCAATGATCCGGACTACGCTAAAGCGGCTGGGCGGGCGATGGATTTTATTATTCAAACCATGCAGACCAAAGAGGGCCGGCTGCTGCATCGTTATCGGGAAGGCAACGCGGCCATTCAAGGGAATGTTGACGATTATGCTTTTGTAGTCTGGGCACTTCTGGAACTCTACGAGTCTACATTTCAAACACAGCATTTGCACAAAGCGCTGGAGTATCAATCTCTCTTATTTCATTACTTCCTCGATAATAAGAACGGCGGATTCTTCTTTACTCCCTCCGATGCGGAAGATCTTTTGATGCGCCCGACAGAACTATATGACGGCGCCATCCCTTCGGGAAATTCCGTAGCATTTACCAATGCACTGCGAATATCCCGGATTACCGGGGATGCCGGTATGGACAAAAGAGTAAACGACATTTACAAAGCTTTTCGCGCTCAGGTGGACGCCATGCCTTCAGCCTTCACGCAATTTCTCTGCGGCCTTGATTTTGCCATCGGTCCGTCTTGCGAGGTGATCATTGCCGGAGATATGAATCAACCGGACACTCAGGCTCTCATCACTGCTTTAAGAAAAAACTTCGTTCCGAATAAAATAGTCATCTTCCGGCCCCAAAAAGAAGCCTCGCCGGATATTGAAACCATCGCGCCGCTTACGCAATCACATCCCGCCATGAATGGCCGGGCGACAGCTTATGTCTGCAATAATTTCACCTGCGCACAGCCGACAAATGATCCGCAGCAAATGCTTGATCTTTTGAATATAAAAAAATAAGTCCGGGAACGATATTTCCGGAAAAACCTGTTTCTAAATATTACATTATGCTTGATTTTATGGAGTATTTCTGTTTTTGTTTTTTTTAACAAGTGGTAGATTGCATGAATTTTCAGAAAATAACCTGAACGTATATTAATTTATCCCTTCAAGTTTCTTATCCATTATTCTTAAGCGTTTGTTAATAACCTTTAGCAGACCCATCAGTATCTTTGCCGCTATGCGTGGATCTGACTGCAGAATCTCATTGAATTTTTGTTTTGTTATGACGACAAGGACCGAGTCTTCGCTTGTTCTGGCAGTTGCGGTGCGAGGTTCAGCGTCTATCAGGGACATTTCTCCGATTATTTCATTGGCCCCCATTGTTGCCAGTACCATTTCTTCGTTGTTTTTTGTTTTTTTGATTATCTCAACTTTCCCGGACATAATGACATAGAGAAATTCTCCCGGAGTGCCTTCCATAAATAAAATGGAATCTTTTTTGACATTCTGCTCAAAAATGCGTTTATAAACTACTTCAATCTCTTTTTTATCAAAGTCTCTGAAAAGAGACACGGAACGCAATTTGTTGTAATCCAACTGGTCCGGCATATGATCTCCTTAAATGAAAATATTACGGTTAAAAGAAAGAGGTTGCGAGTCTGTTACACTGAACGTTCGGGTCTTGTTAAACAGAAAAATGAATTGTCCGGTACTATGTAATGTTGTTCAATAATACATGTCCTTCAATGATATAAATATTATTGAAGTTTCATTTTATGTCAATGAGTATTTTAATCAAGCATTACCGCTAAAAACAAATTGTGAGAGGGCAGGCACAGGTAACCGACCATACATAAAAAAGTGTTTTGTGGGTTATTTCTATCCCTGTTTTGAAAAACCGTTTATTATTCGTATATTATACGAATAATACCCTGTATCGTATTGCTTTTTCGTTTTTAATTGTTATTATAATGCCTGATGAGCAAGGAAAAAATACCGACAACGCCAGCTGTTTTAGTCCTGAAATCGCAAAATGCTGATTTTACTCTGCATACTTACCCGTACGAGGAAAAGGGCGGAACAAAAAGGGCGTCATGCAAACTGATGGTTGACGAACATCGCATTATCAAAACGCTTATCATGGAGGATGAAACAGGCAAGCCGCTGATTATTCTGATGCACGGCGACAAGGAGGTTTCCACAAAATCGCTGGCAAGGGCAATCGGCGCAAAATCGGTTTCACCCTGCAATCCGGCTATTGCGGAAAAACACACGGCTTATAAGGTCGGCGGCACATCGCCTTTCGGTACCAGAAAATCATTGCCTGTTTATATGGAACAGACCATAGCCGATTTGCCGGAAATTTTAATCAATGCGGGAAGCCGCGGTTTGCTGGCCCGGATGCCGTCGGCTGAACTTATCAGGATTTTAAAACCGACGCCTGTGAACGTTGCCATATAATTTGCCTTTTTCCGATAAAAAAGGGATAATATTATAAAGGTTAAAATGTATGCCCGACAATATCATCATCCGCTGCCTTAACTGCGGAACGAAAAACAGAATACCAAAGCAAAAAATGCAGGGAAGGTCTCTTTGCGGCAAGTGCGGCGCTTCTCTGGAAGAACTCATTATACGCTGCCTGAAATGCGGAACGAAAAACAGGATGCCGGAAAATCGTATGGATCAAAAACCCTTGTGCGGCAAATGCCGTGAACCGCTGGTAGTCCCCCAGCAGAAAATAACGGCTTTTGAGGTTACCGATCAGACATTTGCCCGCGAAGTATTGATCTCCGATTCATCCGTTCTGGTGGATTGCTGGGCGCCGTGGTGCAGTCCCTGCCGGACGTTATCGCCCATTATTGACGAACTGGCCTCCGATTACGCCAATGGAGTAAAGATCGTAAAGCTCAATGTTGACGAAAATCCGCTGACGGCTTCACAGTTCGGTATCCGCAGCATTCCGACAATGCTTTTTTTTAAAGAAGGCAAGATGGTGGACCGGGTGACGGGAGCCCTGCCGAAGGAAGAAATCGAACAGCACCTGCTATCCATCATAAAAACAAATTGATCTAAACGGAAACTTGATGAAAAAAAACAACTCCACCCTGGCATACCAATGTAAAATTTTCGATGTCTGGGAAGAAGAATTCGCTTTACCTAACGGCAAAACAACCAGACAAAGCTGGATTAACCATAATCCCACTGTCGCCATTATCGCCGTCAACGAAAAAAATGAACTGATATTAATCAAGCAGTATCGCAACGCCGTTAAGAAAAATCTTCTGGAAATTCCCGCAGGCTCCATGGATGGCATAGAGGAAACTCCTGCGGTCTGCGCTCAGCGTGAACTGGCCGAAGAAACCGGCTTTAAAGCAAAAGCGCTCATTAAACTGTTTGAAGGCTATCTGCTGCCCGGATACTGCAACGAATATATGCATTTTTTTCTGGCTCTTGACCTTATCAGCGAACCGCTGACTCCCGACGAAGATGAGTTTATTGAAATCATGCCTGTAAGTTTTTCCGAAGCGCACAAGCTGATAGAAAAAGGCGAGATCATTGACGCCAAAACCGTTTTGGGAATTACACTGGCGGACAATTATATGCAGCGGATGAATTTATCTGACTAAAAACAAATAGGGCTGTTGAAAAAGGCTCATATGCTGCGTTGCGCTGCAAACCGCACCGCTCAACGTATATTCATATACGCCTCGCGATACGGTTTTGGCGCGCCTTGCCTCTAAGCCTTTTTGAACAGCCCCGCTGTACCCATTTTCCCCTTTATTCTTATCCTATTTCAAAATTCAAAATTTTAATTTACCCACTAAAAACATAAGAATAATTCCAATAATAGAAACGATTGAAATAGCTATTTTACCTATTGATAAAATGAAAACAGCAGTATTATTAATAATTTTTCTGTTCTTAATATCACGAACACCTGAAATTAAGTTATAAATAATTACGATAACGGCTAGAATAAGTAATAATATGTCTTTCATCATTTTTTAATTATAGAGACAATTGAATTCAACTTTCCCCAAAAGTAATAAAACTTTCAATAGCTGCTCGGGAAAAGACGAATTTCGGGCTGTTCAAAAATGCTCAGATGCAAGGCGCGCGAGTATCGCAAGTGAGGCCGACTTTTTTGTAGGTCGCAGCGACGCGAACGGAGCGCAACGCCGCAGACTATAGTGCCCTTTAGGGTATGAGCGTTTTTAAACAGCCCCGCTGAACTTTATTTCTCTTATGTGTCACTCATTAAGTATACTGTTTTCTTTTGTACACTGATTATTTTTTTTCGCTTCTTTCCATTTTTTAATATTTTCTAATTTTTTCTTAATATAAATCTTCCTTTGTCTCTTTCCTTCATTTGCATAAGGTATTATTTTGGGATCAGTAATAATATTTTTATCCTCGCGATTAAGTTCTTCAATTAATTTCTCTTCCGTCGCACCTAATATTCCTTTATCCCATGATAATCTGGTATTTTTGGCCCAAGACTCATTTTTAATTTTTTTCTTCCCTATCCACATAAAGAAATCGTCAAGTTCTGCATCTAATGAATCATAGGTAATATCAATGAAATTCAACGGATGGAAAAAAAATCTTGATAAATATTTATGTTTAAAGACGATACGATCATTTTTATACACTTTAAAACAATATCTAATAATCGATATACATGTTTTCCATTTAATTTTGATATTATCATCCTCTAAACACCATCTTTCTTTACCGACTTGAAGAAAAAGTTTGCCGGCATCAACATATATCGCTGCAAGCTCCTTTGTCTTCAGTGTTCTTCGAAAAATAATAGCAAAGCCCTTGCAGGCTGTATGTTCAACATCTTCAACCCATTCATAGTCTTCAATTCTATAGGCCAATGATTCAACATCAAGCCAATAAAGCCTATTCTCAATTATATAATCTCTTAAAGGTATCATTAACCCATATTTATCTATTTATCCCGATTTTGAATCATTAGTTATCTTGCCCTTGAACATCTTCATCAATACCGCTGCCAGGCCGTCAACCGATGAACCGCCGCCGCCCGCCACCAGAATTTCCGGGACGACGCGCTTTTCTCCCTTCATCAGCGCGTCGGCTATATTGACAAACATCGTTCCCTGTTCTCCCAAAGCCTGTTTGAGTTTTTCCGCCGCTTCGGCACGAGCAAGGCCGATGGACCTGATTTCCGCGCCGGCAGCTTCACCAGTCGTCTGCCTGTAATGGGCTTCACCGTCACCTTCCGCCGTTCGCCTGAATTTCGCAGCGTCCGCCTGCACCTTTACCTGCTCCGCCTTGTTCTTTTCAATGTCAACACCGACGGCTTCCTTGGCCAGAGCCGCCTGCATATCGGCTGTTCCTTTGGATTTCTCGGTCTGAATGCGCTGTTCCTGCGCTTCCTGCTGTTTTTTGAAAGTCGCTATTTCCTGATTCGCAATTTCTCGCTCGGTCAATACCGTTACAAGCTGTGCCGGAAGAATGACGTCCTGAATATAAACGCCTCTGGTTTCCACATTATAACTTGCCAATTTATCGGTAATATACTGTGTTGCCGTTTCCTGAATTTCTCTGCGCTTTTCAATAAATTCCACCGCTTTCATGGCCTGCAGCGTATCGCGGAAGTGATTGCCGACCGCCGCCTGAAGCACTTCATTGACCAGATTGCCGACCGTGCCCACCATGCTGATAACCCGGGGAGCCTGTGTATCGGGAATATGAATCTGAACCTGGAGGTCGATGGAAAATATAAATCCTTCGCACGATTTCGCATTAATCGGCTCAAGATTGCGGTCGAGATTATGCGCTTCGGATGTCGCTTTTGCCCAGTTCAGATTAAGGATGCTGGTAGGAACGATTTCCGCATTATAGCAATGTGGATTGAGCGGATATTTGCCGGTGCGCAGCGCCTCCACCCAGATGCCCCGATGACCGGGACGCACAATCGAACCGAATTTAAAGTTTGAACCCGATGTATCTTCCGTCGGAAGTCCGACGTAGGACTTGATGACTGCAACTTCGCCCTGCTCCACGACCAGCATCGGAACGGTCTCCACGGCAACAAGGTAGGGATTCAAATTGTAAGCGCCGTAGAGCAACGGGTCATGCTGCAAACCAATGCTTCCTCCGGTTTCCAGAAATTTCTGAAAGTCCTGATAGTTATTATGCTCATGATTTTTACTGCCCAGTATCATTTCCATGAGTTCTGAATCCGTGGCATTTTGCTCTTTCAATTTTTTGATATCGTCAAAACCGCCGATGCGGCTGGCAATATCCCCACCGGTAAGAGGATCACCTTCAAACGTTGTGACGATACCGACAATGTCCACCATTTTTTCCTTGACGAGTCTGGGTTCAATACGAACAACATCGAGCTGCCGCGGATTGAGCCCGAAATCCTCGCACGAAAGATTTCTGCCTTTAGCCGTGCGGGAAATAAGCTCCGCCGATATCGGAACTCCGTACACCCGGCTTTTGGTAATGACAAGAAAGCCAACCGGATGAATCGGCAAAGACGTGCCCGGTGATAATACCGGACGTTGTACACCTTTTTGTCCTCCGCTTTTTGTAAAAGTTTCCAGGTCGGAGAAATTGGCAAATTCTTTTTTATAAACAGCGCTTTTTGCGCCTATCGGCAAGGGTTTCCCCACCTGGGCAATCACGACGCCAATTTCGCCCGCCGGGACCTGAATCCAGGGATGTTTATTCACCGCAAATATCGGCCAGAATTTAAAGCGCAATCCCGGCATCAGCAGTTTAGCCTGATAACCCGCTTCGTGTTCAAACGCTATCGGGTTGTCTTCGGAGAGCTTTTTAAAACCAAAGCGCTTATTAACAAGCCCGACTTCCGTCGGGCCAATGTATCGGATCGAAAATATGACGCAGATGACGAGAACGGTAATCAGAAATAATGTAAACGGCGCAATTAAAAGCATGGATAATCCTCCTTTTTAGGTTAAACCTCGTTTGTAATACCTGGACTAATTGAATTGTTATGAACTTGTTTTGGGGACGGGTGTGAGTATAGGCGAGCGTCTTTTGCATGTCAACGAAAAATTAGCCATAAAGGGGCTGTTGAAAAACGCTCATCTGCCGTGTTGCGCTGCAAACCGCACCGCTCAACGTA
>CAYMWM010000106.1:0-5952 GCA_964394185.1 uncultured Smithella sp.
TAAGCGAAAATGCGGCCAGGGAGGCCTTCGATTTTGCCTATAAAAAGCAAATGGAATGCTTTAAGAAATTCTCCGAACTGGGTAAAATTGTTCTCGAAGACGCCCGCCGCTCCCAAAGGCCGGTTATAGCCATTCTCGGACGCCCGTATAATTCATTCACCACCGATGCCAACATGGGCATCCCCCGGAAATTCACTTCAAGGGGCTTTTGCGTCATTCCTTTTGACATTCTTCCCTTTGAAGACCAGAGCATCTATCCCAACATGTACTGGTATTACGGCCAGCAGGATATGAAGACCGCCACTCTTTTAAAGAATGAAGACAATATTTTTGTGACCTACATATCCAATTTTTCCTGCGCGCCCGATTCCTTCATGCTCCACTACCTGAAATGGATCATGGGCATGAAGCCTTTTCTAATTCTGGAACTGGATTCCCACACGGCTGACGCCGGTGTGGATACCCGCATTGAAGCGTTTCTGGACATTATCGAAGGCTACCGCTCCAAACTGACCGATCTGCGTGAAACAAGATATGACAACGGCCTTCGCTTCATCAATAACCGGGTCGAAGACATTTATATCCAGAATACCGTGACCGGCGAAAAAATTCCCATAAAGAACAATCCCCGCGTGAAGGTACTCCTGTCCAATATGGGCAGGCTGTCCGCCGAACTGGTCGGCGCGGCCATCCGGGGGCTGGGCTTTAACGCGGAAACGATGCCCGTGCCCGATATATACACCCTGCAACTGGCGCGCAATCACGCCTCCGGCAAGGAATGCCTCCCCTCTCATCTTGTTCTGGGCAGCGTACTGAAATATTTGTCCTCCGAAAAATACCGCAAGGATGAAATTTATCTTGTGTTCGTGCCCACGACGACCGGCCCGTGCCGCACCGGACAGTATTTTGTTTTTTATGAAAATCTCTTTCGGGATCTGCGCATGGAAAATGTGGTTATCTTTACATTGGATGCGGATAATTCCTATAACGAACTGGGCTCCGAATTTGCCAAATACGGCTGGTGGGCCGCAACCATCGGCGATTACATGAAGGATATCGAAACGTCGCTCAGAACCTGCGCCGCCGACCCGGCAAAAGCCATTGCCGATTACAATAAAAGCTGGCAGAAATTGATCAGCACAGCCGAAAGAAATATTACCGAATCGCTTCCGGTTTTGAAGGAAATTGCAGCGGACATTTCCAAAATCCCGTTGAAGAATAAAATAGATAAATGCCCCAAAGTATTGATTGTAGGAGAGATTTACGTCCGCCGTGATGATTTTGCTGTGGATGAACTCATCCGGCATTTTAGCCGTCGTGGAATTATCGGCAAGGTTTCCAATGTCGCCGAATGGGTACATTATTGCGACTTTGTCCGTCATTTTGAGCTCAAAAAACGCCTGGGGCTTGTACCCTGGTATCAAAAGGCTTTCACGCCTGAATTCAGGGATATTATCCAGTGGAAAATTGAGCATTTCTACAAAAAGAAGGTGGAAAAAGACGTCCGCGAAATTCTGTCTTCCACGGGACTCGTTCCCCATTCCCCCCACAATATGGATGAAATCATGGTGAATACCGAAAAGTATTTTGTCAACAATGAACTTTATTCTGAAATATCCATATCCAGCGGTGTTGCCGCCACAGCGATGATGGACGGATATTCCGGCATCGTGAATATTTCCCCTTTTGCCTGCCTGATCGGCAGGGTCATCGAAGGCGTTCTGATTCCCTGGGCGAGGGAAAGAAAATATCCGGCCATGTCCATTGAAATCGACGGCAATCTTCTGCCTCCCAATGTAATAAACAAGCTGGAAATATTCATGCTCAATGTGTTGAGATTCAAGGGTGACAAAAATATCAGCACGATGCTGGAAAAGTAAGGAGTTAATTCGTTGGCCGCAAAACCTGACATGACCGGAATTATTCTGGCAGGCGGAAAAAACTCCCGCATGGGCGTCAACAAGGCCTTTATTGAAATCGGCGGCATACGCCTGATTGACAATATTCTTAACATCTACCGGCAGATTTTTTCCGAAATCATCATTGTCACAAACGACCCCCTTGCCTATACCGGATTCCCCGATACGATGGTCGTCACGGATATTTACAAGGGGAAAGGCTCTCTGGGCGGCATTTACACCGGTTTGTTCTACGCCAAAAACGATTATTCCTTTGTCGCCGCCTGCGATATGCCCTCTTTGAACAAGGATTTTATCCTTTATATGATTGGCCTCATCGACAAACATGACATCATCGTGCCGGAGCTTCCCGAAGGGTTTCAGGCGCTGCACGCGATTTATTCGCGCCGCTGCCTGCCCTCCATCAAGAAAATGATTCTGGATGATAAACTCAAAATTGCCGGGCTGTACAAAGAAATGCGCATGCTGAAAATCACGGAAGAAAAAATCAAACCTTACAATCCCGACGGCCGCCTTTTCCTCAACATCAACACCCCCGAAGATTTAAACTCATCCCGATTGACGGAGAAATAAACCTCTGTTCACAATTGTGTAAATTTGTGATAGGGTGCAATATCGAAATCTTAAAGCAATCTTTTTTAATAAAAGTTTTATTTATTTGCGGCTTTTGCCGTGTTAGCGCTGCTCAATAAAAACAATATTATTATTCATAATGTTAGGATTCAATATGTTACCTGTAAAATTTCAAAACATTGAAGAAACAATATACGCTGGTTTTTGGAGACGCTTTGGTGCATTTTGGTTGGATGCGCTAATCTTGAGTCCGTTTATATTTCTTATTATGTATATAAATAATGCCGGACGCCTCAATTTTCTTTATACCTTAATACCAAGTTACATCTTTTATATATTTTATGATGTCTACTGCGTTAAACGCTGGGGCGGCTCACCGGGAAAGCTCATCTGTAAAATTAAAATCATCAGTATTAACGGTAATCCTGTAGGATGGAAGGAAGCTATCTTAAGATATATAGTTAATTTACTTTTTGGAGTTATTTCAAGCATTTGGATGACTATTATTCTATTGGGAATGACAGATTATCAATATACTTCAATGACATTCCTTGAACGTTCAGAATGGATGGCAAATCATATGCCATTTTGGTACAAGCTAAACGATTATTCACTACAAATATGGATGTGGAGCGAGTTTATTGTGCTTTTATTGAACAAGAGAAAACGGGCATTGCATGATTTTATCGCAGGAACAGTTGTAATTAAGAAGAAATTTGAGAAAGAAGCGGAACAATTTAGTCAAGCTGATACAAATACGGCTCCCTGAGTTTATTCGTATCTTTTGGACTCGACCGTTCTTCAGTTTAAAATAATTTTATTACCTGCAGCGCATGATAATAATACTACCATTGTCATTCCCTTGCGAATGACAATGAGACAAGGGAATCCAGGATTAAAAAGTACTGGATTCCGGCCTTCGCCGGAATTATGAACTACTGGATTGCCCAATCAAGTTGGGCAATGACACCGCCTCATTTTTTTGCTGGAGCAGGCATGTTGCTTGCTCCGAAACGTTTCGGTTCAGGCTACAACGGGCTGTTGCCCAAATCGTTTTTTTGAAGTCCTAATGCAAAGTATTTTCAATTTTTTATGATGATGGATGAATCGGTATCATCATAAAAACGAATAAAACAAAAAATTGAAAACAATAGGCAAAAGAATAACGGTTGCTTTTAGCGAAAAAGGATTCCATTCCTTTCGCCAGTCGGCGATCTTTCCCATAGGATAAAAGCGCCATGATGTTCTGTATGGCCGATGTGAGATATTCCTGAATCTGGACACGCCAGAGTCTTCTCCATCGTGCCCGCTTGAATCCGTATCTCGTCGTCCCCCGGGCAAAAGAACGTTCCATCAGATGCTGTCGGGTACGAAGGTCACGCCGGGATGCAGGTGATTGGGCTATGTCTCGCATCTTGTCCAGGTCTTCCTTCCGCCGATGACGATGAAGCGTCCGACCATTTTTTGATTTCGTGCATTGGGTTGCTAATGAACAGTTCCGACAAATCCTGGTTGAACACCGGTATTCATAAGCCTTCTGCCTGGGCTTATAACTGCATCTCTTTAAATGGTTGCCGGCAGGACATAAGTAAGTATCTGTCTCAGGCTGGTATTGGAAATCATCCTCATGAAAGATGCCTTTAAAATCATTATGACTCTTTTTCAGGTCAGGAATATGAGCCTTCACGCCCATATCACAGCAGGCCAGATAATTATCAGCATTCCCGTACTGCGTATCCGCTACAACCGTTTCTGCCGTTATCCGGGTGTTATCGTGATGGGTGGCTAAAAGCGTGGTGAGCAAATGGGCTTCGTTGACTTCTCCCGGCGTAACCTCCGTCGCCGTAATAACTTCCGCCCTGGCATCAACACTACGATGGACTTTGTAGCGTAGCTTCCTTTTGCCTCCCCCCTGTCTGGTCACGGAAGCATCAGGATCCGTGCTCGATTGATAGTTCTGATTGGCCGGCCCGATCTTCGGCTCATGGTCGTCACCCCGGTCTTCTTTCTCTTCCAACCGGGATTCCAGTTCCTGAAACCCTTTGACTAAATGGATTCTCAATGCTTCCTGATTCACCCCAACGACTGAGTTGTTGGAGGCATCAGCCTGAATGAGACTGGAATCCATGAAAAGCTTGCTGCCATCCACCAGCCCCGCTTCAACACATTGCCATACAATCCGCTCAAAGAAGCGCCGAAAGGCTTCCACGCCCCAACGGGTGCGCGCCTTGCTCAATACGCTGTGGTTGGGAATCTCACTGTCCAGGTCATAGTCTAAAAACCACGGGGAATTCGGGGGACACAACACTTAATTATCTCGACAGACTGGTGAAAAAACTGAAATAAGTGTTGTGTCCCCCGAACTCTCTGGCCTGTGCTTTGGCGAATAAAGCCTCTCGGGAAGGATACCGATCATTTTACATCCGCAGTCCCAAACTTTATTATGAGCTGGCGGTCTCCAGAGGTGATGGCAGTTACGGAAAAATCATGAACAAACTGGCCAAAGCCAATGTGCTGGTGATTGATGATCTGGGGCTTGCTCCTCTGGGTGATGCAGAAAGAAGAGACTTATTGGAAATCATCGAGGATCGTCATGGCAATGCCTCTACCATTATCACCAGTCAATTACCCATCGATAACTGGCACGAACAGATTGGGGATCCGACCATTGCCGATGCCATCCTTGACCGGCTTATTCACAATGCCCATAAAATCCATTTGAAAGGAAAATCGATGAGAAAAAAAGATTTAAAAAACTTGAAATAAGGAAAGAGGGTGTGAGAAGATAAAAATACCAGCGTCGCTCCGCTCCGATCAACTGGCCTTCTTTCCTCCGGAATCAATGGCCGATTTCAAGCGGAACTCGCGGCCGATTTCGCCGGAATAGGCACCCTACCCTAAGCGCCTGCACAAGGGCAAAAATCGTATTGACACACAATTATACTTTCCTATATTTTATACTTCGAAAAGCAAATTATTCTGAATCAATCCGGCATGAAGCACCGGTTAATTTAGAATGATAAAATATTTTGAATATAAGGAGAAACATGACATGAAGAAGATTGTATTTTTTTGCCTTGTCGTATTATTTATATTCGGCTGTTCAAGCGGGGCGGACAAACCAAAAGATGACAAGCAGGCGTCCCCCGATTCCGCCGTGCAGACCGAAAAATCCGCGCCCGTCACCAGCGTTTCCGGCGATTATATTTATAACGAAGTCAGAAAAAAGAAATTCAAGCACGAGGGGCAGGAATATGAATCGACCAAGACGGACACCTATTGTTTCTCCTTCCCCAGCAGCGGGAGTGTCATTTACAAGGTGAACACCAATATCTCCACAGAACCGCACCTTGAAGGAGCCATGCTTATGGAGAAACTGTTCAACGTCTATGCCGTCGGCAGTTACACGATCCGCACGTCGGGTAATATTGCCTATGTCTCAATGGAATTTCAACCGCAG
>CAYMWM010000106.1:5962-11058 GCA_964394185.1 uncultured Smithella sp.
ATCAGAAACTCCCCTATGTCTACCAAAATAAAAAAAAGGAACTCCAAATAGTAGATGAGAACACACTGACCGATGGGAGCAGCGATTTTAAATACATAAAAGCACAGTAAATGAAATCGTTTAGAAGCACAGGCAGGAGCACACTCCTGCCTGTGCAATCCGCAAAACCGAATCCGCGTCCACTCCTGTTAATTTAAGTTTTAAATTGCCTCAATTTATGTTATTTTCCTAATTAATAATCCTTTCGCAACCGAATTGACCACCATACTCCTTTTCGCTTCCGGCAATGGCATGATGATTAAAAAAAAATTTAAATAAGGAGGCCGTCATGAGCAGAGCTGAATTTATCGTTTACAAGGGGGTTAGAATTCTTAATCTTGACCTGAAAGGTTCAAAAGACGTTAATCAAAGCATAGAAATTTTTCATCTGGCGCAAAAGCTGGCAGCGAAGGAACCCCTGAAATCACTGCATCTTTTGACAGATGTAACAGATGCGCATTACACGACAGAGGGTGTCGCTGTCATGAAGGAATTCTCCAAAGCGACAACACCGTATATGAAGGCCAGCGCGGCAGTCGGTGTCTCCGGTATGAAAAAAATAATTGTTCTGTCCCTGATGAAACTGGCCGGAAGGGATATTAAACTTTTTGATACCCGCGAAGAAGCTCTGGAGTGGCTGGCCGGACAGTAAATATACATTTGGAGGCTTTCGTATGAATATCAAAGGTACCGCATTTATCACAGCAAAAGTGAGCATGACGGCCGCTTTCGGCGAAGAACGGTGGAATGCCTTCCTGAACAGGCTATCGGCAAAAGACAGTTTCTTTAAAAATCTGATCATGTCCATTACGCCCATTCCTGTTGAAAAACATCTCTTTTTTCTGGACGAAATGCTGAAGGAGTTTTTTGGAGGCGACATCAATCAGTATCAGGTTTTCGGACGGGTAGCGGCGAAATTCTCCCTCTCGCCCGGCGGAGCATACCATTCCTATCTTCTGACAAAAGATCTGGGAAAGTTTGTGGCCGATGTCGCCCCCAGGCTCTGGTCAACTTTCTTTGACGGCGGGAAATTCACCGGTGAACTCAAAGGCAATGTTGCTTATTTAAGAATTACTGATATTCCCGTCAAACACATTTACTTTGAGTACATGGTAATAGGTTTCTACAAACAGGCTTTCAAAATGTTTGGAAAGAAAACAATAGAGAAAAAAATAAAAAGTATCGCCGACGGTGATGACAGCATCCATTACCAGTACAAAATCATAGGCGACACATAAGTGCGACATATCCGGTGCTAGTCTTTCAGTTCAAACCTGAAATAAATATCATTATCGCCGGCCATAAGGCTCCTGACGACGGTCGCGGATGACCTTCTGCCGAAAATCCTGATGGCCTGTTTGAAGTAACCCATCAAAAGTTTTTCGTAGTAAATATTTTTAATGTCTAATCCCGTGATGATAACATGCACAGTATTATTCTCGACCCATGCCTTTGTGGCGCCGCCGTCATAATAGGTCATCCAGAGCTTGGGAAGAACCACTTCGGCGAACTGTTTTATATCCTTGGTGAGCAGATAGGAACTGTAAGGGCCTCCCGGTGAGAGCGCGAATTTAGCGCCTACCATTCCGAACATCAGGTATGAATTCTTGTCGTTGTTGAAGAATTCCTGCGTCATTTCGCTGAAAAAAATGATGATTTTATTCAGCGGAACGGCCGTAACGGACATGATAACGGTATTTTTAAAATATTCTTCCTTTTCCCCGAGCTTTGCCATAAAGGAATTCCAGCGTTGATCCCCGAAAGCTTCGATTATTGTAGCTTTTGTTGTGGTATAAACAGTCCCTTTTACGTTCATATCAAAACCTCGCCCATAAGTATTTTGATCAAACAAACTGTGGTGGGGCTGTTGAAAAATACTCATCTGCTTTGTTGCGCTGCAAACCGCACCGCTCAACGTATGTTTAATACGCCTCGCGGTTCGGCTTTTTGCGCGCCTTGCATATGCGCATTTTTGAACAGCCCTAATTACAGAGTATTTCTACAAATCTTAGGCACCATATTTTAAGGCGTATTAATATTCAAGCATTATTTTATATGGGCTACGCCCTTGAGTCAGAGCGGTTATTCAAATCAGCAGCTTATTGAGGGAGAAATTACAACTTCCTATCTTTTCAGGGAAACCGGCTGAACCCATTTTTTCCTGTCGCCGTCGTAATACCATTTATCGGTAAAACCCCTGCGCCGGATATATACGGGATTATCCGCCCATATTAAAAGCTCTTTATAGGCGTTGTGAATTTTTCTGAATGTGGCGGCATGTCCGCCCATATCGGGATGATGAATTTTTACCTGTTGGCGGTAGGCATTTTTTACGATTTTATTAAATTCGTGCGAATGCAAATCGGCCCTGGATATTTCCAGGCAATCCAGGCATTCCATTCTGACCACGGGAATTCTTATCAGTTTCGGTCGCTGCAATCCGTCCGCAATGACGTGACGCGTCGCCAGCGTCAGGACATGCTGGGTGGCGCGGTAGTTCTTGCTGGTGCGTTTTGATTCCTCCCACCATGCCTCGCCCATTTTATTGGTCATTAGATGGAAATCCGCCGCCGGATTACTGCCCTCTTTGCGCCGGACGGTATAACGGTAAATTTCCTTACAGCCGTAGGGAACAACATCGAGAATAATCGCCGTGTCGGAAAAATAGAAGGTCGCGTAGCGGGTGTTGAGCGTCTGCAGAAGACCGTTTTTCATGTTGAGCTTCTGCCGCAGATTCTGACGGCATTTGATAGAGCAATACCGGCGGTTGTTGATATTCTCCGTCCTGCCGCAGGAAAGGCAAAAATGATCTTTCTTTTTATGCTCAACAGTTTTGACTAACATGATAAAAAATAAAAGGCAGCCCCGTTGCTGGTACCCCCTTTTTTAGGGGGCTGTTCAAAAATGCTAAGATGTGAGGCGCGCAAATACCGAACCGCGAGGCGTATAACCTGAAGGTCACAAGTATTTTAATACGTTGAGCGGTGCGGTTTGCAGCGCAACAAAGCAGATGAGCGTTTTGTAAAATCCTATGGATTTTACCGGTAAAGAAAGCATCATCACATTATTGCGCCTCCCTACGGGAATGCGCTCCCGGTCAACAGCCCGATAGGCTGTCCTAAGTTTGTTCTCCAATCAAGGCTACTTCGCAGCGGCCAGATAACCCTTGGCCAGCGCTTTGTTCACGTGCAGTACACCTTTATTCAGGTCCTTCATGGGATAATCCGGCGTAATAACAGGCAATGCGTCCGCGTCGAGCTGCCGTTTGACAACCTCACCCGCCGGCACGTAACGTCCGTCGGCAACCGTGACGCCCATTAAAATCGCGCCCGGCTCGACAACGCAGTTCTTTCCGACAACGGATTTGAAAACCAGCACTTTCATTCCGACAAAAGTATCGTCCATAACAACGGCTGGTCCGTGAATCTGCACCTGATGCGCAAGGGATACCCGTTTGCCTACATAGACCGCGTATTTTTTGCCGTCCACTTCCATCAGATTTTTTTCTACCGGTTTGCCGTCCAGTTCCGTTTCCAGCGCGTGAATGACAACGCCGTCCTGCACATTGGAATCGTCGCCGACATGCAGCGGCTGACCTTCGTCACCACGCACTGAGGCCGTGGGAGAAACCATGATGTTGCTTCCCAGAATCACATTGCCGATAACCGCCGCCAGCGGATGCACAAATGTGCCCGCGCCGATGACCGGTTCGGATATTTTTGAACTGAAATCCGTTTTTACATTTTTCTCAATCATTTTTCCCTCCGTTTTTATACTTTAATCATTAACTTTTGATATATGTTTTTGTTTTTCACGTTCCAGCAGTTCCTGCCAGACTTTTTTCACGATTTTTCCCGTCTCATGAATGCTTCCCTCGTTATCAATGACAATATCCGCCAGCGCTTTTTTCTCCCCGATGGGCATCTGGCTTTTCAACCGTTTTTCAGCCTCTTCATGGGTGATATGATTGCGCGCCATCAGGCGGCGGATCTGTTCTTCCGGCGCGATGAGAACCAGCACGGTCAAATCGAACAGCTGCTGCATTTTCCCTTCAAACAAAAGGGGAACATCGGACAGAACGATGGCGTGATGGTCTTTTTTGCTTAATTTTTCGAGGCGATTATGCCATTCCTGATAAACAATGGGATGAACGATGTTGTTGAGCGCGTGCAGTTTGCTTCTGTCCGAAAATACGATGTCGCCCAGTTTGACGCGGTCTATTTTTTTATCCGGCTGGAGAATTTCCTCGCCAAAGTGACGGACAACCTCATGCCATGCCGGTTTTTCCGGCTCCTGTACTTCATGCGCGAGCAAATCAAAATCTATGACATGAGCCCCTTTTTGAACAAACATCCTGGCCACGGTTGATTTTCCACAGGCGATTCCGCCTGTCAGTCCGACATTCAGCATAATTTACTTCTTATTGAGCTCATAGATTATGCGCAAACCATCGAGCGTCAGCATATCCTCTATCTTTTCTATCGTTTTTGTTTCCGGCGCGATAACGTTTGCCAGTCCTCCCGTGGCAATGACCAGCGGATCGGTTTTATCCGGGTCACAATGCCGTCCACCAGGCCCGCGTAGCCGAACATGATTCCCGCCTGGATGGCGCTGACTGTATCCTTGGTAATGACCGTTTTGGGCTTGCTGAATTCGACGCGCGGCAGTTTTGAAGCCCGTTCAAAAAGCGCTTCGATGGAAATCACGATACCCGGCGCGATGCAGCCGCCCATGTACTCTCCTTTGGGAGAAACATAATCAAAGGTTGTTGCCGTGCCGAAATCGACAATAATGGCTTCCTTGCGGTATTTTTTGTAAGCCGCTACGGCGTTGACGATTCTGTCCGCGCCCACTTCCTTGGGATTATCATAAAAAATGGGCATGCCGGTTTTGATTCCGGGGCCTACTATTAACGGTTTGACGTTGAAATACTTGATGCAGAGCGGCTCCAGAATATTGAGCATGGGCGGAACCACGCAGGAAATAATAATGGCCGAAACGGCCTTGATTTCCTTGGCCTTCATCCGGCTCGACTGGTACAGGTTATAAATAAGCAC
>CAYMWM010000107.1:0-10914 GCA_964394185.1 uncultured Smithella sp.
CCCTCTTTTCCTGACATCACGCCTGTATTTTTTATCTCTTGGCGGTAATCCCTTTACTCCCCAGGCATTCCTTTCCCAGTGCCTGTCTCTTTCCCAGGTGCGCCAGTTACGTTGCACGTCCCTTTGATGTATCCGCCGGTGCTCCCACCGATGTCCATTCCATATTCTATCCCTGTAACCGTCTCTCCAGCCGGGGTGAACGTTTCTGTGAAAAGTCGGCACGCCATTGTAAAACCTCCAACCTCTGTCATAGTAATGTGAGCGGTACCAGCGGCCTTGCCAGGGACGCCACCACCAACCGCCGTAAAAGAATATGTCATCCGCAACATCAGGCACAACATAAACATTTGTTTCCGGTATGACTACCAGTTCGGGCGGTGCCGGAAAAATAATCGGTGGAGGCAGGGGAATGTTTACATGCACACTCACTCCGGCCATTGCCGAAACAGGAGCAAATACTACAAACGTCAAAAGAACTGTTTTAAAAATCAATTTTTTCATCGAATAGCCTCCTATATATTTTGAATTATTTTATAGCATCTTATATGCCAACAACTGTTACAAAATGATAATATCCGTTTTATTCAATACTTACGATATGTTTTTTGCTTAAAATCCCCGCTTTTTTTCAACGGAAAACGGGGGTAACACTCTCCAGCTATGGAGAATAATTCACCAGAAACAACTCCCATGAATTCCATAATGAGTATTAACAACCGTTTTAAATGATAAACGTGATATTATTTATATACGGTTTTCGTTGCTTCCAGTACCGCTTCAACTCTCCGGTTTTTCTGCCGTCCCTCGGCTGTGTCATTACTTGCAATCGGCTTTTCCTCGCCATATCCTTCGGCAGTAAGGCGGGACCCGTCAATGCCGAATTTATCAATGATATATTGACGAACACTATTAGCCCGTTTTTCGGATAATGCCTTATTAGACGCATCATTGCCTACACTATCCGTATGACCTTCAATGACCGCGGTGGCATCCGGATACTCTTTCATAAAGTCGGCTACTCTCTTGATATCATCATAATATTTTTCCTTGACGATAGCTTTTGACGTATCAAATTCCACATTAAGCATTATAGTAACTTTCTCTTTTACCGGAACTGGTGCTGGAGGAGGCGGTTGGGGAGCTGGCTCGGGAACAGGTGCCGGAGCAGGCGCAGGGGCTGGAGGTGGAACGACAACCGGGGCCGGTACGGGAGCCGGAACCTTTTTCTCTGCCACAGGGGGAGGACAGAACGGGGGACAGGAACAATCGGTAATGCGATTATCCGGAATTAATCCCGGTAAACAGCCGGCTCTGGCTTCCGGTTGTGCCGCTACACATTTGACTTCCGCCTGCACTGCTGTGACGAAAGCCGTCATCATTACAACTACAGCTAAAAACAATAACTTTTTCATAATGTTCTCCTTTCGTATGAATTAATAAGTTTGTTTCGTGAAAAGAACAGGCAATACCTGCAATTGTGATTTTTTGATTTTGATCTGAATCCGGGAATTTAACTTCATGGCTGATCCCCTGAAGTTTTACGGTTTTGGTTGATAAGATTAACTGATTAATAACGATACTTTTTTACTCCTTAGATAAAAAACTGTCAAGGAGGAATATTGCCCCCCAAGAAAAAAACTGGAAATGCCAGGTATGTTTGCCATAATTTTTTTATCTATTGTCTTCTTATTCTGTCGCGCATAATTACTTCAACATCAGATGCTTACAGACTCCACTTGCCCCGGAAACGCCATTGTGTTAAAAATAGAAAGACATGTTACAAATATCAAAAGAAACTGATATAATCGTAAATAATGTATTAGCGGAATTGATCCAAATCACACTTCCTGAAATGTTAAGTTTGATTTCATGACGGTACTCACGGATAAAATTATAAACAATCAATGATTTGATAGGGGGAAGAATATGTATCGATTGAATCGTATTTGGTCAGGTTCTTTCTGCTTAATAATGACGGGTTTGCTTTTCTTTTTATATCCCATGGAAGTATTGGCAAAAGATGTGGTTCGTATCAATGGGTCAGGAGCGCCTCTGGAGATCATCAAGCCTCTGGCGGAGGCTTACGGCAAAAACAATCGTAGCGTCACCTTCGAAATAGAAAAGCCGTTGGGGAGCTCCGGGGCAATAAAGGCGCTTCTGGCGGGCGTCATCGATATTGCGATAGTCAGCCGTCCCCTGAAGCCGGAAGAAATTGAACAGGGCGGGAAGCTCAAAGCATACGGCATAACCCCTCTGGCAATCGTGACGGGGGAAAATGTTTCTGTGAAAAATATCTCAACCTCGGAACTGGAAAATATTTATTCCGGTAAAACTGCAAAATGGCCTGACGGAGAAATCATCAGAATAATCCTGCGCCCGGATGCGGATGTTGATACAAAGATACTGAAGGGGCTTTCACCGGGTATGGCCGATGCCGTAACCCTGGCACAACACCGGCGCGGGGTGATGGTTGCCGTAACCGATCCCGAGTCGAATGATGCCGTATCAAAAACGATAGGCAGTATCGGCGCCGCAGGATTATGCGGCATTTTGACAGGTAAATCGCGGCTGAATGTCATCACTCTCAACGGTGTCAAGCCAACTCCGGAAAACCTGAAAAACAAAACCTATCCGTTTGCCAAGGACGTAAGCTTTGTTACAACGGACAGAATCAATGATGCCGCCGCAAAGTTTCTTGAATTCATCTACTCGAATAAAGGATGCTCTATAGCAAAGAAATACGGAGTTCTGATTACAGTGAATAAAAAATGAAGTTACATGAACACACGATCACGAATATCTCATCCTTTCTGGCAGGGGTAATCAGCATTATTATTGCCATTTCCATTCCTACATTTTATTTTTTCATAACCTATAAATACATAGCAGGGTCGATCAATGCCGAACTCGTCATATCCGCGCAGGCGGTTGAAGGATTTGTTATAAAAAATCCAAAATCCTGGCAGTTCGAGGAAATCCGTCTTAAGGAAATACTGGAACGCGGTATAGACCCGTCATCCCGTGACAATAAAGTAGTAAGAGATCTGATGGGAAACATCATTGTTGAGGTTAGTGAGCCCCTGAACCCTCCGGTGGTGGCTTTAAGTGAACCAATCTATGATTCAGGTAATAAAGTGGCAAGTATTGAGGTCGAACGTTCAATTGCCCCTCTTTATTTCCGCACGGCTTTAATCGGAGTGTTTTCTTCGCTTCTGGGAATCATAACATTTCTTGGCTTTTATTTTTTCCGTATTCGGGTACTTAAGGACACTTATACCAAATTACAGGAAAGCGAAAGAAAACACAGGCTTCTTGTCGAAAAAACTTCCGACATCGTATGGATCGCGGACTTGGATTTGCGGACACTGTATATCTCTCCGTCTGTAAAAACAGTGCTTGGATTCAGTCCGGAAGAACTTCCCAAAAGCATTGAAAAACAGGTGACGCCGGAGTCGTTGGCTTTAGCCATGGAAACTTTGGCCAGGGAGCTTGAGATTGAAGAACGCGGTCTCGGTAATCCGGACAGAATCCTGGCCCTGGTCCTTGGATATTATCATCGGAACGGTTCAATCCGCTGGCTGGAAACGATTATCAGCGGGCTTCGGAATAAGCAGGGTGTTTTAACGGGAATTCACGGGACATCAAGAGATATCACAGAGCGCAAGCTGATGGAGGACAAAATACGTGAAAGTGAGGAAAACTATCGGCAACTTTATGAAAACTCCCCGGCAGCGATATATAGAATAGATTATAAAAGCGGGCAATTTATAAAAGCGAATGAACTGACCTGCGAGTATGTCGGTTGCAGCAAGGAAGATATAACCTCTTTCAGCCCATACGATATTTTAACTGAAGAGAGCAGGAAATCATTCCTGGAGCGTGTGGAAAATATGTCCCGCGGGCTCGACGTTCCGGATGTCGTGGAATATGAAACAATCAACAAAAAAGGTGATCGAAGGTATCTTCGCCTGAATAATAAATTTGTTTACAATGCTGAAGGGCAAATCATGGCCTCTGATGTTGTTGCGCATGATATTACGGAGCGCAGACAGGCGGAGAAAGCCCTGGAGGAAAGCGAAAGAAAATACAAACTGATTGCCGAAAAAATGACCGACGTCGTGTGGATGACGGACGTCAATATGAAACCGCTCTATGTTAGTCCTTCTGTCAAGACCCTGCTTGGATTTAGTCCGGAAGAGCAAATGCAATTGACGCTTGACCGGCAACTTACGCCGGCATCATTGTCTCACGCCATTGAGGTAAATGCCAGGGAATTGGCTTTTGAGGAAAAGGATAATGGCGATCCTGAAAGGGCTATAACCCTTGATTTGGAATTTTATCATAAGGACGGTTCAACCCGCTGGACGGAGACCGTCATAACGGGAATTCGGAATGAACAGGGCATTTTGACCGGGCTTCACGGTGTCTCAAGAGATATCTCCGATCGCAGACAGGCGGAGAAAGCCCTGGAGGAAAGCGAAAGAAAATACAAACTGATTGCCGAAAAAATGACCGACGTCGTGTGGATGACGGACCTCAACATGAAACTGCTCTATATCAGCCCTTCTGTCAAGAAAGTGCTTGGATTCAGTGTGGAAGAAGCACTTCAAAGTAATATTCTCCAATATCTTACCCCGGATTCATTGGTTGTCGCGATTAACGCAAATGTCAGAGAACTGACTATGGAAGCAAAAGGTCTGGGCGATCCCGACAGGACCATAAATCTTATTTTGGAATATAATCATAAGGATGGTTCAAAACGTTGGATGGAGACCGTTATCGGCGGAATTCGCAATGATAATGGTTTTTTAACGGCAATTCATGGTTTATCCAGGGATATTACCGAGCGTAAACATGCAGAAGATGCCCTGGTCAAGAGCGAGGAAAAGTACCGAACAATCATCGAAAGCATCGAAGACGGCTACGCGGAAATCGATCTCAAAGGCAATTTTTTATTTGTCAATCGAGCGCTGTGCGAAATTGACGGCTATCCCAGAGACGAATTAATGAAGTTGAGCTATCGCGATATTATGGATGAAGAGAATGCTCGAAAAGTATATGCGGAATATCATAAGGCATTTGTCACAGGAGAATCGCAAAACAGTTTTGAATATGAAATTATCACGAAAGACAGAGTCAAAAAGTATTTGGAAACCTCTGTAAAGCCGATTAAAGAAGCCAAAAACCGTGTTATAGGATTTCGCGGCATTATCCGAGACAGAACCCACCGTAAGCTCGCGGATGAAAAATTAAGGAAAAGTCAGGAATTATACACCAGGTTGGTCGATACCGTTCCCGATATTATTATCCACACGACTCTCGACGGGAATATCATTTTTATTAATAAATATGCCCTTAAGATGAGCGGATATTCAAGGGAGGAAATAGAAGGCCATAATCTTTTCGAATTTATTTCTCCTGAAAACAGGGAAGAAGGAATAAAAAATCTGCAACTCAGGATGGAGCAAAGACTGGGTCCCCGGGAATACAATCTGATCATAAAAGGCGGGATAGAAGTTCCTTTTGAAGTGAATACGGATTTTCTGCGCAATGCAGATGGAACCCCTTTCGGCATTGTCAGCGTTTGCCGTGATATCAGCGCACGCAAACGGACAGAAACGTTATTGAAGGATAGAGAAGAACGTTTGCGTGGTATCACCGAAAATCTGCCGGGCGTTATTTTCCAATTCTACGCAAAAGACAGTGGTGAAAAAGGTTTAAACTATATAAGCGAGCCCATGGATGAATTTTCGAAAATAATAACAGATGAAACGGAAAACATAGAAGCTGCGTTTCCATCGTTTATTTCCCGCATTTATGAAAAAGACAGGGACAGATTTCTGGCATCCATCCAAATAGCGGTAGAAAAATTTCTTCCTTGGAATTTCGAAGGCCGGATCATACGTTTGGGTAAAATCATCTGGTTTCAGGGACTGGCCACACCGACACGCCTCGAAGATCAAACGATCTTTAACGGCATCTTACTGAATATTAACGAGCGCAAACTGGCAGAAGAAGGTTCGTTGAAATCCGAAGAAAAATTCCGCAAGATATTCATGACAACCCCGAATGCTATATTGATTACGCGAATGCGAGACGGGTTTATTATTGACGTCAACAAGGGATTTGAAAATATAACCGGATTTGAACGGAAAAAGGTTATTGGACAAAAAACGACTGAGTCCTTCATCAATTTCTGGGTAAATCCGGCAAACCGCGATTCAATGGTTTCGGAACTGAAATCCGGCAGGAATATCCTTCATCACGAATTTAAATTCCGGCGCAGTGACGGTTCTGTGCGTGACGGTATCTACTCCGCCCGAAGCATTATCATTGAAAATGAAGAATGCATTATTTTTATTACACAGGATATTACCGAGCAAAAGCAGATGGAGCAAAATCTTCAGAAAAGTGAAGAGAAGTATCGCCAGCTGGTTGAAACGACACATGATATTATTGTGACCGTTGATTTTGATTTCAAGATTACGTATGGGAACAAATCGACTGCCATTATTGCAGGGGGGCTTGATCCTGTCGGAATGAACCTTCTGGACTTTACATCTCCGGATATGCACGAATTACAAAAAGCAATAATGCAGAAAAGACGGGAAGGCTTTAATGACATGTTGTCATTTGAATGGGAAATAAACTATCCCTCCAATACTATCAGGATATTGGATATAAAAGCAACATTGCTGACAGATTATGGAAAACCTTCTGGTGTAATGTTCGTTGCAAGAGATATCACCGAACGCAAGCGGATGGAGAGGGAGTTGGTGGACTCCCAAAAAATGAAGCTTATGGGGCAGATTACGTCAGGCGTTGCCCACGAGGTACGCAATCCGCTTCATGCCATCCAGGCGATCAGTGAGGCCATGGCTCTGGACATGGATGAAAAATCTGATTATAAAGAATATTTAATGCACATCAGGTCTCAGGTGTCGCGTCTTTCCCATCTGATGAATGATCTGCTGGAATTGGGAAAACCTATCCAGGCTTCACAGTTTGTCCAGGCATTATTGGCGGAGATAGCCACTGCTGCAGTGAGAAACTGGAAAGAGGCTCATCCCCAGTTGTCCCAACAGATAAAAGTTGTAAACAATTTACAGGACAGCGATATGGTACTGGTTGATACCAATAAAATACAACAGGTCATAATTAATTTGCTGGAAAATGCCTCTCAGCACAGTCCCAAGAATGAGGAAATATTGCTCACAATTGACAAATCTGCTAAACAATATCTGATGGTAAAAGTCATTGATAGGGGAACGGGACTGAGACCCCAGGATCTGCCTAAAGTTTTTGAGCCGTTTTACACTACACGTCAAAGCGGTACGGGTCTGGGCTTGAGTTTGTGCAAGCATATTATTGAAAGTCACGGCGGTACGATAGATCTGATCAATAATCAGGGCTCAACGGGATGCACCGCCTGGTTTGCCATTCCGGCGTGTAATGAATAGATAAGGAGGGGACATGAAATCAATTGTGCTGCTTATTGACGATGAACCTTCGGTTCAATTCGGATTCTCGGCTTATCTCAGTAAAACAGGCTACCAGGTTCAAACAGCTGGCAGCATAACCGAGGCCAGAAATAAACTGGTCCATGGTTCTTTCGATATTATTTTACTGGATCTTTCGCTGCCCGACGGTAACGGTCTCGATCTGATTGCCGAGATTCGCCAGAACTATCCCGAGGTGGCTTTGGTTGTTATTACCGGCAGAGGAGATGTGCCCGTGGCTGTAAAAGCGATGCAGCTGGGGGCTGATAATTTTTTGACCAAACCCGTGGACATGAATGAATTGAACGTTTATCTCAATAAGAGTGCCGAACTCAAAGGATTGCGCAGCAAGGAAATTACCAGAAAAAGGCTGGATAAACGTCAGGAACCGTATTTCGGTGAAAGCCCTGTTATAAGAAAATCAATGGAGATGGCCGAAATGGCTGCCGGTACGGACAGCACTGTTCTCATCCATGGTCAAACCGGTACGGGTAAAGGTGTGCTGGCCAAATGGATTCATGAGCACAGTTCGCGCAGCTCCGGTTTTTTTGTCGAAGTCAACTGCTCGGCCCTGAAAGGCGATCTTCTGAGTAATGAGTTATTCGGACATGCCAAGGGATCTTTTACGTCGGCCCATCAGGACCAACAAGGGCTTTTAGAGGTCGCTGACGGAGGAACTCTGTTTCTGGATGAAATAGGGGATATGGACCTGTCGGTACAGGCTCAGTTTCTGAAAGTGATCGAAGAAAAGCAGTATCGCCGGATTGGTGAAGTTAAGCAGCGTCAAAGCAATTTCCGTCTGATTGGCGCTACCAATCAGGATCTGCTGTTTCATACCAAACACGGCCGCTTTAGGTTGGATTTGTATTACCGCATAAATGTTTTCCCCATTTATCTGCCCCCCCTGACGGAACTGGGAAGTGATCTTGAAGGCCTGACACTTCACCTGCTGAGGAGTCTTAATTATTCAGGTGCTGCAATACCTTCCGATGTATTGCAACTGCTTCGATGCTATCATTGGCCGGGAAACATCAGAGAGTTGAAAAACGTGCTGGAACGGAGTTTAATGCTTGCGGGCGGAAATATTCTGAAGCCTTCACACTTTGTCGGTCTCGATTTACAGAATGAAGAACTTCTGTCGGAAAACAAAGAGTCATCCATTGAAAATGCGGAAATGGCGCATATTAAGGATGTCATGGAACAATGCGATTGGGACACCACTGCGGCAGCCATGATTTTGGGCGTATCACGTCCCACTTTGTATCGTAAGCTGAAGAAATATAATATAAAAGGCAAATAAAAAACGAGTGAATTATTTCTTCGGAATTTCTTGCAGAGATCATGGGCAAGTCATTGTATTTTTATATAAATTTAGTTTTCAGGTGATTGATTTATACCGAAAACTTTTTATAAAAGCTAAGTAATTCAAGGACTATCAATTCAGATCGTCAATATTTATCTCACCACCGATGATTATCATTTTTGAGAATTGTAATAATATTTTTATCAAAAGTGATAATTTTTTATGGAGATTATTCAAAATATATCTGTAAAAACAATGAGATATCTTTATGACATTCTTGGCATGAAATTTGATTTCAAAAACACTTAATATTATTGACCTTCTGGGTAGATATAAGCGATGGGAGTGGGAAATAATGCAACGAATTCTGATAGTGGACGATGAGAAAGCGATATTACTGGCATTTAGGAAATTACTTCAAGGCCCCGGTATAACGGTAGATACAGCCGAGACGATAGATGAAGCGGAAAGCCTTCTTAGAGAAAACAATTACAATGTAGCGATCGTTGATCTCCGTCTTACGGGCGTGGACGGAGAAGAAGGATTGAAAATTATCAAACACATCAAGGAATTTTACGCACAAACCGAAGTTATTCTTGTTACCGGTTACGGAAACTCCATAGTGATGGAGAAAGCTCAAGCGAGGGGAGCGGCCTTTTATTTTGAGAAACCGGTATCGAGTGAAATTTTAAAAGATGCCCTGAAGACCCTGAACATCGGTTAAAGTTCAGCACTGTCATTTAAAAAATAATAAAAAGTTCATATAGGAGGCAATAAAATGCAAAACGCAACATCGGCCGTTAGAGAGGGGCAATCCGTGTCCATTGATTCCCGGGCCGGTAAATACCTGACATTTTTTCTGGCCAATGAGGAATACGGAGTGGAGATACTCAAGGTACAGGAGATTATCGAACGGATGCCGATCACGCCGGTGCCATTGACCTCGAAGTACATCCTGGGCGTCATCAACCTGAGAGGGAAGATTCATCCGGTTATGGACCTCAAAGTCAAGTTCGGGATGGAGCCAACGCAGATAACCGAAGAGACCTGCATTATCGTCATTAAGACAGCGTCCATGATGATGGGGATTATGGTGGACAAGGTTTCGGAGGTTGTGGATGTATCATCCGATGACATTGAAGATACCCCGTCCTTTGGAGCGGACATTAACACGGAATATCTTTTGGGAGTCGGCAAAACGGGTGGCCGGGTTCGCCTTCTTCTGGACATAGAAAAGGTGCTCACCGCCGTGGATATTGTCAATATGAAAAAAGCTGCCGGTGCAGAGGACAAAGAGACTCAATAGTAATCCTGATGAAGAAAAAATAACAATTCGAAAGAGAATATAATTGATCTTAAAAAATTAACATCAATTACATTAGGGAGATAAACATGCTTAATAATATTAAAGTGGGTACAAAGCTGATCGGTAGTCTTGTATTGATTCTCATCATGGTCACGGCTAATCTTTTATACGGCGTTAAGGTAAGATCAGATGTATTGCATTTGTTGGATTCAGCGCATCGCCAATATGAAACGGATATGCGTGAAATTAAAGATACCAAAGATAATCTCGATAAAATGAAAGGGGATGTGTTGAGTTATCTTAATATTGCATCCGAACGTGATATAAGGATTCAAAACATTAACGAAGCGGCAAATTCTGTTAATAATGCCGTGCAGTCGTATAAAAATAGAACAGCGATTGAAGAGGAGCGGAAAATAATAGCTGACTTTGAGCCTGCCTGGCAGGATTTGCAGCGTGGTTATCAGGAAATAATAAAACTTGGAAAAGAAGGTAAAAATGATGAAGCTAACCATATGATGGCTAACGGGAGCAATTTTGCGGAAGCTCAAAATCAAGCCCAAAAAGCTATTTCTGATCTGGATAAATTAATTGTAGATAAAAACGAGGCAAACATTAAGAAAAATACGAAAGACTCCATTGGTATTTCGCCGGTAATGCTTTCATTAAACTTTGCCGGTGTAATCTTATTGATAGCTATAGTGGTAATGATGACGACATCCATCACCAATCCTCTGAAAAAAGGAGTTCAGATGATGGAGGAGATGAAGAAGGGTCATCTTTCCAACCGGTTGCATATGAAACGG
>CAYMWM010000108.1:0-10810 GCA_964394185.1 uncultured Smithella sp.
GGGTACCCCGGAGGAGCCGTTCTTGATATTTATGATCAGCTTTATAAAAGCAATATGAAACATATATTGGTCCGGCATGAGCAGGGCGCAGTACATGCCGCTGACGGTTATGCCCGCTCCACCGGTAAAGTAGGTGTGTGCCTGGTTACATCCGGCCCCGGTGCCACCAATACAGTCACCGGGATTGCCACTGCAAATATGGATTCCATTCCTCTTGTTGTTTTTACAGGACAGGTACCCACAGGACTTATTGGCAATGATGCTTTTCAGGAATGCGACATTACGGGTATAACCCGTCCCTGCACTAAACATAATTTCCTGGTGCGCAATATTGAGGAGTTGGCTTCGACGATCAAGGAAGCTTTTCATATTGCCCGTTCGGGAAGACCTGGACCGGTTCTCGTTGATTTGCCCAAAAATGTCATGGCGGCAACAACGGAATATGATCCCGCCAATATAAAAATCAGAAATCAGGAAGCCTTATACCGGCCGGCTGTCAAAAAGATTGCCGGTGTGTTGGAAATGCTGACAACGTATAAGAGGCCTCTGATTATGACCGGCGGCGGCGTTATTCTGGGGAAGGCCTCTAACCTTCTTACAGAGATGGCCAGCAAATATCAGATTCCTGTAACCGGTACCCTGATGGGACTCGGTTCTTTTCCGGGAAGCGATGAACTGTGGCTGGGGATGCTGGGAATGCACGGTACATACTACGCGAATATGGCTATCAGCCACTGTGACTTGCTTATTGCAGTTGGAGTGAGATTTGATGACAGGGTTACGGGTACCATTGACACATTTGCTGCCAATGCCAAAATCGTTCACATCGATATTGACCCTTCATCCATTAATAAAAATGTCGCTGTTGATTTGCCCATCGTCGGCGATACGCAGGCGGTACTTAAGGATTTGATAAAATATCTTGAAGAACACAATTACTCGTATGATGCTTCAGAGCGTCAGGAATGGCTCAATCAGATTGCCGAATGGAAAAAGAATGTGCCATTGACCTATTGCCAGAACGGTAAGATCATCAAGCCGCAATTTGTCATAGAAACTCTGTATAAATTGACTCGGGGCGATGCTATTATTACGACGGAAGTCGGACAGAATCAAATGTGGACGGCGCAGTTTTTCCCCTTTGATAAACCCAATACTTTTGTTACTTCGGGAGGATTGGGAACCATGGGTTTCGGTTTACCGGCGGCCATCGGCGTAAAATGCGCCTTTCCGAATAAACATGTTGTGGATATTGCCGGTGACGGCAGTATCCAGATGAATATTCAGGAACTTGCAACAGCCGCGCAATATAAAATTAATGTAAAAATAGTTTTATTAAATAACGGCTATCTGGGCATGGTGCGCCAGTGGCAGGAATTATTCTATGAAAAACGGTATTCGTTTACGGATATGACGTACGCACCTGACTTTGTGAAACTGGCCGAGGCATACGGAGTAGTCGGACTGCGTGCGACTAAACCGGAAGAGGTGGAAGAAGTCTTAAAGCAGGGACTTGCCCTGGATAAGCCGGTATTAATGGATTTTCGGGTATCCCGTGAGGAATGTGTTTATCCGATGGTGCATCCGGGCGATTCAATCAGCAACATGTCACTGGGTTCAAGAGAAATGATCAACTGATGAGGTTTAAATAAAACAACTATGGTGAGGGAAAAAATGGAAAAAAAGGAACATATCATTTCAATACTGGTTCACAACAAACCGGACGTGCTGGCCAGAATCGCCGGCACGCTCGGCGGCAAGGGTTATAACATTGAGAGTCTCTGCGTTAATGCGACCACGCAATATGAAATATCAAAGATTATTATGACCACGTTGGGCACGCAGGAAACCGTTACCCGTATTGAAAATCAATTGCGAAGGCTTGTCGATGTGATTCAGGTTGATGATTTAACCAATGTGGAATCCATTCATCGCGAACTGATACTCGTCCGCTTGAATTTAACGATGGATAAAAAAGAACAGATCAAGAAAGCGGTTGAGGCCAATAAATGGAAAGTCATCGTGTCCGGCGATACCTATATTATTCTGGAAATAGTCGGTGATCAGTCGCAGATCGATTTTGCTCTGGCAAGGCTTTCGCCTCTGGGAATTGCCGATATAACAAGAACAGGAATTATAGCGTTGAATCTGGAAAATTAATCATAGATATAAAAACAATTAAACTTTATTATAGGGGGTTATCATGGCAAAAATTAATTTTGGCGGGGTTAAGGAAGATGTCATTACATCAAAAGAATTTTCTCTTAAAAAAGCTCAGAAGGTTTTGAAAAATGAAGTAGTGGCGGTGCTGGGATACGGTGTTCAGGGACCGGCTCAGGCTATGAATATGAAGGATAACGGCATTAATGTCATTATCGGCCAGGCCAAGGAAGATACCCGTTACTGGAAGAAGGCCATCGCTGACGGATGGAAACCCGGTAAAACGCTTTTCCCTATTGAGGAAGCCGTAAAACGCGGCACGATTATTCAGTATCTTGTTTCCGATGCCGCCCAGAAGCTTCTCTGGCCCAAGGTCTCAGCCAATTTGAAAAAAGGCGATGCTCTTTATTTCTCGCATGGTTTTTCCATAGTCTATAAGAAACAGACCGGTGTTATTCCGCCGAAATTCGTGGATGTTATCATGGTGGCTCCCAAGGGTTCCGGGACCAGCGTCCGCAGGAATTTTCTGGACGGCAGCGGCATCAACTCCAGCTTTGCCGTGCATCAGGATTACACCGGCCGCGCGATGGAAAGAACGCTGGCGCTGGGTATCGCCATCGGCTCCGGATTTCTGTTCCCGACAACGTTCCAGCAGGAAGTATACAGCGATTTGACCGGTGAACGCGGCGTGCTCATGGGCGCGCTGGCCGGAATCATGGAAGCTCAGTACAATGAATTGCGGAAACACGGTCATACACCCAGTGAATCTTTCAATGAGACGGTAGAAGAGCTGACACAAAGCCTCATTCGGCTGGTTGCGGAAAACGGCATGGATTGGATGTATGCCAACTGTTCCGCTACGGCTCAGCGCGGGGCTCTGGACTGGCGCCATCATTTCCGCAAAGCAGTTGAGCCCGTCTTTGCCAAACTTTATAAATCAGTTGCAACGGGCAAGGAGACGGAGATTGTATTAAGAGTCAACAGCGCGCCGGATTACAAAGTTAAGCTGGAAGCTGAACTAAAGGAAATGCGCGATTCGGAAATGTGGCAGGCCGGAGCGGCTGTACGCAAGTTGAGACCGGAAAATCGCGGGAAGAAGAAATAGCGGGTCGTAAAAAATTCCCGGCATGCGCCGTGAATCGCGTTTGCGAAGTGTATCAGCTGCGTACCGGGATTGCGTTGCCTTTTTTTCATCGCCGGTGGAAATTTCAAAAAACGAAATTCTTTGATGATGTAATGATAAGCTTAATGTAATTGACAATTCATTTAAAGGGAGAGAAACAATGAGAAGCGATCTCATGAAGAAAGGTTTTGAGCGGGCGCCGCATCGTTCACTGTTCAAGGCGATGGGCTATACGGATGAAGAAATTGCACGGCCATTAATCGGCGTGGTTAATTCGGCCAATGAAATTATTCCCGGACACATCCATCTGGATTTAATTACCCAGGATGTGAAAGCGGGAATCCGCATGGCCGGAGGAACACCGGTTGAATTTCCGGTTATCGGCGTATGCGACGGCATTGCGATGGGACATGAAGGCATGAAATATTCGCTTGCCAGCCGTGAACTGATTGCCGATTCCATCGAAATTATGGCCAAAGCTCATCCTTTTGACGCTCTGGTTTTCATTCCCAACTGCGACAAGATCGTGCCCGGCATGCTTATGGCCGCGTTACGCCTGAACATCCCAGCCATTTTCATCAGCGGCGGCCCTATGCTGGCAGGAAAACTCCAGGGGAAGGCTGTTGACCTTATCACTGTGTTTGAAGGTGTCGGCGCCGTCAAGGTCAAAAAAATGACACCGGCCGCTTTAAAGAAACTGGAAGATTGCGCCTGTCCCGGCTGCGGTTCCTGCTCCGGTATGTACACAGCCAATTCCATGAACTGTGTCACCGAAGCTTTGGGCATGGGCCTGCCCGGCAACGGCACAATCCCCGCGGTGCTGGCGGCGCGTCACCGGTTGGCCAAGCATGCCGGAATGAAAATCATGGAATTGCTGAAGAAGAACATCAGACCGTGCGATATCTGTACGCTGTCGGCTTTCAAAAACGCCATTGCCGTGGATATGGCGCTGGGCTGCTCGACGAATACTGTTTTGCATATTCCCGCCATTGCCCATGAAGCAGGAATCACGCTCGATTTGAATCTCTTCAATAAAATCAGCGGACAGACGCCGAACCTCTGCAAACTTAGTCCCGCGGGACATCATCACATTGAAGATTTTGACGCGGCGGGCGGCATTCAGGCCGTGATGAAAATAATCAGCACACAGGGTGTTATTGATGAGAAGTCAATTACGGTAACAGGCAAGACGGTCGGTGTCAATATTAAAAACGCCCGCGTTCTCGATACCGATGTTATCAGGCCGTTGAAAAATCCCTATTCACAGCAGGGAGGCATCGCCATTTTGCGCGGAAACCTAGCGCCGGATGGAGCCGTAGTCAAACAGTCAGCAGTAGCGCCGGCTATGCAGGTTAATGAAGGCCGGGCGCGCGTCTTTGATTGCGAAGATGATGCCATCGCGGCAATCCTGGGCGGCAAAATCAAAGGCGGCGATATTGTGGTCATCCGTTATGAAGGTCCCAAGGGCGGACCGGGCATGAGAGAAATGCTCTCGCCCACATCAGCGATTGTGGGCATGGGGCTGGATAAGACCGTGGCGCTTTTGACGGACGGACGCTTCAGCGGCGGCACGCAGGGAGCAGCCATCGGCCATATATCGCCGGAGGCTGCGGAGGGCGGACCGATTGCACTGATTAAGGAAGGCGATATCATCTCCATCGATATTCCGGCCAAGAAGCTCAACCTCAAGGTCAGCGCTCAGGAACTGGCAAAACGAAGAAAAGCTCTAAAGCCGTTCAAACCGAGAATTACATCGGGTTATCTGGCGAGGTATGCGAAGATGGTTACTTCCTCCTCGACGGGAGCAATCTTCAAAGACTGATTGGGCTGTTGAAAAACGCCCGTCTGCGTCGTTGCGCTGCAAACCGCATCGCTCAACGTATTGTACTATACGCCTCGCGGTGCGCTTCTTGCGCGCCTAGCATCCAGACATTTTTGAACAGCCCCAATGTCGCGTTGATATATCTTTGATTTGAAATCAAGTCGATGGGTGTGGCTGGTGATTTGATTTTAGTGTATTAAGAACAATTAGGATTATGTTCTAAAACCATATTTGCCAAATCATAATAGCTAATAATTTTTATGTAATCTTTATAGGGGTTCAAAGCAGAAGCAATGTGACTTGTATCAAAATTATTTTGATTCCCAACTATGCCTATTAATCTCATGTTTTCTAAATCAACATCTAAACCATATTTATTTTTTATATATTGAATATTTTTTTCATGTTTAAAATAACTTTTATACTCTTCTAATTGACTAATTAATTCATTTACATAATCCACAAACCGAATTCTAATTTGTTGCCCTTTTTTCATTTTTTTCCCTTTTGTTAAGGATTTAAATTTAATGGCTCCGGTTTTTAAATCCAAGATATCGAAAGTGTTATCTTTTTTTACTAAAATAAAATCTGGTTTACTTTCATAGGGTTCATCAATTGATCTTTCTATCCATTTGAATGCTATTTTTAATAAATTTTTATAACCTAATGAGTTAGCAAAAACAGATTCATGTTCTTCAATATATTTATCAATATAAGGCTCTTTAATTATTTGATTCGAAAAGCTTATGAGTTGACTTGCAATATATATGTTTAATTCTGAATGGCAAAAATTAATACCTGTAATATAGTTTACAGAAATGTTTGGATTTGTTAAGGATGAAATATCTAGTTGAAGATCAGTATTCAATCGGTCCTTAATTATTTCCTCTGTAACATTTTTCTTTGTAATTAAAGCAAAAGGGATATAACGATAAAAATAACAATAATCTAATATATTTATTAAGGTCATATCTTTCAGAATTAGTAAATCCGCATTGTCTGCTATATTTAAAGGATAATCTCCATCTTTTCTATTAATTTTTACTGATGGAATTGGAAATGGCAGCTTTTGCAAAGTTAAATAATCATTGTTTGTAATTAGTAAAAAACCTTGCAAAGTATTATCCTCAGAACACATATTTATTACTGGTTTAGATATATCTTTGGAAAAGGGCATAAAATATGAGTTTGTAGAAGGTATTTTTTCATTTGTCCTTTGTAAATAATTAATAGATATTCTCTCTGTTGGTTTAAATATCTTGACACCTAATAATTCACAAATAAAATGAGTTGGCGTTTCTGCACATCTTAATAAATTATTAAATGCGTATGCGGAATCAAATCTCAAGTTGTTTTTATTTATTAAATTGTTTAATAAATTCAATCTCTCTTCAAGTAATGGTTTTAATATTTCAGCGAAAGCTTTTATTTGCATAAAATTTACAATTTCTTTCGATAACAATTAATATCTGAACTTTGTTTTTGATTATTTATATATAAAGCTGACGATGCATTTAGTCAGTGTCTTCGATCCCGAGCCAGTCGAGGGCTTTTTGCTTGTCGTTGAAAAATTCGATGCGGACGCCTCTGTTATAGGCGACGTTGGTGAAAAACCTTGTTTGTTCGTCGGGAGTGTATTCGTAAATACAGACGGCCATCTTCAATCCCGGTATGGATTCGGATACCTGGGAACCGGATTGAAAAGCGTCCATGGAAGTCATATTTCTTCTTTGGGTAGGGCCTTCGGCAAGAACTTTCAAACACTTGTGCTTTTTGCAAGCCTTCGACAATTCATGCCATAATTTTTCATTACTTTCCGGTGAGATTTCGTAGTCCGGCGAATGAATAATATGGATATAGCTGCCATTGAATTTCAGAGAAAAGTCAGTATTCATCAAACCTCCCTATAAAATTTAATTTCAATGATACTGCAATATGTATTTTTAATGAATAATATTTATTTTTTTGACATCAATATCTGGCGTACTTTTTCTAGTTCGTGTTTGTTGTCCACTTCCACGGAATCGTGGGAAGTGATGATCACTTTTATTTTATAGCCGTATTCCAGTGCCCGCAGTTGTTCGAGAGCTTCAAGTTTTTCGAGCTTTCCTTCGGGAAGCCCGGTGAAGACATCGAGAAAATCGCGCCGATAAGCGTAAATGCCGTGATGCTTGTAGTAATCGGCTTTGAGTCCTTTGTCACGGACGTAAGGAATGGCCGCGCGCGAAAAATAAAGAGCGCAATTTTCATGATCGATGACAACCTTGACAGCATTCGGGTTATTTATTTCGTCATCCAAAATAATTTTATAAATCAGGGTTGACATGTTTATGGAAGTATCCTCAAGCAACGGTCCGATGACTTCGTCCACATGCGATGGTTCAAAAATCGGCTGGTCTCCTTGAATATTGACCACAATTGCGTCGGCGTTAAGACCCATTGATCTTATGGCTTCGGCAATCCGGTCGGTGCCCGAACGATGAGCGGCTGATGTCATAATCGCGTTGCCATCAAAACTTTTAACCGCATCAAATATCCGCTGGTCATCTGTTGCGACTGCCACATAAGGGATTGCTTTTGCCCGGGCTACACGTTCGTATACATGTTGAATCATCGGCTTGCCGCAAAGGTCGGCCAGCGGCTTGCCCGGGAAACGGCTTGATTCGTATCTGGATGGTATGATGCAAATAATATTTCTTTTCATTATCTTCTCCGTAAATGTTTATATGCAATGGTCAGTATCTGTTTAATTTCCCAGGTGAGGATCGGATTGCTGCAAATAATTAACCACATAATCCTTCACGGATTCTTCCAGAGAATAAAAATTAACCGGGCACCTGAAGTCCTCAAGTTTTTTCATTTCCGCCTGAGTAAAATACTGGTATTGATTGCGCAGAGATTCGGGCATATCGATGTATTCAATATTCGTCTTAATATCCATCGCATCAAATACGGCCCTGATCAAATCATTCCAGGTTCTTGCTTTTCCTGTCCCCAGATTGAAGATGCCATTGACATCTCTGTTGTTGAACAGCCACCACATGACCTCAATGCAATCCTTGATATAAACAAAATCGCGCATTTGTCCGCCGTCTTTATATTCGGGATTATAGGATTTGAAAAGTTTTACCTTGCCTGTTTCTTTAATCTGATGAAAAGCTTTGAAGACGACGCTGGACATATCGCCCTTATGATATTCGTTAGGACCGAAAACGTTAAAGAATTTCAAACCGGCGATTTTGTCCTGCCATGATTCCCGTAACACTCTTAAATCAAAAACCTGCTTGGAATAGCCGTACATGTTAATGGGTTTGAGTTTCTGAATCATATCGAGATCGTCGGAAAATCTCTGTTTGCCGTCTCCATAGGTCGCTGCCGAACTGGCATAGATAAATCGTACGTTGCGTTCGATTGCCCATTCGGCCAGAAGACCCGTAAAGGCAAAATTATTTCGCCATAAGTAATCGGCATCTCGTTCGGTGGTCGATGAGCAGGCACCCATGTGGATTATCGCGTCAACATCGAAGTTCAACGTATCGTTATAAATCAGTTCATAGAAGTCGTCCTTGTGGATGTAATTGACAAAACGGAGATTGACCAGATTTTTCCATTTATCATTTTTCCCCAGACGGTCAACAATGATGATATCATCTCTTCCTTCCCCATTTAGCTTCCAGACAAAAGCGCTGCCGATAAATCCCGCGCCCCCTGTAACAATTATCATTCGCTTTGCTCCTTTTTATTAATGAAAAATCTTACTCATGCTGTCAATACCCGGTTTACTGAATATGCGGATATTCATCCCCGATAGTCAGAACACGGCAGGGAGCTTCTCCCTTGATCATCATAAAATTAAGCTGTCTGCCGGTAATGCCTCCTGAACCGCGATGCGAAAAAAATAAATCCTGACGGCAGGAAGTGCATAAATGGGATAAATCGATATTGTCTTCGGCAATGCCGCAATTAATCAACTGCCGGCGATTGGCTTCCGGCAAATCCACAATCCATTTCTTCGGTTTTTCACCGGGAAACAGGAAAGATTTATTGTCTTTCTTGTAAGCAAACGATTCCGCTGCTTCCTCGTCAACCTCGAAACAGCATAGACCAATTGACGGACCGATTGCCGCCAGAATATCCAATGGAGAAGAACCGTATTGATCATAGAGCAGACGGATAACTTTCGCGCTCAATTCCAACGCCGTGCTTTTCCAGCCGGCGTGTACCGCGGCAATGATTTTTTTTGCCCGGTCAACAATGAACACAGGCACGCAATCCGCGGTTTTAATGCAAATAGCCAGATTCTGGCGTGTCGTCACAATAGCGTCGTAATTCAGCGCCTTGTCCGTGGGAAGATAATCGCCATACGGCCTGATGACGAAAATATCGTCTCCGTGAACCTGATTTAAAGTGAGAAAATTCTCCAGAGGTATGGCAAACGCCATAGCCAAGCGATTCCAGTTTTGTAAAACCCTGCTATCAAGATCGCCCTCCTTGAAGCTGATATTCAGGGAAGCGTAGTCTTCTTCCGACACGCCACCGAGTCTCGTGCAGAAGGCGTGGGTCAGAAAATCGCATCCGCTCAAATAAGAAGATTCGTAATACTCTATGGTATGTGTTTTCATCCGGTGAAACATTTTTCTCTGCCTTTGTTTTATCTTTCCATATATCAGTTTTTTAGTCAATATGCTTGACGCCGGAAAGCAATTGAGTACGCAAATCGGCCATATCCTGCGGCATATCCGCCGTAAACACCATCCGCTCGCCTTTTTTCGGATGGATAAAAGAAAGTTGCGCGGCATGCAGCGCTTGCCGGTTAAATTCCCTGAGCCTGGATTTCAGCACAGGATCGGCAACTGCTCGGATTCGGGAGGCGTTGCCGTAAACGGCGTCGCCCACAACCGGATATCCGCGGTCCGACAGATGCACGCGAATCTGATGCGTGCGTCCGGTTTTTATCTCCACTTCCAAAAGCGTTGCCACGCCATAACGTTCGCGCACTTTCCAAAGGGTAAGCGCGCCTTTTCCATGTTTGCTTTTTGTGGACATCTTCTTACGGTTAACCGGATGCCTGCCCACCGATGCTATGATCTCTCCGTGACTGCCTTTAACGTCTCCCCAGACGAACGCCAGATATTTCTTGTGCACATCGTGCTTTTCAAACTGTGATGAAAGATGCCGATGAACCTCATCGGATTTTGCCGCCACAATCAGTCCGGAGGTGTCCTTGTCCAGCCTGTGTACGATGCCGGGCCGTAGCACCCCGCCGATTCCCGATAAATCGTTACAGTGAAATAACAGGGCGTTGACCAGTGTTTTGTCAGGATTGCCCGGCGCCGGATGAACCACCATACCCGCTGGTTTATTGATGACAATAAGGGACTCATCTTCATAAACAATGTCGAGCAGTATTTCCTGCGCTACTGCCGCCGGTTCCGCAGGGGGCTTTATTGTCAGGATAATGACATCGCCGTCTTTGAGATGCTGGCTGACTTTGGGTACCTTGCCGTTAACCAGCACATCGCCTTCTTCGATGACGCTCTTAACCTGCGAACGGGAAAGCGCCGCGTCACTCTGCGCCAGAAAAATATCCAGCCTCTGGCCGCAATGGCTTTTATTGATAGTAAAACTGATTTTCCGGGATTGCATTTCAGGCACGGAAAAAATTAACTCCCTGTTTGACATATATTAATTGGAAATTATTTGTT
>CAYMWM010000109.1:0-10800 GCA_964394185.1 uncultured Smithella sp.
GCCCGACAATCTGGTCGATTGGTGGGGAGAAAGCGTAACCAAGTTTGCTGACAGAAAACTTTTCGGCACCAGGAACAAAAACGGCGTTTACGAATGGGTGACTTATAAAGAAATAGGCAATCGTATTGATAACTTACGCGCAGGATTGACCGGACTGGGAGTGGGCAAGGACGATGTCGTTGGCATCATTGCCAACAATCGCCTCGAATGGCCTGTGGTGGGTTTTGCTACGTGGGGATGTCTTGCCCGGTTTGTTCCCATGTATGAAGCGGAGCTGGTTCAGATATGGAAATACATCATTAACGACAGCCAGATAAAGGTTCTTTTCGTATCTAAACCGGAAATATATGAAAAGATTAAAGATTTTCCAAAAGATATCCCGACGCTCAAACACATTTTCATCATTGAATCCGATGGAGAAAATTCGATGGCCGCTCTCGAAAAAAGAGGCGCAGCCAAGCCGGTGGCTCCAAAAAGTCCGAAACCGGAAGATGTAGCCGAACTCATCTATACATCGGGAACAACCGGTAATCCCAAGGGCGTTTTACTGATGCACATGAACTTTACCAGTAATTCAATGGCCGGGCTCAAAATGTACCCCGAACTTCAAACCATGGAGGCTGTTTCTCTGAATATATTGCCCTGGGCGCACGTTTTCGGGCAGACAGCAGAACTATTTGCAATGATTCGTCTGGGCGGCGCAATGGGCTTCATCGAAAATACCAAAACCATCATCAATGATATCGTTGAGATCAAACCCACATTTTTGATTGCCGTTCCCACCGTGTTCAACCGGATATACGACGGCTTATGGAACAAAATGAACAAGGAGGGAGGACTGACCAAAACACTGTTTGTCGCAAGCGTCGAAGCGGCTAAAAAGAAACGTGAACTTGCGGAAAAAGGCAAATCCGATATTATTACGAATATCAAAGTGGCGCTGGCTGACAAAATTGTCTTCAAGAAAATCAGAGAACGCATGGGAGGAAGATTGGTTGGTGTCATGACCGGCAGTGCGGCTATGAACAAAGAAATATCCAAGTTCTTTTTTGACATCGGCGTTCCTATCTACGATTGTTACGGTCTCACGGAAACATCACCGGGCGCCACGATGAACGGTTCACAGGATTACCGTCTGGGCAGTGTCGGCAAGGCTATTGAGAAGGTGAAAATTGTAATTGATTCGTCGGTCGTTGAGGAAGGCGCAACGGATGGTGAGATTGTAGTGTACGGACCCAATGTTATGAAAGGTTATCACAACCGCCCCGAAGATACCAAAGCGGTATTAACGCCGGACGGCGGCTTCCGCACCGGAGACCGCGGACGCCTGGATAAAGACGGATTCCTTTTCATCACCGGCCGTATCAAAGAACAGTATAAACTGGAAAACGGAAAATTCTGTTTCCCCGTTCAACTGGAAGAAAATATCTGCCTAGCTTCTTTTGTTCAGCAGGCTGTCGTTTACGGAATAAACCGGCCCTACAATGTCTGCATCGTCGTTCCGGATTTTGAAGTTCTGCTGCAATACGCAAAGGAAAAAGGACTGCCGACGGATATCAAAGAGTTGGTTGCGCGACAAGATATTATCGATATGGTTGCTGAAGCGGTTACCACGCAACTGAAAGGCAAGTTCGGGGGTTATGAAATCCCTAAAAAGTTTATACTGCTGCCGGAGCCGTTTAGTCTGGATAACGGCATGCTGACACAGACAATGAAACTCAAACGTAAGGTCATTATGGACAAGCTTAATGACCAGATTGAAACGCTTTATAATTAGATTTTATATCGCAGGCAAAAAATGAATTCCCCAAATAGGCGTGTCCGGCGGACGCGCCTATTTTATCTGATCCGGTCTTTTATTCCAGAGTATGCTGTCTATCGTGTTTTGTTTGGAGTAATGGCCTCCCGTTATCAGATTCCTCGCGTCTTCTTTTCCAAGAACCTTCTGCCGAATTTCCTCCGGTGGTAATCCTTTGTCCCGCAGTTTCAAAACATCATCCCGCAGGGTTTCCATTTTATTGATTTTCTTCAACAGGGCATCTCTGCCGTTTGTTACCGCGCCTTTGAGGCTGCAAAAAATTGTTCCAATTTCCAGTTGGGACAGTTTTTTTATCGTTTCCAGAATCTGCAAATAATTTTCATCCTGTCTGAGGTATAGAAAAGTCGTTCCGCAAAAGAGGTCTCCGGTGAAGAGCCATTTTTTATCCGGTTCATACAAACAGATGTGATCGTCGGTATGTCCGGGTGAGCCGATGACTTCAAAGTGATAATTCCCCACGCGTATATCGGAACCGAGAGACTCTCCCTTTGAAGGCTTGGGCCAGGCCCAGACAATGCGCTGATAAAAATGCAGTTTATTCAGCCGCGGATTTTCCAGATAAGGCAAAGCCAACAAATGAGCGTAAATGGGTATCCCGAATCGTTCCTGTATATCTCCATTGTTGCCTATGTGATCCTCGTGATGATGGGTATTGACGATTTTTGCAATGGTTCTGTTTTGCAAGGCGGACAGAAACTCCGTATCCGCACGATTGGTGCCGGCATCAATCAGTGTATCATCCACTAAAAACGCGTATACCGGATACAAAAGGAAACCCATGGGGGAGCGCCCCATGCAAAAAAGCGTTATGGCATCATGGTCTGTGACTTTCAGCATCTTTCAATTCTTTGCTTTTGCGATACTATGTACTATTCTGTCATGATACGGAATATCCAAAAGGATTTTTTAATTGCCAACGCCATGCATCAGAACACATATCATAAATATCGCGTTTGGCTTTCCAACCTAGAAGCTTTTCCGCAAGAGAAGTATCTGCATAGAGGACAGCAACATCACCTAAACGACGTTTTGTAAATCTATAGGGTATTTTTTTGTCGGATGATTTCTCGAATGCTCGAAGAATTTCCATGACAGAATTTCCCCTACCAGTACCGAGATTTATGATTAATGGTTCCCGGAGTGAATTCTTTGACATTGTTTTTTCTATTTTCTTTAATGCCGCTAAATGACCTTCAGCCACATCTACAACATGAATGTAATCGCGTATACATGTACCGTCAGGCGTGGCATAATCATTGCCAAAGACACATAATCGCTTGAGGCGACTTACGGCCACCTGAGTTATATAAGGAAAGAGATTGGCAGGTATGCCTTTGGGATCTTCACCAATCAATCCGCTCGGATGAGCGCCTATGGGATTGAAATAACGGAGAATAAAAATACGCCACGAATGATCCTTAAGATATATGTCCTTCAAAATCTGTTCAATAATGAGTTTCGTGCGGGCATAAGGATTCGTTGGATGAACAGGATAATCCTCGCGGAGCGGGTTTGCGGATGAATCGCCATAGACCATAGCCGATGAACTAAAAATCAATTTTTTAACATGATGCCTGGTCATTATATTAAAAAGAGAAACTGCGCTTTGAATGTTATTTTCATAATATCGTAAAGGTTTGGCTACTGATTCACCTACTGCTTTAAGTCCGGCGAAATGAATGACTGAATCTATCTGATGTTTATTAAATACTTTATCAAGAGTAGCGCTGTCTCTCAGATCAATTTTATAGAATGGCGGCTTCTTTTTAGTTATCCTGGCAATTCGTTCTATAACTTCAACTTTGCTATTTGATAAATTATCCACAATAATAGGATTGTAACCTGCATCAATAAGAGCAACAACAGTATGACTCCCTATATAGCCGATTCCTCCTGTGATTAGCACGTACCGTTTTAATGGCATTTTGTTACAATTCATTTATTCTTCCCACTTTTGGTAATATTTTTAATATTATAATGAATAGATGTCAACACTAAAATTCTTTAAAGATAAAAACATTTTGCCTCAAAAAGTTATGGTCATGAATATGGGGGTTGAGCAAGTTTAATATTTCTAGTATAGTTAATCATAGTTTGTTTTATAACTTATAACAAAATAACGGGTATTTTTTTATGCCATGGTATGTCGTCCATACAAGGAGCCGTCATGAATACAAGGTAAATGCCGGTCTTATTCAAAAGAATCTGACGACTTTTCTACCAGAGATAGAATCGTGGAGTAAACAGAAGGACAGAAAAAAGAAAATTCAGACACCTCTTTTCCCCGGTTATATTTTCGTAGAAACTGATTTTCTGGATAATGAAACTAAATTGAAAATTTTAAAAACGGCAGGAGCGGTACGTATGCTGGGAAAGAAAGATAATGCAGAACCCATCCCTGTCCCGGACAACAAAATTGACGCTATCCGCCGTTTTATCAATACAAAAGAGGAAATTTTCACCATTCAGTTTCCTCAATTGGGCGAACCGGCCCGTATCATTGACGGACCGTTTGCCGGTATCGAAGGCATTGTCGTCAGCCGGGATGTCGAAAAGGAACTCTTCGTTGTTTCGATAGATCTTTTGCAAAGATCGGTGGCCATTAACTTAAAAGGATATCAAATCAGCAAACTCTAATTAACATGATCCATATTAATAGCTAAAATTTCTATAAGCTCTAAGATCAGTTTCTGTTTATCCATTTTGCGGCGTCGCGAACGGAGTTCTGGTCAAACTTGAAGCGGAAGCGAATAAACGGTCCTTCAGCCGTGAAATCCGTCTGTGAAAAATCTTTGTCATTGAAACCGATGAAATTATAGCCGACGCTCAGCCAGGCATTTTCGGCGATATTATAACCTGCCGATATACCGCTGCTGTAATCATAGTTGGAAGAGTTCCATGAATGTAGGATGTTGCCGTGCAGACCGATATCCCAATCCTTCGTTATATCGTAGCGTCCTTCCATGCCGATTAAATCCGTATAACCTTCATAATTGTCGCCGAACTTTTGTTCCTGTACATATTTGGCGCCGTAATGAACAGATATCTGTGTTTCCTTATAGGGGCGATAGTTCAGCATCAGGTTATTGATAATTTTCCAGGAATCCGTATCGTTATTTCCACTGCCGCTCTGTTTATTAATAATCAAATCGAAACGGTTCAACGCGATTAAATTTGTTTCAGGCGGACGGTAGACAAGGCCCCAGCGTAAATCGGTGCTGGTTGTATCAGAGCCTGCGGAAGAATTTGTCTGCAACAGCTGAAGGCGTCCGGACCATGCCCAGTTTTTGTTAACTTCCTTGACCATGCCGCTCATGATTCCCCACTTATCTTCCGTTTCCGCCATACGGAATTCCAGACGATTGTCCCATGTCAAACCTTTGACCTGATAGGTCGCGCCGCCGGAAACAGCGGTAAAATCCTCATTGGTTCCTGAAACAGAAGTGACATTGCCCGAGGCAGGCGGAACATTATTGTTAAATTGGTAATGATGGGCTTCGGATACGGTTTGACTGCGCTCCATACCGGCATCAATCTTCCACGCATTAGTTATTTGCCAGGTCTGCTTCATTCCGACATGAGCAAAAACACGCTCGTCGTTTTCATTAAACTGACGCTCAATACTGCTGTTGACTTCGGCTCCCTTCCATGGCGATGAACGAACGCCTATTCGGGTATTCTGCGTATCGCCTGTCGAACCCCAGGTAAATTCCTGAGCGGCCAGTAAAGCAATATTTTTGGTTGTTGCCAGTTCCGCGGAAAGCGTTGTCCGCGTCGGGAAATCCGTATTATCATTCTTACCCACCGACTGGGCATGATTGATTCCAAGTGTCAAGCGATCATAAAGCGTCTTTACTTTACCGCTCATGGTTACCTGCTCGGATCTCTGTTTGGTGCCGTCCGCTAGTTCATCAACAGCTTCCAGGAAACCTATTGAAGCGCCATATTTCTTTTCAGTATAGTCTAGCTTTCCCTCGGCCATATCACGTGTCGCATCCGTCAGAAGACTGTATTGACGATAGATATTAGCCCCTGCACTTAAGGTTTCAGTGAAACGATATTTGCCTTCAGCACCGTATTTGCGTGTACCCGCTTCACTGCCCGGCTGCTGTCCCAGACCAAACCCCTCTTCCAGGTCGCGGAAATAGGCTTTGGCGTCATATTGCTTCGTTGTGCGTGTAGCCTCCACCAGATAAGCGTCCGCGTCGCGGCTGTCCGCGCCGGCATCGTATTTACTTTTTGCGAACTCCGCACGCAGTTTGGTCTGTTTGTCCAGATGGATGGTAGCATCCCCACCGTAAAGATTGCCGCTGCGGTCATCCTGACCTTCATGAATATAACTACCGCCGATCTTCAGTTTATTGTTTAGCAGTTTCACACCGGCGCGTCCTCCGTAAGTGTAATCGGTGCCTTTATTGGAGGTGATTTCATATTCCGCCACAATGATAATCGGATTGAAATTTTCATCCCTGCTGAAAACCGGTTCTTTGAAGATGACCGATCCGGCATCATAATCAATGGAATAATCCGTAAAGCGGTTCAGGATGCGGGAGGAAACAAGCACCTCGCTACGGAAGCGGTCGCGCACTTCAATCCTGATTTTTTCCGAACCCAATAAAATGTTTTTACGGGATAGTTTGTAAATACCCGAAGTGCCGTCTCCGGGAATTTCATCGCGGGTGTAAATTTGTTCCGTCTCACTGGCGAAGGCATTCACCTCGACATATTTATTTTGAAATTCAGTTTTGAAACCCGTCATACGACGGCTGTAGCGCGACAGTTCGGTAATGGTCATGCCCGTATCATAATCGCCGAACAGGGCATAGAACTGGCTACGTTCGATTTTAAGATACAGTTTCTTCTGGCTTGCCGCATCGTACTGCTGCTGGGTCGCATCTCCATATAATGTGAAATAGCTGTCGGGACTGATGGTCTGGAACAGCGTATTTCCGCTGTCAGCCTTTGTTTTGGCGGTATCATAAGCCATGGTTAACAGCCATTTGCCTTTGATCTGTCCCTTGGCAAAGAACGCAACACGTCCATCCTGATATAATTTATCGTCAACATCGTTGACTTTCAGATTTTCCATATTGCCCGAAACAGTATTATAACCGGCCGTCCCTTCCGCGAGGCCAACAAGAATCCAATCGCGCATATTGGGCTGCACATACATTTCCACTTCGACGGTTGCTTTATTGTAACCCAGCACAACCCGGTAAGCTCCGCTGTTTGTTACGGGCTGAAACAGAACTTCCCCTTCCCGGCTCATCTGTACGTGCGCGGGACTTCCGGCCGCGGGAGGCAGCGCAAAAATATCAGGCTTCTTCAAGGGGGAGAGTGTGCCTTCACGAATCTCCAATTCCGTTGAGGCAGGAATGATGGTTCCGTCGGCGTCATAAAGTTCGAGATGAATCTTGACCGGCGTCTTGCCGTCGGCAACATTAGCCTCCGTTGATTTAACCCGGATGGCGGTAATTTCTCCGCTGCGTTTTATGGAAATCGTCTTCTTGAAACGGACATTGCCGAACGGGTCAATACCCTGAAATTCGAGTTGATGTTGTCCGGCCTTCCCAAAATCCACGCCGATATAGGAGAAAAGCGATTTTCCGGCCTTTTCGTCCTTCATGATAAAGCCAATGTTCTTGGAGGGCACTTCCTGATTGTCCAGCAGTACGCGTGGCGTCAGTTTGTTATCAAGGCAGACACGGACGGTGTTTATCGCGTTAACCAGAATATCGTTATCCAACGGATACAGGATTCCTTCCGGTTCCGTAACGGACAGTTGAGGTTTTTCGACAGCACCGTCTGTTTCGGATTTTTTGGATGCATCATCCACCGCTGCTTTGGAATCGTTATTCGGGGAAGCATCTTTCACCGCATTGATTTCCACGCGCTGCTCGCCGCTTTGTTCTTTAACAACACTCCAGGAAGCCATATCACTTATACTGCTGGTTGTGATGCGGATTTCCACGCGCCTGTTTTGCGCCCTTCCCGTTTTCGTGCGATTATCGGCAACAGGTTCATTACTCCCCTTCCCTTCCATAATCATCTTTTCCTGAGGGATCTTAAGCCTGTCCATCAAATAACGGCCGACACTTTCTGCACGCGCCTTCGAAAGAGCCTGATTGTCTGCAAACTCAATGCGGTTTTGCGGTGCGATAGGCACATTATCCGTGTGGCCGGCAATCTCTATTTTATCCACACGCACACCGTCCAGAGAACGAGCCAGCTCATCAATCTGGTTGCGGTCTTCATCGCTTAATGCGGCGCTTCTCACGGGAAAATGCGGACGGAGAATGATGTCGGGTAGTTGAGATATTTTTTCATTTCTATCCACCTGCATCATGGTTTCCGCCTCGGGTGTGACGATTTCCTTTTTAGTTCCTCCGTCTGTCGTCAAGTAGGCCTTCGTCGTCAGCGTTCCGGCTTTGACATCTCCGGATGGCAACGCCGTGAATGTAATTTCACGGGCTTGACCGGCCGGCAGATGATTAAGATCAAAGACCAGTTTCTTATTTTCATTTTCCGACGGATCGGCAGCCTCAATGCCGTCCATCTTTGAACTGCCTTTTTTGTAAACAACTCCCTGAGGCAAGACGACATTCAATTTCGCTGCGGCAACAGGTAAATTAATTCCCTTCACTAAAATTCTATAAGCGATATTATCTTTATCCAGAACATGAGACAGCTCCAAAATAACCTCTCCCTTTAATGGAGGCGCCTTTTCCGGAGGAATCTTTTCCTGAGGCGTTGCCTTTACTTTGGAACGGACATGGAAATCCGCGCGCCAGAGCGCGCCGCCCTGAGTTTCCACAAACTGCGAAAAAGCACGTCCGGCAAAACGGCTGTTTTGCGTGCAGGCAACAACTTCATAACCCTCGGGCAGTGAATCCACATCCATCTGCACAACATGCAGACCCGGACGCACCGCCTCGAAATGATACATGCCCCGTTTATCGCTGATGACAAAAGTACCGTCCTCAAGATAGAGTCGCACGCCTTCAACACCGTTTGTTCCTTCACCCGTCTTCTCATTGCAGTCGCCGGTGGTTACGCGACCCATAATGAACGACCGGGTTCTCATAAATTCGTCTTTAATTTTCACGCGTACACGGGCCCGGTTCGATTTTTCTCCTGTGGCGGCAAAGGCAATGGCATTATTGATTGCGTCGCCAAGCTGTGTTCCCGACGTGACCTCCGCCATATAATTTATTTTCGCCGATCCGTTTTTATCCAAGGAGCCCACATCAAAAGTGAGTGTTCTGCCATCTTTGGATATCGTCGGATCACCGGTGGCCTTATCATTTAATTTTGCCGATCCGCTCTGATACCGGAAGCCCACCGGCATGATATCCGTAATCTGCACACCGGTCGCAACAACCCTCGTACTCCTGTTGGCCACGGTCAGCTCATAAGAAATAAAATCGCCGTAACCGGCTGTATCCTTGCCGGCGGTCTTTTGCAGCCAGAGCTCCACGGGCGCCTGATCCAGAGGGATATCGATGCGGACCGACGGACCGGGATTCAATGTAAATGAATCACCACGGGAGCCAATGACAATATGGAAAGGCGCGCCGGGCAGGGCCTGAATAATATCTGTTTCCACAATGCTGGGAAACGCGTATCCCGCCGGCGGAAGAATTTCAAATCTGTAACTGCCGGGCATGACGAACGGGAAACGGAAGCCGCCGTCGGGAACCGTGTAAACGCGGCCGCTGCCGTCCTTCACAGTGCCGCCGCTTACGACCGTTGAGGGGTAAGTACTGACGCCGTCGTCACCGAAAACAGTGGCCGGTTTTCCGGTACTGTTATCGATAATCGTAACGCTTGCGCCATTGATAGCCAATCCGGTCGAGGAATCAAAAACAATCCCCAGTGGATCGACCATCACGGTGGTCATCGCTACATCCGTGCCGTCCACGATATCAACATAATTGATATAGAGGATATCCGTTTCCTTGACGGAAATTGTACCGTTATACGTCGTCACCGCGGTATTGGCGGTGAAAACATAACCGACGAACACGCCCGTGTTCGGGCCGGTTTCCGTCAATCTTATAACTTCCATATCGCCGTTGGCGGGATTTTTAACAGTCACAATAATCGTTTCCGTTTTTGTTTTGTCCAGATTCTGGTCAAGGTCCGTGACCCGGATAAATAGAGGCTCTCCCTGATGGATCAGTCCGGTATCGTTGAGCGGTGTTAGATTGTTCAAATCAAGGGGAATAGTTGTTCCCACAGGCACCGGCGCGGATAAATTAACAAAAGTAGTCGAAGATGCACCGCCCGTTAGATATGCCGATGTGGATACATTGACCTGATCCGCTGTGACCAATTCGGGTGCGTATACCAGAGCCTCTATGGAAGCGGGCGTCCGCACAACAATCGTCACCGTAACCGAGGCATGTGATGTATTGGTATTTTCTTTAGAATAAATAATAGCGTTATTAATAATTTTATCAGCCTGCACCAATGCAGAAAGAGCGTCGGAAGGAATTATCAGCATACAAATGAATACAACCCATCCCGGCACAAGCCATGTGATATTTCTTAAATGAGCATAAAGCCAGTTTAAGCATAAAGCAAACAGGGATATACGCTTCCCGTTTGCCGCAAAAGACAAACGGGCCGGTTTTCCGGCCATATGGCCGGAAAACCGCTTATTCAATTTATATATCCCGTTCAAAAACATAAATTAAAATATTATCCCTTTAATCAGGGGTTCACCGTTACCTGATACAAAACAAGCACTCTGCTGCTGGCCGGAATCGTTCCGCCCGCGGAGCTGGTTGCTCCCGTGCCGACATATACTGTCATTGTGGGAGCCGAATAAGTGGCCTGATCCGAATCACTGGCTGCAGTGTAGTAAGACACGACGTTGGTGTCGCTGACATACGTCACATCTTTGCTGCCGGTATAAACACCCGGTTTGAACGTCACAAAGGTTGTCGGCAGAGCGTCTGTGATAATAGACGCCGTGA
>CAYMWM010000110.1:0-10508 GCA_964394185.1 uncultured Smithella sp.
GCCTTGTGGCGTTGCAATGTGCGCAAAAAGTACGCCTCACTTCCAAGGCTTCGCGCGCCTTGCATCTGAGCATTTTTGAACAGCCCTGAAACAGAGTATTTTTCAATAAAATATATTGAAGTGTTATATCATAATGATGTGGAGTAAATAGCTCTTCACACTTCAGACATATATTGTAGCAAATTGTCGAATTACCTCTAGTGAGAAGTCTTTTGAATTAGTTCTTTGTTAAGCATTAGAACGCGGTGCATATAAACAATGTTGGGTGGCTAAAAATGAAAATTAAATGTTTAATCATACTATTCCTAATTATTTTGTTATTTCAATTTGGTTCTGTGGAAAGCAAAGCTGCCGAGTATGTGAAAGAAAAGGAACTAAATAAATCGTGGGAAATTGGTCCCAATATATCTATTCGTATTAATTCGCAGGATTTATACGAAGTGGCATTTGGTTATGTCCATTATTCTTATTCTGGCATTATGGGGTATTCAATAAATGTAGCAGCTAATCACAATAAAATAGGACCAGAATTGACATTTTTACTTAAACAAAAGGGCGATATAAGTAATTGTGTTGTCGGATACACAAGATTTAAAATGGATTATTATTGGAATGCAGCAGATAATCTAAATAGAGCAGAACTTGAAAATGAGGTGTTCGGTATAGATGTTGGAATTGGGATATCTGGCCACTCTCCGCTATTCAGCATCTACGGTGGATATCGACACGGTAATCAAGATGACACATGGTTAGTTGGGATTTCAATGAATATTTAACTATTTCCAACAAACCGATAAAGCCGATAGTAGTCACGTAAACAGTTTCGGTTGACTTTTGTTCCACTATTGAGTGTCTCAAAAAATATTGGACTTATTAATTATCGTTCGGTTTGATGATGACTTTGATGGATTCCCTGCCGTCGGTGACCAGTTGAAACCCTTTAACGATGTCGTTCAGGAGGAGCCGGTGCGTTATCAGGTCATCCACTGTGACATGGTGCCACTCTATTAATTTCATGGATTCCACAATATCGGGAGGGCCGCAGTAATAGGACGTGAGGATGGTGATTTCCTTCATCCAGAAATCATTGACGGGAACGACAACTTTTTTATCCGGTCCCGGAACCGCAAATAAAACGATGACACCGCCCTTATCCACGCAAAGCCATGCCTGCTCCAACGCTGAATCGGCAGAGGCGCATAACAATACTATGTCGGCTTTTTTGCCTGCTTTGGCGATCAGTTGCTCCGAAATATTTTCGGCGGCGTTTATGGCAATATCGGCTCCCATCTCCAGGGCGATTTCGAGCTTCCTGGGGTTGATGTCGGCGGCAATTATCTTACAGCCTTTTGTCCGCGCCAGTTTTACATTGAGCAGGCCGGACATCCCGCAGCCGATGACCAGTACAGTTTGTCCTTTTTTCACACCGGCCAGCCTCTGTGCCCTGACGACGCAGGCCAGCGGTTCAATAAAGGTGCTTTGATCGAAAGTGATGTTTTCGGGCAGCAGATATGTTCCGTTCTCTATTAAGATTTCCGGGACAAGAATGTATTCGGCAAAGCCGCCGGGGAGTCTTTCCTTGACTTCCGAACACTGGGGATAGTGACCGTTTTCGCAATAATAACATTTCATGCAGGGCACTTTCGGAGCGATAAATACACGGTCTCCCGGCTTGTATTTTTGTACCGATTTGCCGACGGCAATGACCTTGGCGCCAATCTCGTGCCCCTGAATCAACGGCGCCCGCGGCAGCCGGTACCATTCGACAATATCGCTGCCGCAGATACCGCAGGAGATAACCTTGACCAGCATTTCCCTGTGTCCGGGTTTCGGTGTGGGGATTTCCTCGATACGGATATCTTTGTTGTTATACCAGTACGCGGCTTTCATTTTTTGTTTTTCACGCTTTGTAAAGTTCCAAAGCCTTTTTCGGTTTTTCGTTGTCGTGAACGACAGCACGCACCGCCTGTATCATGGCAATTGGCGCGTCAGACTGGAAAATATTGCGTCCCATGTCCACACCGGCGGCGCCTCTCTGCACCGCGTTGTAGGCCATTGTAAGGGCGTCAAGCTCCGGTATCTTCTTGCCCCCGGCCATCACAATGGGCACAGGACAGGAAGCCGTAACGGTTTCGAAATCTTTTTGGATGTAGTAGGTTTTGATGTAGTGGGCGCCGAGCTCCGCGCATATTCTGCAGGCCAGACGGAAATACTTGGCATCTCGCGCCATATCCTTGCCGACCGCTGTTACCGCGAGAGTGGGAATGCCGTAGCGATTGCCGATATCCACCATTTTGGTCATGTTGATGATGGACTGTCTTTCAAATTCGCCACCGATAAAAACCTGCACGGCCATGGCGCAGACATTCAGACGAATGGAATCTTCGATATCAACGGCGATTTCTTCATTGGATAATTCTTTGAGAATACTAGCGCCTCCCGAAACCCGAAGTACAATGGCCTGAGTAGAAGAGGGCGGTATAACGCTGCGCAGAATTCCTCTGGTCAGCATCAGCGTGTCCGCATAGGGCGCTAAGGGAAGAATGTTGATGTCTACCCGTTCCAGGCCGGTTGTCGGTCCCTGAAAATAACCGTGATCGATGGCCAGCATCACCGTCCGGCCTGATACAGGATTAAATATCCTGGAGAGTCTGTTTTTCATCCCCCAATCCAGCGAACTCGAACCCTTGAGGAAAAACCCCTCGGTCGTTTGAGGCATATCGCAATGAAACATCTTCGCTTCCTTGATTCCATCCACATCCGGCATACTTTATGTTCTCCTTTCGTACTTCCCAATTTCATGAAGAAGTATTGTTAGTCTTTGTTTTGTTTGCCGCAATCTTGCATATTTTTGGAAATCAGTCAAATTCGCTTTAAGAAAAAATCAGGGACAATCACCAGCACTTTTGCTTTTTTCCAGCAGATTACAGTTTCCTGAAGCACAGGCTTTTTGCGCGTCGGAACAGCCAAGGGTTTTATTGCCCTTTTGCAAATAGATATAACCCCGGTTGCTGTAGGCATCGGCATAATCTTTTTTCAGGGCAATAGCCTTATTCAAGTCTTCAATAGCCGGTTCATATTGCCCCAACGCGGCGTAATTAATTCCCCGGTTGTTATAGAATTCCGCCTTGTCCGGCCTTAATCTGATAGCTTCGTTAAAGTCCCCGACGGCCTTTTGATACTTGCCGATATTGTAATAAGCAAAGCCCCTGTTGATGTAGGCATACACATAATCTTTTTTAATGCTGATGACTTTATCAAAGTCCTCGATAGCCTCCTGATAAAGTTCCATCTCGCCGTATGTAATGCCGCGTCCCTGATAGGCCAGATAGTTGTTCTTTGTCACCTTCAGAGCGTGATTGAACAGGGTGGCGCTGTTTTCCCAGTAACTGCACTGCTTCCAGCTCACCCAGCTCATAATGGCCAGGATAATGATTGCCGCGGGAAATAATATGGTTCTTCTTTTGATTAGATTAGGTATTCCCCAAGCCACCATTAATGAAATTCCGATGGAAGGCAGGTAATGGTAGCGGTCAGCCATCGCGCAGGGCGCGGAATACGATATCTCAATGATTCCGATAACAGGGGCAATCGTTATCGCGAACCAGAACCATCCGACAAAAAGATAGGGCAGGCGTTTAGTCATTAAAATAACCGCCGCCGTGATAATGATAATCAGCAGTAAAGCCAAAAAAGCCTGTGTAAGTTGAATATCATCCAGAAACGGGTAATAAATTGACATGCTGTGAGGCCAGAATGTTTTAACCAGATATGTGACAAAAGCAACCGGGGCGTTGGCTATTCGCGTGCTTAAAGGAAAATATTCGGGAGCATAGGTAATCCTGATGATACTGATAGACGCCGCTAAAATAAGGAAAGGCAATTTTTCCTTCAACTGCCATAAAATGATGTTGCCTTTTTTCAGCGTGAAACGTTCCAGTGGCCAGTAATCTAGCAGAATCATGACAAGAGGTATGGTTACAACCATGGGTTTACTCATCAAAGCGCACATGAAGGAAAAAAGAACAAGCAGGTACCTTGTGACGGCGGGCTTTTCCGTGTAGTAAACATAAAGGCAGAGCGTCAACATCCAGAAAAAAGCACTCAGGACATCCTTGCGTTCCGCTATCCATGCTACTGATTCCACATGCAATGGATGCAGTGCGAATATGGCCGCAACAAAAGCGCTCTTCCATATGGATTGCGTCATGCGATTGAAAAGCCAGAATAGCAACAGTGTGCTCATGATATGCAGGATAAGATTTGTCAGGTGATAACCGCCGGCATTGAAACCGTAAATCTGATAATCAATCATGAAGGAAAGCCATACAAGCGGATTCCATACATCCAGATATTTAGAGCCGAAAATCCAGCGGATGCCATCCCATGAGAATTCGGACCGGATACTGCTGTTTTCCGTTACATAGGCGTGATCATCAAAATTGATAAAGTCATAGTGATTAACCTGCCCAAAAACGGCGCAGGTAACGATAGTCAAGACGATATAAACAAAGAGTTTCTGTCTTTGAGGAGCAAGATTTATCTTATTTAACATCGCCGGTTATACCCAGAGATTCACAGATAATTTCCGCCGGATCCAAAGCGCTCATACCGGACAGCCCGCCCAATTGCATCCGGCAGGAACCGCAATCCGCGACAATATATTCCATCCCCGTTTGTTTGATTAGAGAAACGGCGCGATTGCCCAATTGAATAGCTGTACTTTTGTTTTTCTCTTTAAAACCGTAACTGCCGGAAAGCCCGCAGCAGGCATCGTCAAGGATTTGGTATTCCACACCGGGAATTAAAGACAAGAGTTTTGCTGCCGGGTAACCGATTTTCAGCGCCCGTAAATGGCAGGGAATGTGATAGGCGAGCTTGTGCCGCACTTCCCTGAAATCCGGTTTAGCATAATCATCGTTGATGAGCTTAATGATGTATTCATGGAGGTCGTAACTGTTTTCGGCAATTTTTCTGGCCTGGGGAATTTTAAGAATATCAGGATAATCATGCATAAGGCACAGACCGCAGGACGTGCAGGTGTAAACAACATCGTAGCCTGCATCAATATAGTTGGACAATGATGCGGCGTTTTTTTGTGCGAAAAATTTTGCCAAAGCAAGGTTCCCATTGCCCAGCGCAGGGAGGCCGCAGCACCACTGAGGCGGAAGAACAACATCAACATTCATTGAGGAAAGCAGACGGATAATTTTTCTGCCGATATCCGGGCGGTAAAAATTAATGAAGCACCCATAGAAAAAGGCCACTTTTTTTCTCCCCTTACTTCTCGTTTTCTTTTCGTTACGTAATTTGTGGAATCGGAATTTCGGAAAAGGAATATAGGTTGATATTCCTATTTTATTGAAAAGTTTTTTCCCCGTTTCGGAGGAAGCAATGATGTTGGCTATCGGAGCGGCCAAAGAGCCCAGAGAACTCAAATAATAATTATTGGCAAAAAGCAGATGTGTCAATGTTTGCGGATGCTGCTTCCCGTATCTTTGCTGTTCCCGAAGGATGGTTTGCGCCGGTTCCACGCCGCAGGGACAGGCCATCTCACAGCGTTTACACTGGCTGCACAAAAGAACCCATCCGTCCTCGGCTCTTTCTCTGTCCGAACGGAAGCGCTGGGCGTCGGGTCCCGCCTGCTTGGGGCCGGGAAAATCAGGATTTACCCGGAATACAGGACAATTTTCCACACAAATGGTGCAGCGTATGCAGTGTTCATATTTCATGGGACAGATACTCCATGCATGATTGGGCCGCAACGCGGGCAGTTGCCAGCGCCAGACCGTGACCGCAGCCGCTTTTCAGTATTTCCGCATTGGCGAGAATTCCGCCGCAAACAAAAATATTTTTCCAGGGAGAATCGGCCGGTCGCAGGGACCCATCGGCGATAATACCCGCCCTGCCGATACCATGATTTAAGGAAAAATAATCATTGTCGAACCATGTTTCCCGGGGGCCGGGCGTATGTACCGGCAGATTAAATACATTTTCAACAATGCCGTTTCTTGTGGCGGTCAGGCCGCCGCCGACAAAGGAACCGGTAGCCAGGATAAATGCCCGGGCGTTGAGGCTGTTGGGTCTTCCCTCGGAATGCGTTGCCACCGCTTCAATCTGTTTGCCGGTTTTCTCAATTCCTGTTACCGGCCAGTTCCAGTAGATTTCCCCGCCTTTTTTCCGGTAATTAATTTTCAGTGCATTGAACAGCCTTCTGCCGGGCATTGACGGCGGAATCGTGGGAATTTCAAAAACAGGCTTTCCCGTACGGACGGCGATGGTGTTCACAATTTCAGTTGCAGATTCCAGGCCAAGAACGGCGGGGAAGGCTATCTTGCTTTTCTCGGATTTAAGTTTTTCCAGCCATAGAAGGAATTTTTCAAAAGAACTTTTGTCCTCGAAATGGGAGGCAATGCTCATGGTGCTGGAAACTCCCGCGTCATATATGTAGAATCTGGTGTTCTTGCGGCGGGAGATGATATAGCCGGGATAGAAATCCTTTAAGCCCTTGAACGTTATAATGAGCATGCTTTCATCGGTTCCCTGCGGCGCCGCTTCCATGGTTGAAGGAACCAGACAGGAGGTTTTGGATGTGCCCAGAGCGGAAAGAATGGAACGGTTTTTTTCGATGTGACCGGCATAGGGCAAATTCGTTTCTTTCATGGCCGTTTGAAAGTCATCCAAAGACTCTCTGATGATTTTTTCAGAAACAAGGTGGAAGGGGTGTCCCGATGGAAGTTCTCTGATGCCTTCAAGAGGATTGTCATGGCGCGAGCAGACATCAATGCCGCCGGTGGAAAGGCATGCTGTCGGTTCTCCCGTCGTGACGAGAGCGACTTTCAGGCCGCATCCGGCAAGATAGGCTCCCGCCGTCAATCCGGCCACACCGGCTCCAATAATGATAACGTCGTATTCAATAACACTCATTCGGGGTTCTCCATGGCCAGAATGCCCAGATAAATATATTCCACAAGCTGTTCTTCCCTGAGCTGGTCACCCCACAGAGCGTATCGTATTCCCCTGAACCGGCGCTGGAGAAATCCACGCAGCATTTCCATGGACTGCTCGGGCGATATGACATTCATATCATTCATGATGCCCAGAGCCCTAAATGTGCAGAAGCCTCCCTGGCAGGGTCCCATGCCCAGGCGCGTCCGGTGCTGGATATCTCCAACATTGCGTGTTGCCGTCTGTTTGATAATCCGTTCCACTTCCTCCCTGGTAACAAGTTCACATTCACACACAATGTTTTTCATGTTTGTAATCCGTTTGGCCAGCGGATAGCCGCTCAGTTCTTCCTGCCCTTCCAGAGGTATTTCCGCCGTTTCGCAGGCTTTTTTCAGATTGAAGGAGGCCATGATCGTGTCCACCATTTTTTCTGCCATGAGCCGGAAGGTGGTGAGTTTCCCTCCTACAATGCTGTACATCCTGTTTTCGTGATCGATGATCTGGAAGCCACGGGAGATTTCATGGCTGTCCGCCTTTCTGGATTTAAGCAGAGGCCGTACGCCTGAAAAAGCGCGGATGATGCGGGTGTTATTGAAATGCGGAATCATCTTTCCCGCTTCGCTGATGATGGTATCCACCTCCGGTGATTCGATACTGATTTTATCCGGATCTTCCACGCTGAGGGCTGTTGTTCCGGCAAGACAAACCGCTTCATTGGGCACGATGATGTCGCCGTCGGAAGGATGTCTCAGGCGGTTGATGACCATATTGGTCAGACGGTGGTTGGTGATGACGAGCGATCCTTTGACCAGCGTCATGGGCACTTCGGAACCGGCGAGAGCGGCGATCATATTTGCCCAGGCACCGGTTGCGTTTATAATGATGTTGCCTCTGATTTCCCTGATTTCGCCGGTGGCCTGATCGGTTGCCCTGACGCCGACACAGCGGCCATGTGATTTGATGATTTCCGTGACCTTGTGTCTTGTATAAATTATGCCGCCGCGAAGTTCGGAAGATCGGATATTGAGCATGCAAAGGCGGAAAGGATCGATGGAACAATCCGGAACCCTGATCGCATCTTCAATTTTCGGATTCAGGTTGGGGACCAGATCAAGGGCTTTGGTGGAAGAAATGACTTCGGCAGGTATACCTGCATCGTCACAACCACGCAGGAAGATTTCCCGGAAACGTTTGGAATCGCCGGGCAGGCGCACGAAAAGTCCTCCAGTTTGTTCGACGCATTTCTCACCGATTTTTCTAAGAATCATATTTTCTTCGTAACATTCACGCGCGGCTATGGGGTCGGTAACAGCATATCTTCCGCCGCTGTGCAGCAGTCCGTGACAGGCGCCTGTTGCTCCCGCCGCAAAGTCCCCTTTTTCAATGAGGCAGTGCGGAATACCGCGCAGAGCCAGGTCTCTGGCAATTCCGCAGCCGGTAGCGCCGCCGCCGATAATAATGACATCCGTTTTAATCATTCAGGATTATTCTTCTTCCTGCCAGCGCATGGCACGTTTTACAGCCTTTTTCCAGTTATCGTAGAGTTCTTTGCGTTTATCGATGTTCATAGCCGGGTGAAATTTACGGTTTATTTTTCGTCGTTCGGCGATCATGGATTGATTCTTCCAGAAACCGACGGCCAGACCTGCAAGATAGGCTGCTCCCAGAGCTGTCGTTTCAACATTTTCCGGCCGCTCCACGGGAATACCCAGAATATCCGACTGGAACTGCATCAGAAAATCATTGGCGCACGCACCGCCGTCAACGCGCAGTTCGCAAAGGTCAAGGCCGCATTCACTGCGCATCAGTTCGAGGACGTCTCTGGTCTGGTAAGCAATGGATTCCAGTGTGGCGCGGATGATATGATTTCTTGTCGTTCCCCTTGTCAATCCGAGAATAGCGCCGCGAGCGTACATGTCCCAGTACGGAGCACCAAGGCCGACAAAGGCTGGAACGACATAAACACCCAGCGAATCTTCAACTTTGGTGGCGAAGTATTCGCTGTCTTTCGATTCATAAATGACTTTGAGATTGTCGCGCAGCCATTGAACTGCCGCGCCCGCAATGAAAATACTGCCTTCCAGCGCATATTCGACTTTGTTGTTTATGCCCCAGGCGATGGTGGTTAAGAGACCGTTTTTTGAATGTACCAGTTTTTCGCCGGTCAACATCAGCATGAAACAGCCCGTACCGTATGTGTTTTTGACCATGCCCGGTATGTAACAGGCCTGTCCGAAAAGAGCCGCCTGCTGATCACCGGCGCATCCGGCAATAGGAATCTGCGCCCCGTATATCTTGGCGTCCGTATGTCCGTAAATTTCACTCGACGGTTTCACTTCCGGCAGCATGGATTCAGGAATGTCCAGCTCTTTAAGAATTTTCTTGTCCCACTGAAGCTTATTAATATTATAAAGCATGGTGCGTGAAGCGTTGCTGTAGTCCGTAACGTGTACTTTCCCCTTTGTAAGATTCCAGATAAGCCAGGTATCTATGGTGCCGAAAAGAAGTTCGCCGTGCCGTGCTTTATCCCGTGCTCCTTCCACGTTATCAAGAATCCATTTCACTTTTGTTCCAGAAAAATAAGCATCCAAAACCAATCCGGTATTTTCTCTGATATATTTTTCCATGCCCCGAGCCTTGAGCTCATCGCATATTCCCGCGGTGCGGCGGCATTGCCAGACGATGGCATTATATATCGGCCTCCCTGTTTTTCTATCCCAGACTACCGTTGTTTCACGTTGATTAGTGATGCCGATGGCCGCTATTTCTTCCGGCGCAATGGCCGTGGTTGCCAGAATCTCGCTCACCACGCCGCTTTGCGATCCCCATATCTCCATGGGATCGTGTTCCACCCATCCCGCTTTCGGATAGATTTGCGTAAACTCTTTTTGGGCAGTGCCTGCTACTTTTCCTTTGCGGTCATAGAGAATGGCGCGGGAACTCGTGGTTCCCTGATCGAGAGACAAGATATAAGATTTCTTCATGTTTATGCTCCTGATATTACGATTGGAATTAATATCTATGCGAAACTAGTATTACATAATGCTTTGTTTTGGCAAGAAAAAAAGTTGATGTTGAATCAAGGGAAGTAATGTGGTATTATATATTCAAGTAAAAATGAAAATAATTCATAAATTGAAATTATTTGAGAAAAATAGTCCTTTGATAAAAAGAATGTTTTGTGTAAGTTATCGTAAACAATAGATAAAAAAATAACTTTAAATATTATTAAAAAAAAATTAATTTTTTCTTGACACAACCATAAAGAGAGAGTAAATAGCCTTTTCTGTTCAGCAGAGAAAGTGCTTGGATGTAGATTGAAAATCTCAATAAGTTAACCGATGGTTTCACTCGTTAGTTGTCGGACACTTCCAAATGTAACTGGTTGAACAAAGTTTTTTGAAATCTTGACAAAAGAATTTGACTGCTTAGTTTTTAAGCATAGAATCTTTGTATAAGGCTCTTTGGAAATTGAATAGTGGGAAAATGAATTTGTGGGTCCAAACAAATTATTTTGAGATATAACGCGAGAAAAAAGAAAGAGAAATCTTTCTTCTAGG
>CAYMWM010000111.1:0-10186 GCA_964394185.1 uncultured Smithella sp.
TGACCTATAACCGCGATTTGCAGGAAGATAAGGAACCGTTATTCGATGCCGTTGATACGGTTAAAGATTGTCTGTCCATTTTTACGGAAATGATAGCTCATACCAAATTTAACGCGGCGAAGATGTACGGCGCGGCCAAAGGGGGATTTTCAACGGCAACGGACGTGGCGGAATATCTTGTTGGAAAAGGTATGCCCTTCCGCAGGGCGCATGAGATTGTCGGGAAAATAGTCGCTTATTGCATCAAAAGCAAAAAAGGATTGGAAAATCTTACATTGAAGGAATATCAGGAATTTTATAAAGGATTTACCTCCGACATTATGAATGTCATCAGGCTGGAGAGCGCGGTTGATGCCCGCAGCCACATCGGCGGAACCGCGACAAAAACAGTCATGCAGAGGATAAAAGAGTTTGAAAAAAGCCCCGGTAAAATATAGCCTATTTGCCTGTTTGATTTTATTTGCCATTTTATATGGTTGCGGTGTAAAAGGTAATCCTGTTTTAATAAAAAACGCAGCCGGTCATGAACGGATTGTGCAAAATCTGCAAGCCGTTCACAATGAAAACGCGGTTCTGTTGAAATGGGATTTCGACGGCAGGGATTTAAAAAAATATTATATAGCCGTGGAAAAGAGCGAATCAGGCAGCGCCGGGAATGAATGCAGCAATTGTCCCAGGACATTCAACCGCATCGGTAAAATCAACATTGGGGATCTGAAAAAGGAAGACAGGGAATACAATAGTTTTAGGGACAAAGAAGTCACAAAGGGGAAAACATACAATTACCGTTTACTGATTTGTGATGGGTCTAATAATTGTTCGGAAAAAGCCGTAACAGAAATAAATTTTGAATGATAAAATATTGAAGGAGGCCTCTTTTATGTTTAAGGGCGCGATGGTCGCAATTGTCACACCTTTTAAAAACGATCAGATTGACGAGGAAGCTCTGCGCGAACTTATAGAGTTTCAGATTGTCAACGGAACGGACGCCATCGTCCCCTGCGGGACGACGGGAGAAACGCCGACTCTTTCCCACGAAGAGCACGACCGGGTCATTGAAATCACCATCGAGGCCGTGAAGAAGCGGGTGCCGGTTATCGCCGGGACAGGCTCGAACAATACAGCGGAAGCCCTGCGTTTAACAAAGCATGCCTATGAGGCGGGAGCCGACGCAGCATTGATGACCTGTCCGTATTACAACCGTCCGACACAGGAGGGACTCTATCTTCACTTTAAAAAAATAGCCGAAAGCGTTCCGATTCCGATTATTCCGTATAATATACCCGGCCGGACCGGTGTGAATCTTCTGCCGGACATGGTCGCAAAACTTTCGAAAATAAAGAATATCGTGGGCATTAAGGAGGCTTCCGGTTCACTCAAGCAGATGAGCGACATTATCAGTATGTGCGACAGTAATTTTGCCGTTTTATCAGGTGACGACATATTCACGCTGCCGCTTTTAGCGATAGGCGGCGCGGGTATCATTTCAGTCATTTCCAATGTAGTGCCGGCGGATATGGCGGGAATGATCGATGCCTTTAACGCCGGCGATATGGCGAAAGCCAAAGCCCTCCATTACAAAATGAGCCCTTTGATCGACGCGCTTTTCATCGAGGTCAATCCCATTCCTGTCAAAGCGGCCCTGGCCATGATGGGTAAAATACAGTATGAATATAGATTGCCGCTATGTAAAATGGGCGATGGCAATTATGAAAAACTCAGGAAGGTAATGGCCGATTACGGTCTGATTTAGACAGACTTTTATTGCAAACATTAAAGGAGATTATTCTATGGTTAATGCCGTAGTTACAGGTGCCGCCGGAAGAATGGGCGGCAAAATAATCAATCTCATTTCCACCGTGGATAATATCAGGGTTGTGGGAGCAGTTGAAGTCGAGGGACATCCCATTATCGGCCGCGATATAGGGCAGAGTCTGGGATTGGGGAATACCGGCATAATGGTCAGCGGCAAATTGTCCGACTGCATCGATGGTGCGGATGTCGTCATCGATTTTACAAGCCACGCCGCATCCCTTAATTATTTAAAAATTGCCTGCGAAAAGCACCGCGCCATTGTTATCGGTTCGACCGGTTTTAACGCCGGTGAAATGGATGAAATCAAAAGGCTGACTTTGAAAACGCGATGTGTGCTGACGCCCAACATGAGCGTTGGCATGAACGTCATGCTGAAGGTTCTTGAATATTGCGCGGGAATTCTCAAAGATGATTATGATGTCGAAATCATCGAGGCTCATCATCATTTAAAGAAAGACGCTCCCAGCGGAACAGCCATGCAGATGGCGAAGGTTCTTGCCGACAAACTGGGACGCGATATGGATAAGTCCCTGGTGTATGCACGGCGGGGGTTGATTGGCGAAAGAACTAAAAAAGAAATCGGCATACAAACGATAAGGGCAGGGGATATTACCGGAGATCATACGGTAATTTTCGGCGGGATAGGGGAGAGGCTGGAATTCACGCACCGCGCCCACAGCAGGGACAATTTTGCCAAAGGAGCGATTCGCGCAGCGCAGTGGATTGTTCATCAGAAAAACGGATTGTACGATATGCAGGACGTTTTGGGCTTGCGCGATTAGACATAAACAGGTTTTGAATAATTGGAAGGCATTATTGGTTATATTGGAATTGGTTCCAATCTGGGAGATTCCCTGAAAAACTGCAGGCATGCCGCGGAAATGCTTTCCCGGATAAAAGGGATTGAGCTGCAAACGGTATCTTCGTTTTACAGAACCGAGCCTGTTGGCATAGAGAACCAGAATTTTTTCATCAATGCGGTTGCAGAGATTAAAACGGTTCTCTGCGCACGCGACCTTTTGCGGGCGCTGCAGAAAATTGAAAATGACATGGGACGGAAAAGGGGAGTAAAAGGAGGTCCCCGGATTATTGATCTCGACATCCTTTTTTACAGCCAAAATGTGATTGACGGGGAAGATTTGAAAATCCCGCATCCCGAGCTTCACAAAAGAAGATTTGTGCTGGAACCGCTTTGCGAGATTGCTTCCTATTTTATTCATCCGTCGTTCGGAGTTTCCGTTCAGGGACTGAATGACCGATTGGATGACCGTAAAATAGTAGAGAAAGTTGAATAAAAGATTATTGCGGAGTGTCATAGTGATTTTTCGTTTAATTGTTTCTGTATTATTAATCTATTTGTTGTTTAAAATCATAAATGCTGTTAAAAGGCGTAAGACTGGGGAAAACGAAAATCTTCATTATCGATCATCGACCGGGCAGGGAGAAGATTTGATGGAAGATCCGGTCTGTCACACCTATGTTCCGGTAAGCCAGGCTTATAAAAGAGAAATATCCGGAAAGAATTATTACTTTTGCAGCAAAGAATGCGCTGAAAAATATACGATAGAAAAAAAATAATTCATATATAACAGGAGAAAACATGAAATTTTTTATTGATACGGCCAATATTGAAGAAATAAGACAGGGAATTGAATTGGGGATGGTCGATGGCGTCACGACCAATCCGTCGCTGATTGCCAGGGAAAAGAAGGGATTTGATGCCGTGGTCAAAGATATCCTCAAGATTGTCAAAGGGCCGGTAAGCCTGGAAGTGATGAGCACCGATGCCAAAGGAATGTTTACCGAAGGAAAAAAACTGGCGCGTCTGGGCAAAAATGTGGTTATCAAAGTACCTCTTTGTGTTGAAGGACTGAAGGCGACAAGAATGTTTGCCGACGCAGGCATTGATGTAAACCAGACGTTGATATTTTCTCCCCTGCAGGCGCTGATGGCGGCAAAAGCGGGCGCGCGTTATGTCAGCCCCTTTGTCGGCAGGCTGGATGATATTGCCCATGACGGAATGGAACTGGTGGAACAGATTGTCACGATATTTGAAAATTACTGTCTGGAGACGGAAGTGATTGTTGCCAGCATCCGCCATCCGCGTCATGTCCTGGATGCAGCCCTGATGGGAGCAGATATTTCAACCATTCCCTTTAAAGTGATAGCCCAGCTTGTGCAGCACCCGTTGACGGATAAAGGGATAGAAACATTTATAAATGACTGGAAGAAAGTACCCGTAAAATAGATACAATAACGCTTTGTTTTTGATGCAGGCACAACCATGATTTCAAGGCATGACACATTTAATCTGCCCAATACCATAACCCTGTTGAGGATAAGCGTTGTTCCGTTTCTTTTTATCCTGCTTGCCAACCCCGGTGAATTCTGGAGTATGGTCATAGCCGTATTATTTGTTATTGCGTCCGTTACGGATTTCCTGGACGGTTACTTTGCCCGGAAATACCAATTGGTTACAACCATGGGGAAATTCCTTGATCCCATCGCCGATAAAATTATCGTGAATACAGCCATGATTCTGATGATTCCCATCGGCCGTATACCGGCATGGATCGTCGCCGTAACCATCATCAGGGATTTGATTGTTGATGTCATCAGAAGCATAGCCTCTGCGGAGGGTATTTATATCCAGGCCAGCATTCTGGGTAAACAGAAGACGGTAACGCAGATTATTGCCGTAACGGCATTAATGATTCATTATTCCATTTTCGGTATCAACGCTCATATCGTCGGAACCGTTATTCTTTATGTCGCTTTGTTCCTCACGATCTATTCAGGAGTCGATTATTTCATAAAGTTGTACAAAAGTGTCGTGGAAAAATAATTTTTTCAGTCAATCCTCTGATTTTATTTCAACGCGGATTCATTACGTGAAGAAAAGAAGAGTTTTTTATAAATAGTTTAATATTTTTATTGACAATAAATATCTATTTGTTATAGACAGAGCCGCTTAAGTGAGCGGGCGTAACTCAGTGGTAGAGTGCTACCTTGCCAAGGTAGACGTCGACGGTTCAAATCCGTTCGCCCGCTCCATTTTTTTATCGGCGGCATAGCCAAGTGGCTAAGGCAGCGGTCTGCAAAACCGTTATTCCCCGGTTCAAGTCCGGGTGCCGCCTCCAATAGAAAATAAGGAGTTTACTTTTGACATCAAGTAACTCCTTTTTTATTTTTTTAATGATATAGAGCGCTTACGGCTAATCATTGAAAAAAGATAGCTATTTTCAGTCTTTTTTATGTCAAATATCTTAAATAAATCTTAGTTAAGGAATGCTTATTGACTAATAGTTTAAAAAATGATATATAACCCTTCTGATATGGAAAGGCATATGAAAGAAAAAATGTTTAAAGTAGGCGATTTGGCTGTTTATCCGGCGCATGGCGTTGGTGTAATTGAAGCCATTGAAAATAAAGAAGTAATGGGTAAGAAGCAATCCTTCTACGTCATGAAGATAATGGGTAACGGCATGAAAATCATGATTCCCACCATGAGCGTCAAAGCTGTCGGACTGCGGGAAATTATTCTGGAAAAAGAAATACCCAAAGTCTATGAAATTCTGCGAAATAAAGACGTTACCATCGATAAGCAGACATGGAATAAGCGGTACAGGGAATATCTGGAAAGAATCAAAACCGGTTCTGTATTTGAAATCGCCGGTGTTTTGCGCGACCTGTTTATTTTGAAAAGTGATAAGAATCTTTCTTTTGGTGAAAGAAAAATGATGGATACAGCCAAAAATTTACTTGTGAAAGAACTGTCTGTGGCTACAAACTCACAGGAATCCGAGGTTGAACACAATTTACAGAAGATTTTCACGGTCCAGTAGTCATTATTTCACTTTTTAATTTTTATAGCGCTCTTTGAAAACCGAATACAGGCAGATTGCTTTTCCTATTGAGGAAACCTTGAATTTTGCCTCCCCTTTTTTATTCTTTCATTTTTTTATAATATATAATGATTATTTTATTCATAATTTTATAGACGAAAAGGAGGTGAAACGATTGATTATCAGAATGTTCTTGATTCTGGCGTGTTCCATAAGTGGTTGCGCCATATCATATTATACTTCCTCAGACCCTTTACTGGTTCTCAAATCCATAGCCGGCTTCATTTTTGGATTATTAGTCGCATTAATAGTAATAAAAATCGAAAAAGACATCCGCAAATTATCACTTAAAGTTATTGTCGGCGGCGTGGCGGGAATGATCGTTGGTCTCCTGATAGCTTTAATTTTCAGTTTTGGACTAAATTTTGTAAGTAAAATAAAGGAGCACCAGCAGGTCTTGCCGTGGATTTATCTGCTTATCACGGGAATATTCAGTTATCTTGGTCTCGCCCTAGGTTCAAAAAAGATTGAAGAATTTCATCTTGCCGGTGTCGATTCTCAGAGTCGCCTGGATTACCGCATACTGGACACAAGTGTCATTATTGAAGGCCGGATTGCCGATATCTGCGAAAGTGGATTTATCGAAGGGGATTTGATCGTTCCACGTTTCGTGTTGAACGAACTCCAGCTTGTGGCCGATTCTTCCGATTCGATGAAAAGACTTCGTGGCAGGCGCGGTCTTGATGTCCTTAATATCTTGCAGAAGAACCCGAACGTCAACATCGACATTGTCGAGCAGGATTTCCCCAAAATCAAGGGAGTTGACGGCAAACTGGTGGCGCTGGCCAAGCAAATGAACGCCAAGCTGCTGACCAACGACTACAATCTCAACAAAGTTGCCGAGCTTCAGGGTATCCGGGTATTGAACATCAACGAACTGGCCAATGCCATGAAGCCCGTCGTTCTTCCCGGCGAACAGATGACCGTCAAGATTATCCGTGAAGGCAAGGAATCGGGGCAGGGAGTTGCCTATCTTGACGATGGCACCATGATTATCGTGGACAACGCCCAGAAAATGGTCAACATGAGCGTCAAGGTCGTGGTGACCAGCGTATTGCAGACAACGGCGGGACGGATGATTTTCTCTGAACTGAAGGAAGTCGCTTAAGCCCCATTAAAGATTATTACCCCAGAAGCCCGGGAAGAAATTCCCGGGCTTTTTTATGGCTATTCCATTTTCAAAATAAAAATGCTATCAACTCGGTGAAAAATACAGGATGTGACCGATGAAAACAGTTGCCGTGATTCCCGCCGGAGGGTCGGGAAAAAGATTGAAGTCCCACATCGCCAAGCAGTATCTTTTGCTGGGTAGCGTGCCGGTGCTTGTGCATGCGCTTCGGGTATTCCAGAATTCGCCCGATATTGATGAGATTATACTGGCTCTGCCTGCCGAGGACATCATTCATATCCGGCAGGAACTGGCGGAGAAATACAATCTTACCAAAGTAGTCAACGCCGTTCCGGGAGGCGCGCAGCGGCAGGATTCAGTGAAAAACTGCCTTGACGCCATCGAAGGCGAATGCGGCATTGTGGTCATCCATGACGCGGTGCGTCCGTTTGTAACGGAGGAATTGATAGGCAGCGTTGTCGCGGCGGCCAAAAAGACAGGCGCGGCGGCGGCCGGAGTAAAAACCAAGGACACGATAAAGGAAGTCGGGGAAAATGATATAGTCGGGCGCACGGTGCCACGCGCCAATTTATGGTTGGCTCAGACGCCCCAGGCGTTCCAATATGGACTTCTGAAAGAGGCGTATAGGGCGGCCTGTGATGAAAAATTCTACGGAACCGATGACGCGTCTTTAGTCGAGCGGATAGGAAAAGAAGTCAAAATAGTGGAAGGATTTTACGAAAACATTAAAATTACAACGAATGAAGATATGCAGACAGCGGACGCCCTGATGAAAAAGAGAAGCAATGCCGGTTTGCGAATCGGCTTCGGCTACGACAGCCACCGGTTTGCCGATAACAGAAAACTGATTCTGGGCGGCGTGGAAATTCCCTGTGATAAAGGCCTGCAGGGGCATTCAGATGCCGACGCGCTGATTCACGCGGTATGCGACGCGCTATTAGGCGCAGCAGCCGCGGGGGATATTGGCAGGCATTTCCCTGATAACGATCCGCAGTACAAAAATATCTCAAGCATGATTCTTCTGGAAAAAGTGGGCAAAATTATCAAGGCGAAAGGCTTTAGCGTCAATAATATTGATGGTACTGTTATCATGGAGAAGCCCAAGCTTGCGCCTCATGCCGGGCAAATGATTGCCAATCTTGCCCGCGTGCTGAAAATTCCCGACGAAAGTATCAGCATCAAGGCCAAGACCAACGAGGGGATGGGTTTTATCGGACGCAATGAAGGTGTGGCGGTTTTCGCCTGCGCCAGCCTTAACGAAAGGAAAAAGAATGAATCCAAAGCCTAGGGTGAGATTCGCGCCGTCGCCCACAGGAGAGCTGCATGTGGGCAATGCGCGCACGGCGCTTTTCAACTGGATGTTTGCCCGCCACCACGGCGGGGATTTTGTCCTGCGCATAGAAGATACCGACGAATCGCGTAGCGCTGTTTCCTATCAGCTCAACCTGTATGCTGACCTGAACTGGCTGGGGCTGGACTGGGATGAAGGCCCGCAGAAAGAGGGGCCCTGCGGCCCGTATAGGCAGAGCGAACGCCTTGATATTTACAAAAGTTATTTGAACAAACTTCTCGATGCCGGTCTGGTTTATCCATGCTACTGCACCGAAGAGGAACTGGAGGAGGAGAGGCAGACCCTGATTATGAGCAAGCGTATGCCGCGCTATATGGGCAAATGCAGAAATCTCACAGATGCGGAAAGAAAGCTCAGAGAGGCAGAGGGCAGAAAACCTTCGTACCGCTTTAAGATTGAGCCGCAAGCCATTGAATTTGAAGATTTAATACGAGGGGCGATGAAGTTTGAGGCCGACGCCATCGGCGACTTCATTATCGTACGTTCCAACGGCATGCCCGCCTATAATTTCGCGGTTGTCATTGACGACCACCTGATGAAAATTACCCATGTCATCCGGGGCGAGGATCATCTATCCAACACCGCCCTGCAGTTTATGCTCTATAAAACGCTGGGATTCGAACTGCCCACCTTCGCGCATCACTCGCTGATTCTGGGCAAGGATCACGCGAAGCTCAGCAAGCGGCACGGTTCCGTTTCCATCGGCGAATTCCGCAAACAGGGATTCCTGCCGGAAGCAATGATTAATTATCTGGGGCTTCTGGGAAGTTCTTTTACAGACACCAAGGAAGTATTGTCACGCGAAGAAATGATAGCAGGGTTCACGCTGGAGCGCGCCTCCAAAAGCGGCGCGGTATTTGACGATGGGAAACTGCGCTGGCTTAACGCGATTTACATCCGAAACTGCGCAACCGATGATTTAGCAAGACGCCTTGAACCGTTTCTGGAACAGGCGGGATATAATACCGCAGCCATTGATGAAAAATGGCTGCATCAGGTTGTGGAGCTTATAAAAACCGATTTGATAACGCTTGCCGATGTTGGCGCTCATGTCGAAGTCTTCTTCGACGACAAATACAAATTGACGGACGAGGCCAAAGAAATACTGGAAAAGGAAAACGCCCGCGCGGTGATAAAAGCTTTTGAAGATTATCTGAAAACCAATGATGATGCCAATGCCCGCAGTCTTTACACTGCCGCAATGAAATACGCAAAGGAAAAAACCGGTGCGAAAGGCAAGGAACTCTTCATGCCCGTGCGAGCGGCACTGACAGGCAATACGCACGGCCCCGAACTCGACCGCGTATTTGCCATCCTGGGCAAAGCCTCCGCCTTGAAGAGATTGAAACCTTTCTGCTGACGAAGCGTTTCATGAGCCATTTTGTAGCGAACGGTTAAAAACCGTTCTGCATATCGTGCCTGTCCTGAGCTGTTCAAGGCGTTCCCGACCGGTCTATACAACCAGAAAAAAAGGGGGCTGTTGCCCCCTTTTTTTTGTTCATGCTTTCCTCAAGGAAAATGATTTCTCTTAGAGACTTTCTTTTACAATAATGGCTCCACCCCAGTTTCCAGAATCTACCCTAACATCACTGGATGTTCCTATATTGGTATATGCCCACACACTTACGGTATGCGGTCCGGCGGCAAGACCCTGAAAAACAGCATAGATGGACAGGAATTCAGACGAGTTACTTGTTTTAATATTTGCAGAATTATCAAATGTTGCTGGGATAGTATCGTCAATCATTACCCAAAACCGGATTCCATTGGTGCCACCGCTAAACGTTCCCCCGTTGAACCTTGAATTAAGAAAGATTTCAATATTGGTGTCACTGCGGCTTTTTGTAAATGTTCTTGTTCCAATATTAAGTTTGGTGTCCGTTGTTGTAACATCGACAGCACCGTAGCTTAAACCCGTAAATTTTGTATAATTGGATACCTGCAGAGGTTCTATGGCATTCTTTACTGCCGTGAAATTGTCATTCA
>CAYMWM010000112.1:0-10111 GCA_964394185.1 uncultured Smithella sp.
GTGGAGCATGACATGTCTATCGTTATGAGCATTTCCCAACGGATTATGGTTTTGAATTTCGGTGAAAAACTTGGCGAAGGAACGGCTGAAGAAATCAGTGTAAATCCTGAAGTCATCAAGGCTTATCTGGGAGAAGCCGAGGCTTTATAAATAACAGGTCATCATATTTTGGACAGAGACGAACAACATACGACGAAAAGCAATTTGACACTGCCGCTGCTTTTGATGGAAAACGCCGTAAAGTATGGCGATGCAAAAACGGCGATCCGCGAGAAAGCTTACGGCATCTGGCAAAAATATACGTGGGCTGATTACTGCCGTTATATGAAGATGACGGCGGCGGGTTTTGCTTCGCTGAATATGAAGCGCGGTGAAAACCTCTGCATGGTTGTTCATAACCATCCCGAATGGCTTTTTTCGGAACTGGCCGCGCACGCTCTTGGCGCCACAACCCTTAATCTGTTCACGTCCTCCATTGCCGATGAACTGGCTTTTTCCATAAAAAGAATCAATTCACCCGTTGTCGTGGTTCAGGATCAGGAGCAGGTGGACAAACTGCTTGAAGTCAAAGATAAACTCCCCCAGACCCAAAAGGTCGTTTATATCGATCCCACGGGCATGACATCCTATAAGGATGACCCCTGGCTGATGAGTTATGCCGAGCTTTTAAAAGCAGGTGAAAAATATATCGAAGAACATCCTGGTTTTATCGAGAAAGAAATTAGTAAATGCAGGCCGGATGATGTTGCCGTTATGATACAGACTTCGGGAACCACCGGTGTTCCCAAACTGGCCATGCTGTCGCACCGTAATCTGCTCACGATGGCAAGTCAGTGGATGAATGAAATGGAAATCGAGCCGGAAGAAAACTGGCTGTCCATGTCGCCGCCTGCCTGGATTGTGGATCAGATGTGGGGAATGGGTGTCGCGCTGATGAGTGCCATGGTCATGAATTTCCCGGAAACGGCTGAAACGGTTCTGGAGGATTTCCGGGACGTCGGTCCTTCACTGATTATCACGTCGTCCCGCTTCTGGGAAGATATGGCCTCGCAGATCCGGGTAAAAATATCCGATTCGGGCTGGCTGAAGAAGAAATTATTTTACCTGGGTGAATCCATCGGCAAATCCATTGTGGAAAAACAGTCGCACAAACAGCCCGTGCCTTCATCGCTGCACATTTTGTATAAATTGATGTCAGGGCTTGTTTACAGGCCTCTGTTGGATCGTCTGGGCTGCGCCCGTCTGCGCGGCGCTTTCACCGGCGGCCATCCGATCAGTCCCGACGTTATTTTGTTTTTCCGGGCGGTAGGCCTGAACCTCAAGCAATGTTACGGTTTGACGGAATCCTGCGGGATATTCCAGATACAGCCGGATGACGAAGTCAAACTGGAAACCGTGGGCAAGCCTCTGCCGCTTACCGAAGTCAAAATCGCGGAAGATCAGGAAGTGCTGGTCAAGTCCGAAGCAAATTTCTCGGGATATTACAACGATTATCAGTCAACCCAGAACGCGTTCGAGAATGGCTGGCTGAAAACAGGCGACGCGGGGTATATAGACGGCGACGGGCATCTGCTCATCATTGGCCGCAAGGAAGATATCATCCGCAACAAGAGCGGCGAAGCTTTTTCACCCGATTTTATCGAAACCCGTCTCAAGTTCAGCCCCTACATTAAAGAAGCCGTTACCTTCGGCGAAGCTCGCCCCTACATTACCGCCATGATTAATATCGATCTGGGCAATGTCGGCAACTGGGCGGAGGACAGAATGATTCCCTATACAACGTATATGGATCTATCCCAACAGCAGGCGGTGGAAGAATTGATTTTGAAAGAAGTCATCGCTGTAAATGAACAGCTTCCCGAAGTCATGAAGATTAAGAAATTTGTTCTTCTTTATAAACTGCTGGACGCAGATGACGAAGAATTAACACGCACCGGCAAGGTGCGCCGCCGTTTTGTCTACGGCCTGTATATCAAGATTATTGAAGCGATGTACCAGAATGAAAAGAATGTTCAGGTAACCGGGAAAGTGCGTTACCGTGATGGAAGAATCGGTGAGATTGAAACGTCGATAAATATTATCAATATCAATTGAGGATTTTTTAATGGAATTTTTTCTGCAATTACTGGTTAACGGCATATGCGTGGGACTGCTCTATGGCATTTCCGCCATGGGCTTTGTCATGATTTTCAAGTCATCAAGCGTGTTGAATTTCGCCCACGGGGAACTGCTGGCGCTGGGAGCTTTCTTCTTTCTTTCGCTGGTGACATGGGCGCAATTACCGGTTTATGCCGCATTTTTACTGACTATGGTCGGATGTTTCATCCTCGGCTTCCTGATTGAAAGACTGTTTCTGCGTCCGTTAATCGGGGAAAAACTGATATTCGTCATTATGCTGACGGTGGGATTGTCCGCCATGTTCAAGGGGCTGATTCTGCTGATATGGGGCGGCAATTTATATACGTATCCCGAATTTTTACCGAAAACCATGGAAATGCAGTACGGCTCCATTTATATCGCGCCGGTTTATTCGGCTACGCTGATTATCAGTGTTATTTTTCTTGTCCTGATTGGGCTGTTCTTCAAAAAATCATCTCAGGGCATTTATATGCGCTCCGTTGCCGATAACCAGAAGGCGGCGCTTTCGCTTGGTGTTCACGTCCGGCGCGTATTCGCGCTTTCCTGGGCGATTGCCGCGCTGGTGGCCTGCATGAGCGGCATCGTTCTGGGCATCATCAACGGCGTCAACGTCCATGATTTGAGTTCCATCGGCCTCAAAGTATTCCCCGTGGTCATCCTGGGAGGTCTGGACAGCATCGGCGGTGCGATTATCGGCGGAATCATCATCGGGCTTCTGGAAACATTTACCGGCGGTTATCTGTCGCCTTCACTGCGCGACGTGATTCCTTATATCGTTTTAGTCTTTATTTTAATGGTCAAACCCTATGGATTATTCGGTCTGGTGGAAATTGAAAGAGTTTAGATTTAGGATGGGCAACACATGAGAAAATTATGCGGCAATTACCGGGAAAATTATAAGCAGGAATTGAATATATTCGAGACAGATTTCGGCAGATTCTGGCTGATTGTTTTTCTGGCTGTTCTTTTCCTTGTTGCGCCGTTTGTTTTAAGCCCTTATATGCTCTATATTCTGAATACCATCGGCATCGCGGCCATAGCCGCAATCGGACTCAATATCCTGATTGGCTATACCGGACAGATTTCCCTGGGGCACGGCGCGTTCTTCGGCGTCGGCGCTTACGCCGCGGCTATTCTGGCTACAAGGCTGGGAGTCGGATTTTACGCGGCAATTCCGGCCGCCGGCATTATTACGGCCATGGTCGGGATGATTTTCGGCATACCGTCGGGCCGGTTGAAGGGACTCTATCTGACTATTGCCACTCTTGCAGGACAATTCATTATCGAATACGTTTTGATTCAGTGGGAAAGCCTCACCAAGGGCACCATGGGCATTACACTGCCTCCGCCGCAAATTCTCAACTGGCAGATTTCCGGCGACAAGGCGTTTTTCTTCCTGATTTTCATCAGCCTGGTGATAATGACTCTGATTGCGGTGAATATCATGCGCAGCAAATACGGACGGGCATTTATCGCCATCCGCGATAATGACCGCGCGGCGGAAGGCATGGGCATTCCTATTTTCAAATACAAGCTGCTTTCCTTCGGCATCAGTTCCTTTTACGCAGGATTTGCCGGCGCTCTCTGGGCTTACTACATGGTCAGCATTACGACCGAACCGTTCAATCTAGGGCTTTCGGTTGAATATATCGCCATGGTGATTATCGGAGGCATGGGAAATATTCCCGGCGCGATTTTTGGCGCAACGTTTATTACGATGCTCAATGAATTTTTAAGATTCACGACGGGTATATTAATGAATATTCCGGCAATTGCCCAAATGGGTTTAAACATGGCGCCGCTTCGGGAATTTGTTTTCGGATTGGCCATTGTGCTGTTTATTTTGATTGAACCGAAGGGTCTGGCTGAAATCTGGAGGATTATCCGCTCCAGTTTCCGCCTCTGGCCGTTCTCATATTAGAAAATATTTCTTAAATTTACTTATCCCGCTTAGGCGGGGTTAAGATAAGGTGTTGCGATGGGAGATAACATTCTTTTACAAATAAATAATATTTCTGTTGTATATTCTGATGTTATACAGGTATTGAAAGGTGTTTCTTTAAGCGTTGATAAGGGCCATATTGTCTCTCTTCTGGGCAGTAACGGAGCAGGGAAAACGACAACGCTGAAGGCAATTTCCGGTCTGTTAAAGCCGGAAAACGGCGAAGTAACGGACGGGACGATACTATACAACGGTGTCAATATTCAGAATCAGGCGCCGGAATTCATTACCCGGCAGGGTATTATTCAGGTTCTGGAAGGACGGCAGCCTTTCAAATATCTGACCATCGAAGAGAACCTGCGCGTCGGTACGGCTACCCGTTTCGGCAAACCGTATAAAAAAGACCTGGAAATGGTTTATAATTATTTTCCCGCTCTGGTGCAAAGAAGAAAAGCGCTGGCAGGCTATTGCAGCGGCGGCGAGTTGCAGATGCTCGTTATCGGGCGCGCCCTGATGGCGCATCCCCAGCTTTTGTTGCTTGATGAACCTTCATTGGGACTGGCGCCGCTGGTTGTTCAGGAAATCTTCCGCATTATTAAAAAAATTAATGAAGAACAGGCGGCTACGATTATTCTGGTTGAACAGAATGCCAGAATGGCGCTGCAGGTCGCCCATTACGGCTATGTCATGGAGAACGGTAAAATCATGATGGAAGGGACCTCCAAGGAATTGTCCGAAAATCCCGACATCAAGGAATTTTACCTGGGCGTGGGAGCGTCGGGGATAGCGAAATCGTATAAGGATGTTAAATCCTACAGAAGACGCAAGCGCTGGCTGTAATACCCTTCCGCTTTTGACGGCTAACTTTGTTGGCTGCCTCGTCGGCTTCCTCAACGTATTAGTAATACGCCTGCGGAGCCTCCTCCTTGCCCCGCTGAAGCGGGACAGTTCAACTAACGAATTCCAGTTCACTGCGTTCCAGTAATTCGGGTTTCACTGCCGCCTCGTTATCCGCCAAAATCGAAAGGGTTAACCATAGTCCTCAAATATTCTTTTAAATAAAAAAAAGTTATGCTAATTAACATTTAAATTATTACTTATAATTTTGTCTATAATTATAATTTACCATTAATGAGGAAACATAATGGATATTCAAAAATTTCTTGTTGACTTTGTAGATTTTATGGCTCCCAAGATGGATACATATGAACAAGCAATTTATTTGTATATTTTTAGGCATGGCAGGTTAATGGATCAAGAAGATGTTGTTATTGGATTTAAATCTGAGCGTAAAAGAATGGCATGTGGCGTTGGTGAACATGGAAAGTCAATGTCAGAAGGTACTGTATATAGAAAGCTTCAGTCTCTTGAAGCAAAAGGATTTATTGAGATTCTATCAAGCGAGTGGAGCGGACGTAGAATCAAGCTATTTCTTCCTCATGAGATAAATGGATTAATTCCAGAAAAAATTGATGAGAAAAAGCCTGATTTAGAAGAAATGGATTTTTTTGAAATAGAAGAAAACAGAAAACAAATATTAGAAAGAGAAGGATGGAGATGCTTTTATTGTATGTGCAAACTCAACAGCAACAATTTTGTTATGGAACATGTTGTTTCGCGTCCAATCGGAGATAACTCATACCGTAACATTGTAGCAGCATGTCGATCATGTAATAACAAAAAGGATAATTTATTTGCGGAAGATTTTCTTAGAACATTATATCGAAATTCATTAATTAGCGAAGATGAATTGAAAAATAGACTGGACTGCCTTACAAGGCTTAAACGGGGTGAATTAAAACCTGAAATGAAAAATTAATAAAACAATGTATTTTTAGGATTGCTATGCACAAGAAAAATTTTATCTACATTATTATCGCGGGTATGCTGATTCTTTTGTCAGGATGTGAGGATACGGGTGTGCGGTATTCCGATTTATGTCCCGCGCCGACGGCATTCGTTTCAGGTGATAGCCTGATTATCAATGTCGGCAGTCTCAGGAAAGCGAAAGGTTCCTGGGCGCGTCTGGAGATGAAAACAGAAGGGGAGAAGATATGTATTTATGGATACCGCACCTCTGAAAAGCAGGTGAGCGATTTTACTTTCAAGCTTCCCGCATCGGTGGATCCACAAACTGTGCCGGTGGTCTGGATTAATCCCGGCGGCACCAAAGTCACCATGCGGGTTAGCAGGTAACTGCGACGCATTAAAAAATAGTTCTTGATCAAACTGAATTATGTACGTTATAATGTACTGAATAAAGAAAAATTCGTGAGGTGTTCCATGCGAAGATTAAAGATTGATCAGGATATAAAGCCTTTATCCGAGGTAAGGACGGGCATCGCCGGCTATATCAGGCAGGTTCGGGATACCAAGCGCCCTGTGATCATTACACAACATGGCAAAGGGGTTGCTGTTTTGATGGACGCCGCGGAATACGAAAATATGGAGGAGCAGCTTGAGCTTTTAACGGATGTTCAGGCATCTCTCAATCAACTGGCGAAGGGGCAGGGAATCGCGCATAGCGACGCGAAAAATAAGGTTTTGAAAAGAGTCCATAAATGAAAATTGTCTGGTCGCCTTTGGCTGTTGAAAGAGCGTCGGAAATTGGAGGGTATATAACCCTGGATAAACCATCAGCGGCGGATAAATGGATTAACGCTGTATTTTCAAAAGTCGGGCAACTGGCGTCTTCGCCTGAAATCGGCAGAATCGTCCCTGAAATTAAAAATGACCGGTTCAGAGAATTGATTTACGGCAATTATCGCATTATATATCGTATTGAAAGGAAACAAATTTCGATTCTCACGATAAGGCATGGAAAACAGATATTGCCGATGAAAGATATTGAATGAATATCTCATGAGTTTGCAAAATGAAAATTGACATGGGTCCTGAAGCCATTGCGAAACGTTTGCGGCTTGTCAATGAACTCCGAAAGGTTTGTCTGTCGCTTGCCAATTCCAGCGCGGGGAAGGAAATACGAAAAAAATATTCAGCCAACAAGACCGTTCGGAGAACATCACAGGCGCTTGGTGATTAACCGTGTCATTCAATACAATAAAAAGGAAATTTTATGAACAATTTATTCGATAAAAAAGAATCATGGGGAAAGAGGAAAAGAAAGAACCAGCAGGACAAGCTACTTTCGGAAATGGTTAAGCTCGGTTACGAAAAATCGGCGCAGGTGAAAAAAATGCTCGATGACGCCGGTATCAATCCGGCTGAAGTAAAATCGCGTGAGGATTTGTTGAGCCTGCCGGTAACATCCCGCGAGAAACTGGTGGAAATGGAGCAGGCAAAGCCGCCTTACGCCGGACTGGAAAATCCCGATATTCAGATTGACAGGATTTTTACATCTCCGGGACCGGTTTATGAACCGCATCTCTCCGAGACGGATTATTTATGGGCGCGGGCTTTTTATGCCGCGGGAATCGGACCCCAAGATGTCGCTCTCAACGCCTTTTCATATCATCTGGTAGCGGCGGGACTTACTTTTCACACCGGCCTGCGCAGGGTCGGCACGACGGTTGTTCCCTCCGGGGCTTCCGCTTCGCAGGTTCAGGTGCAGTTGATTAGGGATTTAAAAGTGACCGCTTATGTGGGCACGCCCAGTTTTTTGATGAACATCATCAACAAAGCCAAGGAAATGGGCTTTGATTTCAAAAAAGACTTCGGCGTAAAGAAAGCCTGCTTTGCCGCCGAACCGCTTCCGCCTGATTTGCGCAAATCATTTGAAAGCGACTACGGCATTGATACGTATCAGATGTATGGCGCGACGGAAGTCGGTGATGTTGCCTACGAATGTTCAGAGAAAAAAGGCTGGCATATCTGCGAGGAAACTATCGTGGAAATCGTCGATCCGGCAACCGGCAAAAATGTCAAGGATGGCGAACTGGGCGAAGTTGTGGTCACGAGGCTTAATAATATTTTCTTTTTACTGCGCTTCGGGACAGGGGATTTATCGCGTCTGATTACGGAAGAATGTCCCTGCGGGCGGACATCGTACCGTCTGGCCGGAATCGCGGGCAGGGTAGGGGAAGCGGTCAAGGTGAGGGGGCTGTTTCTGGCACCCAGCCAGCTCAAAATGCTTCAGGCGAAATTCAACAATCTGCCGCTTCAGGCGGTGGTCAGCCGCACCGGTCATGAAGATATGCTCAAATTAAGAATCGAGAAAATTTCTCCTGATATCGGCTCCGCTTCATGGGAAGAAAACTTCAAAAAAATATTCCGGGAAATCTGCACGGTGGGAATCAACCAACTCGACTATATCACCGCCGGAGACATCAAGCCGGAAGAGAAGCTGATTATAGACCAGAGATGGTAGTGAGACCCATGTTTCAGAAACAAAGTGCACTGAAGCATGCAGGTCGAACTATCCCTGAACGAAGTGAACGGGATCGTGAGCCAAGCTGATAATGAGTCCCACGTTTCAGAAACGAAGTAAACTGAAACTTGATGGACGAATTATACCAGGAATGAACTGACGAGGTGGAGCAAACAATGAAATTTTTTCCCTGCCAAGTCTTTCGTGCGTTTCAATTCTTTGAATTAGCCGGGAAGACACAACATGAATAGACGATTTTGAAGCGGGCCATATCCAATAAAGTCCTTGAGCGGAAAATTCCATACAAGTATTATTAATTTTTTTTGCCTGTGTCCCTGGAAAGAATTATTCTTGCAAGTGAATGTCCTCAATGTAAGGAAGATGGGATGAAAAAGGATTTGCTGGTCACTCTGGCAGATAAAAATTATATCAATCAGGCCAAACAGCTTTTTTCCAGTGTGTATTGGAACGCAGGTTGGAAGGGCGATTACATGCTTCTGGCTTACAATATTCCTGAAAAAAATTTGACATGGTTCAGGGACAAGGGGATTGGAGTTCTGGAATGTGAGGCGATATTACCGGGATCCGAAGCACTAATCGGTCATGCTCCGTTGACAACTCTTTCCAAATTCTATCTGTTCACGCCTGAATTCAGGCAATGGAAAAATATTGTGTTCCTCGACGGGGATATCATTGTGGATGGGTCACTGGAACCGCTGACCGAAATAAAAAGATTCGCAGCGGCAAGAATTTTAAATATATTCCGCACCAGGCTTAAAGGGCAATTTCGTAAAAGGACAAAAGAGCATGGGAATCTTTTTGATGAGCTGGAGAGTCGATTCGATTTAAGAAGACCCGCGTTTAATGCGGGCTTGATGACCTTCAACTCGGATATTATAACAGAAGATGATTTCGGGAATCTCAAAAGTATTCTATCCCATTTCATTGATATTATTAGCATTTCTGAAGAAACGGTTCTGAATTTGTATTTTTACGGCAAATGGCAGGAACTTTCTCAGGTTTATAATATTTGTCCGAATTATGAAATTTATCTTTCGGGATGCACATACGAAGAACTGAAAGGTGTTGTTTGTCATACCTATTCCAACTTTCCCGGAAGAAAACCATGGATGCAGCGAAATCCTCTGAATACAAAATGGAAAGTGAATCTTGATAAAGCGGAAAGGATGGACATAGCAAAACCGCAGGAACCGCGGAAAAAATTAAGCGCAAAGGAAGAGGCTCTATATGATGTTTATTTAAAAAATCTGCATATCAGGCATTTTTATAGATTCCATCGTTATAAAACAGTTTATTTCTACAAGTATAATACATACAGGCAGTCCGCGGACGCCTATATGAAAAACCATTACCCGAAGATTTATAAATTGCAGAGAAAATTAAGAAACAAAAAATGAAAAATAAATTATTGAAAGGTACTCAGAATGTCGGCAAAGAAAATGCTTCGCGTAATGCGGTATGCCTTTGCACTGACAGCAGAATGCTGATTCCCGCACTATTCGTTGCCGATGCGGTGAAGTCTTATGCCGTAAATAAAGACAACAAGTTTGACATCATGATTGTCGCCCAACCTTCGGAAGTGACGGATATCCACAGGTGCTGGATGAAAAATCACGGTATCCTTTTATGTGATGATATGGATATATCGGGAATACAGAATATTTGCCGGTTTCATGACAGGC
>CAYMWM010000113.1:0-6428 GCA_964394185.1 uncultured Smithella sp.
ATTCGTTAAATGGGCAGCGATGTTCGCACCCATAACTCCCGCGCCTAAAACAGCAGCTTTTTTGATCTCAAATGACATGTTTTCCTCCTTTGCCTTTTCTTGCTTTAAACTTTTGGCTGATTATAAAAATCATTTAATATTCATCATCCCTTTTTCAGGCCACTAATGAATATCTCCAATGCTAATTTCGTTGTAGAATAAATTCTTTCCCTTCGTTTTTCCTGCATTCCTGAAAAAATAAACAAAGATATAATCCCGTTGAGCAGTCCCCAGAATGCATTTTGATTCTGCTTTAAATTCATCTCAGCGGGAAATTCTTTTGTGTCAATCCCCATTTGTAATATTTTACCTATGACATCTATCGACCTGGCATTCGCGTTTAGAATTTGAGAATTGAGTTTCTCAGGCAGGTTCATCTTAACAGGTTGCAGCATATATGTCATCAATATTCTGAATAACTCCCCGTCATTTAGGAAAAAATCAATGTAAATATATGAAAATTCAGTTAATATTTCTGATGCTGAAATGTTTTTTTCAAAAAGAACTGAAACCTGACGGTTAAAACTATCAATGTCATTTAACAGAATTTGAGCGTAAATTTCTTCTTTGCTGTTAAAATAAAGGTAAATCGACCCTTTTCCCAACTCGGCGGCTTTAGCAATTTCATCAACAGTTACTTTATTAAAGCCTTTTTTAAAAAACAATATACGCGCTGATTTGAGAATTAGTTTTTTGCGGTTATCTTTTTCTTTCCCTCTACGTTCAAGAAGACCCACAGCAATCACATTTCCCATTTTAAATATAGGCATTTACAAAATTACGGTCAAAATATGACCAACGGTCACATTCTTTTAGAACAATAAGAACCTAAAGTCAAGAGAAATAATACTAATAAAATTTTATTGAAATATTTCAGGACAGTATGAAAAAATTAATCCGATATTTTTTACCGGATAAAAAAAATTATGAATAACAACAAGCCTGAATTAAAAAAAAATAAACTTTCAAGTCATTATAATTTAAATAGATTTTCTTTTTCTCCCCTTAAACAAATTTAATCCTTTTTAATGCAAAAAATACCATCCTCAATAAAAGCCACCCATGTTTCCAGCGACTGATGTTGGTTGTCCCGTAAATGCGTTCTCTATAGCGTATGGGAACTTCAACAAACTTCAGATTCAATTTAGCAGCGCCGAATAAAAGATCAAAATCCCCGAATGGATCAAAATCTCCAAAGTATGAACGGTTTGCGGCAATCTTTTCGTAATCCGCTTTCCACAGAACCTTTGTTCCGCATAAGGTATCTTTTATCGGCTGACCCAATAACCATGAAAAAACCAGACTGAAAAATTTATTTCCCAATAGATTAAAGAAACGCATCGCTTCCTTTTCCATCGGATAAACAAGGCGTACTCCGTTGACAAATTCAGCCTTGCCCTCATAAAGCGCATTATAAAAACGGGGTAAATCTTCCGGCGGTACAGTAAGATCAGCATCCAGAATCATCAGGATATCCCCGCTGGCTTTATTAAAGCCAAGCCGGACAGCATCGCCCTTGCCCTTGCCGGTTTGCCTGAAAAGCCTTGCCTTGCACTGTGGATTGTCGGCGATGGCTTTTTCTATAACTTCATAAGTATTGTCCGTTGAACCACCTTCGACAAATATTAGCTCCGTTTCCCGTCCCATCCTCGGCACTCTATCAAATATTCTTTGAATATTACCCGCTTCATTTCGCGCGGCAACAACAACCGATACTTTGGGCAATTCTTTTACAGTTGATCCCCCGTGAACAGGTTTGGCTACGATGAAATGCGTAAGCGCAAAAATTTTGAAAGGCCATATTTTGGCGATAAAACGATTCATCAGTGAATCGATAACCGGCGTCCGTATCGGCCATATGACTTCTTCCCAATGCCTGATAACTTCATAATTCGCCAGAGATAGTAATCCGCTGACATCCTCCACCGTAAGCCAGTTTTGCAGTAGCATCGGTTTGGCCAATCCTGCTTTTCTTATTATTCCCAGCGGTAACTCCCACAACCTGCTATAAAAATTCATTATGATTCGTGCCTGCGGCGTAGTGAATGTTAATATCTTCTGGAATACCGATTGTACATCCCAGAAATCATTAACCACATCGGAAAGAATCACAAAATCAAACTTTTCTTTTAATTCAAGCTCATGCGCATCGGCCTGAATGAAATTCAAATGAGAGTAATTTGTTCGAGCCTGTTTTATCATTTCCGCCGAGAAATCAACACCAACACCATATGACGGTTTAAGAGAGGCAAGCAAGTCGCCTCTTCCACAACCGATTTCCATGACGCGCTTTCCGGGCGGTACAATAAACTTTACCACATCCTCTAGTCGTTTATGATAATAATGACTGCATCTCTTCCATGTACTTTTCTCAAGGGCAACCTGATCCCAGTGAGAAATCCTTTTGTTTTTATAATTTGTATAGGATTTTTTTTCCTGATCTGCTTCCATCTTCCCTCAATGATTAACCAATGCGTATTTTCTTGGAAACACCTTTACATGTGGAGACTTTTTATTTTTTTACTTATAAATAAAAAAATCTTTTTTTGCTACAAATAAAATATTTTACATTAATTTCTGAAAAAAATTGTTTTCCCCGTTCAATTATTTTCTTGAAAGTTTTTATACTCCGGATTGATATCTATGGACTTCTGATAATGATATTGAGCTTCTTTTGCAAAACCTTCTTTTTTTAAAATTTTTGCCAACTGAAAATGAGCATTGGCAAATGTCGGTGAAAGTCTTATCGCTTCTCTAAAGTGCAAAATAGCTTCTTCATTCCTGCCCTGACGCATCAGGAGCATGGCCAGATTATTATGACTGCCGGCATTTTGTGGGTTTATTTTCAAGACTTTCCTAAATTCAAATACGGCTTCATTCATTTTGCCCTTTTTTACATAAGCATTGCCCAAATTATTATGAAGGGACGGATCTTTGCCATTCAGTGCGATAGCTTTCTGATATTCAACAATGGCTTCATCGATGCGTCCTTCTTTATAAAGAATAAAACCAAGATTATGATGGGCGTCGATCGATTCCGGTTTAAATCGCAATGCCTGACGAAGCGCAGCCACTGCTTTGTTATTTTCACCTTTGGCATGTAATGCCCTCGCATATCCGACAAGAGCACTGTCATTTTTAGGGTCCAGCATCAAACTTGCGTGAAAATGACGAATGGCTTCGTCTATCTTATTTTCCTTCAATAATTCGTTTCCCATACCAAAATGCGCAATATAATTATTTTGGGTCATTTTAAGGGCATGTCCAAATATCGAAGTTGTATCCTTCCAGTACGGAATTTGAATAGTGGTGAAAATAAATAAAGAAAGAAGAAAGGTTGCAGAAACTGTAACTAAAATAATTTTTAAAGATCGCTTGACCGCAATATCTGCAATTCCCCAAGCCACAATAATAAAGATACCGATAAAAGGAACATAGGCATAGCGATCAGCCATAGCCTGAGAACCAACCTGCATTAACCCAATCACCGGAACAAGCGTTCCCAAATACCATAACCAGCCAATCAATAAATACGGGTATTTAGTAAAATATCTGCAAACATACACCGTAATACCAATCAAAAGGAATAACGCTATTATAAACTGCCACATCGGAATATCCGAAATGGGATAGAAAACAGAAAGATCCGTCGGTAGAAAAAATTTCTTTATATATAGAACATAGGAAACAACAGCATTGGAAAACCGTTTGGGTAGAGGGAACATCTCTGTGTCACCAATATCGTTAACATATTGAGATGCGTAAATAGTAAAATAAGAAGATATAACCGACAGAACAAATAGAGGAGCTTTTTCAGCAACAAGATTCAATATCTTATTGCCGTTTATCCGGATAAGCTCTTTTATTCCCGGATAATCATTATCCTGCAAATGCATTTGCAGGCGATTTAAAGGCCAGTAATCCAAAAGCAATAAAGCAAAGGGAAGCGTAACTAACATCGGCTTGGACATCAATCCCAATGCAAAACATAAAAATACCGGAAGGTACCGCTTCCAATCCGGTTTATTGACATATCGGACATAAAAAAGCACCGTCAAAAGCAGAAAAAAAGTGCTTAAAACATTTTTGCGTTCGGAAACCCAGGCTACCGATTCGACATTAAGCGGATGAACGGCAAAAAGAGCGGCAACAAAAGCGCTTCGCCAAAGCGTGCCGGTCAGTTTATTCAACAGCACAAACAGCAGAATGGTGTTGAGGATGTGGATGATGACATTGGTCCAGTGATGGCCTCCCGCTCTATTGCCAAACAACTGCCAATCCAGCATATGAGACATCATGGTTAGTGGATGCCAGTGCCCTGTATGGAAGTGAAGGAATGTATCCTTTATGCTTTCAAAGGTAAATCCTTTTTGAATGACGTAATTGGATGTTACATAAACGGTATCGTCATAGTTTATAAATTCATGTTTCTGCACAGGCCAGTATGCTGAAAGAACCATAAGTATCAGCATTAGCACAACCAAAAATGCAAAATGCCGATTGGTCAATCCAAATTTACCGGTCATTAAATCATCCTTTTTTAATTCATTGAGAAGCTGATTTCTTTTTTATATATTTTTTTTGTTCAGCAATTGCAATTTTAATATTTATCTGGGCTGATTCTCCTTGAGGATTTAAAAGCAACGCCTCTTGAAAATGCGCAAAAGCTTTCCTGACATTCCCCTTTTTCATTAGAGCGACTCCCAGATTATTATGAACATCAGAATCATAGGGAGTTATATGCAATGCCTTATTAAAATGAACTATAGCTTCGTCCAGATTATTTTTTTCCATCAGAACGATACCAAGATTATAATTAGCCTCCGACGATTTATCATTGATTTGCAGAGCTTTTTTATAACAATGAATTGCCTCATCCAGCTTGCCCATCTTTTCAAAAATTATACCCGCATAGTTATAGGCCGGGTGGAATTTTGGATTATATTTCAGTGACATGTATTCATAATATATTGACTTTTCGTAATCCCCCCGCTCGGCCATGGCCAGTCCCAGCAAGCTGTACGCCTGATAATTTTGATGATCAACACTTAAAGCATGCCCAAACAAAGTAAAATTATTTTTCCATGTACCAACTTGCATATGCGTTGCCAGAGTCATGGCCAGGATAGATGCCGTGGCAATCGATACAGCAATGATCGGTCCATCTTTTAGTCTCAATAATATTTGCGATATTCCCCATACCACCATGATAAATAGGCCTATGAGTGGCACATAAGCGTAGCGGTCAGCCATAGCCTGAGAACCAACCTGCATTAACCCAATCACCGGGACAAGCGTTCCCAAATACCATAACCAGCCGACCAATAAATACGGGTATTTAGTAAAATATCTGCAAACATACACCGTAATACCAATCAAAAGGAATAACGCTATTATAAACTGCCACATCGGAATATCCGAAATGGGATAGAAAACAGAAAGATCCGTCGGTAGAAAAAATTTCTTTATATATAGAACATAGGAAACAACAGCATTGGAAAACCGTTTGGGTAGAGGGAACATCTCTGTGTCACCAATATCGTTAACATATTGAGATGCGTAAATAGTAAAATAAGAAGATATAACCGACAGAACAAATAGAGGAGCTTTTTCAGCAACAAGATTCAATATCTTATTGCCGTTTATCCGGATAAGCTCTTTTATTCCCGGATAATCATTATCCTGCAAATGCATTTGCAGGCGATTTAAAGGCCAGTAATCCAAAAGCAATAAAGCAAAGGGAAGCGTAACTAACATCGGCTTGGACATCAATCCCAATGCAAAACATAAAAATACCGGAAGGTACCGCTTCCAATCCGGTTTATTGACATATCGGACATAAAAAAGCACCGTCAAAAGCAGAAAAAAAGTGCTTAAAACATTTTTGCGTTCGGAAACCCAGGCTACCGATTCGACATTAAGCGGATGAACGGCAAAAAGAGCGGCAACAAAAGCGCTTCGCCAAAGCGTGCCGGTCAGTTTATTCAACAGCACAAACAGCAGAATGGTGTTGAGGATGTGGATGATGACATTGGTCCAGTGATGGCCTCCCGCTCTATTGCCAAACAACTGCCAATCCAGCATATGAGACATCATGGTTAGTGGATGCCAGTTGGAAGTACTCATATCCGAAAATGCCGATTTTATGCTTCCGAAAGTGATTCCGTTTTGGATCAGATAATTATCAGTAACATAAGATGGATCGTCATAATTTATAAATTCATGATTTTGCACCGGCCAGTATGCCGAAAGTATAATGGTTGTCAAAACAATGATAACAAAGAAGATAGAACGTCGATTGAGGACTGTGATTCTGTCATGCATCAGGATTTCCTTCTTTTATTGTTTCGATGATTTCTTCATTGCATCATTTAGAGCGGCCGTTGCAT
>CAYMWM010000113.1:6438-10051 GCA_964394185.1 uncultured Smithella sp.
CTTCTTGAAAATGCGCCAGAGCTTCTTTAATATTGCCTTCCTTCATTAAAGCAACGCCTAAATTATTATGAGTGTCTGAATCGTCGGGGGTTATTGCCAGGGCTTTTTGAAAATGAAAAATTGCTTTGTCCGGATTGTTCGTTGCAATGAATATTATGCCCAGATTATAGTGAGCTTCCGCCGGCTTATCATCCAACCTCAAAGCTTTTTGGTAACAATCAATCGCCTCTTTCAGCTTTCCCATTTCCTGCAATACATTGCCCGCATTCAAGTATGAGGGATAATACAGCGGATTATATTTTAAGGCCATGGAATAATAATACAGCGCCTTGTCATATTCGCCGTTATTGGCCATCGCATGCCCTATAACCTGATAAGCCCGGACGTCCCGGGGATTTATTTTGATTACATGGCCGAACAAAGTAAAATCATTTTTCCATATATGCGCCTGTATATACGAAGCCAAAGTAATAACAATAAGAAATGCTGCGGCCATTGCGGCGGCAATGATCCTTCCATTGCGTAATCCCTTCAGAGCCTGCTGTATACCCCATGCCATGATGATAAATATACCTATCATCGGAACATAAGTATAACGGTCGGCCATCGCCTGAGAACCAACCTGTATTAATCCTATCACCGGAATAAGCGTCCCCAAGTACCAAAACCAGCCGAAAGCCAGATAAGGTATCTTCTTAATTAAATAAATTGCTAATAATGTTAAGGTGGCAAGCAATATGAGAGAACCTGTAATTTGCCAGATTTCAAAATTCTTGGGATAAAGATAAAAAGGAGAAAGATTATGAAACCAGAATATTTTCCATAGATAATCTGCGTAGGAATTAATCGCATTTAAAGCGCGATGGAATAATGAAACATTGTTAAAAGTAGCTACCGTTTTATATGAGTTTTGGGCAATGTAAGTCAGTATGGAAGAACCTACTGTAATTAAAAACAGTGGAATTTTTTCAATAATTAGAAATGATGCTGTTTGCTTTTTCATATCAATATTACAGGAAGGAACGTTCTGGCCAAGATTAATTCTTCCTAGCGGCCAGTAATCAATCAGCAGCAGGACAAACGGCAGAGTTACCAGCATGGGTTTGGACATTATTCCAAGTATAAAAAAAGCTATAACAGTCAGATATCTCAACATTCCTGTTTTTTTCGCGTACAATATGTAAGTCAAAAGGGTTAACATCCAAAACATTGTGCTTAAAACATCTTTGCGCTCGGTAACCCATGCCACAGATTCAACGTGAAGGGGATGCAACGCAAATAAGGCGGCCACAACGACGCTTCTGTATACGGAACCGGTCATCATAGCCAGAACGATATACAACAATAGCGTGTTTATGATGTGGAATATCAGATTCGTAAGATGATACCCCCCGGCATTGGACCCGTACAAATGATGATCAAGCATCAAAGACAACCAGGTCATGGGATGCCAGTTCGCGTAGTCTATCGAGACAAACAGTTCAGTAATATTATTTAATGATATTTCTTTTGATGAGTATGAAATATAATTGGGATCATCATAGCTGACAAATTCAAAATTCAACACCTGACAATAAACACAAAATACAATGGCGACAATAATGACCGGTATAATTGTTTTTTTAATCATAATCTGGTTTAAAAAAATAAAACGTTATACAAAAGGATAATCATTGATTCTTTTTCAACTGACGTTCTTTTTCCTTTAATGTATTGCAGATTCTAAGAAAGTGTTCTTCAGCCTTTTTGTCTTTCTTGATCCTGTAGGCTTCCGCCAGAAAAAGATAAGGCCAGTGGGATTCAGGGTCCAAATTAAGAGCTATCTGCGCCTGCTTAATAGCATCGTCCGGTTGATTCTTTTTGTTTAAAACCGCGCTGTAAGTTTGATAAAAACCGGCTTCATGAGGTTTTAGAGCAATCGCTTGTTGCGCCATTTTCTCAGCCTCATCCAGTTTGTCCCTCCTCATCAGAATATTCGCCATTCTGTCAAATGAAAGAGCCTGTCTGACATTTACAGGATAGTCGACGACTGATTTATTAAAATATTTGAGAGCATTATCATCATCACCGATAATAAAATAATATTCTCCGAGAGCTCCATATGTGACGCATTTTTTATTAATATTGCCCGACTCATAAGAATCCAGTGCCTTATTTAATTGCTCAAAAGCTTCCGGCAACCTGCCCGAAATAAGCAATGCAACAGCCAGACACTGATGAGGATGGTGCAGACGCGGCGACTTTTTAATATTATCACTCCATAAAGATATTTCATCACGCATAATATTGTTCTGAATGTGCACGGTTACAGACAGAACGATTATGACAAGTATGATGGACATCGCCAAAGTATATAAAATTATTTTTCTGTTCGAAAAATATTCCAATGCTTTGACGAGACCAACGGACAAGGGAACAAACAAAAGCATGGATGGAATATAATTTCTATGCTCAAAAACAAGCTCCAGTGATAAAAAAGAACCTTCAATCAGATGATTTAAAAAAAAGAATAACACACAATATGAAAGCAACGGCCATTTTCTCGCCTTAATCAGGGATACTGATACCATGATCAATATCGCTATGATTGACGCAAGCGTCGTCCATGGTTCAATCAGGCTTTTTGATATTTCTATATCGTGAATCAACGTCAGACGGGACGTCAGCGGATAAAAAAGCAGTGAAATATAAAAGAGAATTACTCTCGGCTGGGTCAGAAGTCTTTCCTGCATCGTAAACGGCCGGATTTCGTATCCTCCAATCACATAGGAAAAATCAAAATAAATCATTACGACTGTGAATAAAATTAATATCGGTATGATGGCTATTTTTATATTCTTTTTTATATTTTCGGTAGTTAATCCCTGAATTAAGAATAAATCATATAAATAAATGCATGCCGGCAGCATAGCGGCATTTTCTTTTGATCCTATTGACAATACAGCAGATACTAAACATAAAAATATGTGAACATACTTTAATAAAGGTGTCGGAGACGTACGGAATTTGAGATAAAAATACATTGACATAATAAAGAACAGGCCGGCCATACTTGCCATTCGCTGGACAATATATGTGACCGCCGTCACCTGAACGGGATTTACAGCCCATAATATTGTCGATAAAAGAGCAATGGAATAGGAGTCCTTTTCATATCTCTCTTTCAAAAGGGGAAGTTTCAGAGTATTAAAAATCAATAAGAAAACAAATACTGAAGATAAATAATGAATTAAAAAATTTACGAGATGATAACCGAAAACATTCAGGCCGTCGAAATAATAATTAAAAGCAAAACTTAAATAGGAAACGGGACGCGATATTTTACCCGTTCCCATAATACTTAAAAATATTTTTTCAACATTATCCGCTGTAAATTGTTTGATTTGAATATTCGGATTTTCGATAATGTTTATATAATCATCAAAATGCCATGAACAATTGAAACTATTGCTGTAAGACAACAATAAGATAATAAATAGTAAAATAAAAGTGAATAGATGACGCTTCATATAAATCGAGTTAACAACAGCATAAGATTTAAATACCCTTATTTTTATCAAAAAAGGGGTGAAAGTTCAACTTCCACCCCTTTTTAATTTACTATGTTGATTAC
>CAYMWM010000114.1:0-5038 GCA_964394185.1 uncultured Smithella sp.
CCCGGGTTGAGGTCGAATTGTGTGCCGTACCGCTCCAGGCATAGCCGGTCCCCAGGCTGCCGTCACAGTAGGCCGTTGGCCAGGCTAACTTCTCAGCCTGCACCGCGTCAAAGTAAACAAAGGTGGATGAATCGATCGCGTCATTCCGCAGCTCCACCCTCACTGTCAACGAAGAAGAGGATTCGTTGATGTAGGTTGCTGTCAGACGTTCCCAGGAGCTGGTTTTTCGGCTCAGCGTTTCCACCAGGTCGATCAGGTTGGTGGCGTCGTAGATCGCGATCGAGGCCATCCCCAGCGCGGACGTGAACGCCATGGCTTGCACGCTCAGCGAATCACCCGGTGCCAGGCTGATCGTTCCGCTGTAGACCTTCGCGATTCCTGTCCCTGCGGTGATCTTCAGGCTCTTGCTGCCTTGGTTGGATTTGGTTGAATCTTGCGCCCAGACCGCTCCGCTGCCGGCTTGTGCCTGGGTCCAGCCATCGGTGATGTTCACTTCGAAGCTTGGATTGATGATCAGGTTGGTCGTGGCGCCGCCATCATTTCGCCTCACCACGATCTCTGAGGCGTTCGCTTGTGGTTTGAGTCGTTTGCTCAGATACAGCTCTGTTGAGATCCCCACTCGTGTGAACGAGTAAGGGCTGTTGTCTTTCAGTGCGTTTCCGCCAACCACCTGCACCGCGTTGACCACCCCGGAGCCATCATCGTTGGATTCAACATTCTCGGCCAGCTCCTTGGTCGTATCCAGGGGGTCATTTGTGACATTGAATGGGGATCTGAATTCGGTTGTTCCAAAATAGTGGATATTTTTTTCATAATCCACATACCAGTACCCACCGCTCTGATCAACCAGCCAGTTGAGAATATCTCGAGCGCTGATCCGGTTGAACACCACCCGAGGGATCGTTTGAATCGCTGAAACAAACGCAGACCCATCATATTCGCTTAGCTCGGTCTTGTTTTCAAATATCCAGGAGATGATCTCGGCGTCGGTCTGCTCGATGAATTCCTTCTGCACAAAAACACTGTCCAGGTAAGCTCCATAGTCCGAGGCCCCCAGGATGTAATCGTTGACCGTTTTGTCATCGCCGGCTTTTTTATCCTGGGTCATCACATAACCGCCGTAGATCACCACAATTCCATCCCAAACTTGGATATCCTGCCAGTCCCGGATGGTAAGCAGATCGCCGTTCTTTACCTTGAGATTGAGCGTGTCCAGCTCCTCATTTAGCACGCTCTGGATCGTGACCTTAACTTCCAAATCGTCCAGGTCAATATGGTCCGTGATATCAACGCCGTTCAGCACAACGTGGAAGTCGATGGTGTCTGTTGTCATCGTCTGCCTTTCTGCAGCGACAAATTGCGCTCGATCTTGGCCATCACCAGATCAGCGGTTCTGTTGGGATCGTTGGCGCCGTTGATATTGATGATGATTTGACCAATGGATCCGCCACCGAAACTCTCGTTGGTGGTGTAAAGATTGCTCAGATCGCCGTTGGGGATGATCACCCCATCTTCCCTGGGGATGTAGACTTCCGGGCCTTTTTCGCCCACCAGCACCGGAATGCCGGCAGTAACATCGCCACCCAGGGCTTTCTTTTCATCGTAGTTGTATCCTTGACCAGAGTTGCCATTGCCATTGGTCTGTTCAACATTGGCCACACCCATGCCATTGACTGTTGCTGTTCCAGCTTGATAATTGACCTTTACAGTGACTGAGATATCCTTGCCGTGTAATGCGTCGATCGAAGCCTGCATCTTTCCATTGCTTTCGATCACCTGTTGGGCATAGTCGTAATATGCCTTTGCGCGATCTGCTGTTGCCTGGTCGATCATGCCGGTTTGGACTTGGAAATCCAGAAGGAATTGCATATCTGCTTCAGATAGATCGCCATCAGCAGTCAGCATCTGAGTGTAAACATTGAGCATCCATTCATTCACCATTTGCTGCTGAGCAGCTCGCAGATCGTCTACCGCTTGTTGCCGATCTTTGATTCCAGCAGTATCCCAGGGATGCGATTTCTGGTAATCGTGCAACTCTTTTTCTGCCGCCTGAAGGCTCTGTTCGTTTTGATAGAGATTCTTGGCAAGTTCAGAAACGTTCTTATATTGATCGGCAAGAGAAAGGAGAGTTCCATTGTAGAGCTGAGTTTTATCATTCGCTTCGGAGGCAGCATCTGCCTGCTCTAATAGGGCTTGTGCTTGATCTTTTTCAAGCTCCAAAGCGGCTACCAGGGCTTTTGCCTGCTCCCCAGTAATTTGAACGCCATCCTTCATGTATTTGACATATTTTTGGCCGTGTATGGTTTGCGTGGTTACAGTAATGCCAAGTTCATCAAGGGCGTCTTTGAAATCGTTTGTTTCCTTTTTTGCAGCAGTGGCGTTATTATAAAAATCTGTACAGAATTCATTCCAGACACGTGTGATAGCTGGAAGATCCTTTCCTGATTCTTCTCGCCAATTCTCGATTGCTACTTGAAGATCATTCTGGCCATCACTTGCTTTATTGATGGCAGCTGCGGCACCGCCATATTCACGTTGAAGTTCACCCAGGATCAAGTTTTGGTAATCGATCAGATCATTCGATTTTTTGTAATTCTCGATCTGCTTCATTTGCTCTTCGGTGAACGAAACCCCGGCCCGCTTAAGTGCGGTATATCCGGTGAAATCATTCATCGCTTTTCCGATCATCTTGAGCGATGACTGTAGATCCTGCCCGAGCACGGCAGACATATCCACCGCCGCTTGCATCGTTTCAGGAAAAACCTTCTTCCCGATCTGGGTAAAGGTGAGCAGAACGGCCTCGCCGCTCTTTACCAGCTCATCATCCAACCCGGAAGCGCGGCTGATGGTTGTAGCCAGCTCATCGAGCTGGTCGTTATACATGCCGGCAGCATAGTTGGTCGATTTGAGCACGGCCTCCAGCTTTGCATCGGTGATTGCCGATTCGTTGGCCGCCTCTTCGTTCTTTTTCAATTCCTCGTATACTTTTTTCCCAATAGCCACGGCAGCCGTTGCCGCGCCGGCATAGCTTAAGCTGAATCCGGTAGCCTGCTGAAACATGCTGTTGAGCTGTTTCAGCGCGGATTTGGTATCTTTATCCCCTGTCCCTCTTTTCAGGGTTTGAATAACGATGTTGATCGTACTCTCGGCCATTTTGTCACCACTACCAATAAAAGATTCTGCTTACCAATGGTCTTGTTAATGTGCAGGCGAGAAACCTTGTTCCTTTCGCCATTTATCGTGGATCTCTTCCACTCTTTGTTGGCCGGCTTGCATGACCGGCAGATCCTGGCTCATCATCTCGAAGATATCAAGCCATTCATCGTTCAGGGTTTCATAGATCGTCCACGGTGTGACCACTACCCCGCCGCAAAGCCGGTTGATGTCTCTTGCAGTGAACACTGCGGCCAGTTTTTGATCGGAGGTCTGCCCTGTTTGTGCCAGCTCCAACAGGGCAGACGCCATCAGTTTTTTTGCGCTGACCGGTGGTCGTAGATCGCGGTAAGGGCCTGTAATTGCAGCCAGGCTTTGAATTGTGGATCGGTATCTTCCGCATTTCTGAATAATTCAGAAATGGATTCTTTGGTCACAGGTTCACCATTGTCGAAGAACACCTTGGAGTACCATTCATCCAGCTTCTCGCCAAGCTCGCGTTTACGCTCCATCCATTGATCGATTTCAGTTTTTAGTTTGGAAATTTCATCTTTTCGACCAGCTTTTTTTGTTCCCAGCTCAAAGACCTTGGCATTGTTTTCATTGATCCTTTTGCTGAGCTCGTTATAGGCCTCTGCCCAGGCGAACTGCTCGTTCACCATCGACCTGGGTAGATTGATCCACACTGATAAGCTCTGATCTTCCCATTCGGCCGCATAATCCTTCAGCTCGATCTTCTTGTAGATCTTCGGTATCTTGAATTCCATATTTCCTCTTTCTGTCGTTGCGAGGGGATGCTTTTACCCCGAAGCAATCCCCTTCAAACTTCACTCATTCAACGGGCTAAATACTTGCCACGTTCGTGATCACGGTCGGAACGATCATCTTCCCGCTGACGGCATCATATTGGCCATGAAGCACCACTGTGTCCAGGTTCGGACTCTTGGTACGATCGGTGGAATTCAACGGGACCACATCCTCGATGAAACCAAATAGATCGAAGTTGAGCTTGTGGTTCTCGCCACTGTTGATCACCGGCCCGGTGATGGTCAAACGGGCGGCACGTGTTTGCCCAACTGCAGCCCGCAGTGTCTCAGTAAGAGCTGAGCGCTGTAAGGTCAAATTGAGCATAAAACTGATCACGCCTTGCTCGTGGGAGCCGAAGGTTTCAACAGATCCGCCATTAAATACCGGATGCAAACCGCTCAAGATCTCAAGATCCCAGGATCGTAGCAGACCGGCCAACTCGGTATCACCAAGATCTGCCCACAGCGTATCCAGGAAGACCTGGCTGAGCTTTCCGTTCATGTAGGTGAGCGCCAGTGGGCTTAAACTGCCGGTAAAAGCAGAAGCGACATTCTCCCTGGCGAAATAATCCGCGTCGATCTTGACGCTGTTTTCTCCGCCATCCTGGTTCACTTGGCTCGAGATCTTGATCCGCTCGAACATGCAGTAGTTATGCTCGTACGCTTGGATGTTATCCCCGCGCTCGATCGTGAATGAATCTTGCTCGTTGTCCGATGAATCAAGGGCGGGCTCGTGATCCCACAGAAAATCATCTTGATCTGTGGTTTGCTCGACGGGGGTGACGCCACCCTTTGAAAAAGCAGATAGCAGATACGGAAAAAGCTGGAAGGCGCCCTGGTCCCACGATAGCGTATCTTTTACCAACCGTCCCTGCACCAGGTTGTCGACAACCTCCACGTTGGCGCCGATATCATGGTCGATCGGTGTCACCTTTCTGTCGATTGGCATTGCCTTCTGCTTGATCGGCAACAACACAGTGGCAGCCACGCCGGTGCCGTGTGCCAGTGCCGATTCCTTACCAATTTGAACCTTGCCTAAGATAGTTGCCATTTTTTCCTCTTTCTGTCATTGCGAGGAG
>CAYMWM010000114.1:5048-10006 GCA_964394185.1 uncultured Smithella sp.
GCAAACCTCGCGTGGAATGGAATTTCTACAACCTTTTACACGCCAACGGTCAGCTTCCCAACCAGGCTTTCAAGCACTTCCCAATGCACCACCAGGCCCCAGTGTTCTGTCTCAGCTCCGTACTGCAGGCTCGAAAGCTCGAGTGATTTCGTGGCATTGATCTTGAATTCCTGTACCAGCCCTCCCAAAGTGAGGCTCTTGGCTGCCGCTTCAACGATCCTCCGATAAAATTGCCAAACATAAGAGGCGCTGGCTTTCCTGAGATCAGCGGTCAGGTGAAACTCAGACTGCCCAAGCCATTTGACCTCGTTCAACCCACCCATGCTGTAATCGACACTGGTTGGTTCGGTTCCCAAGAAAGACAATGCGCATGGAAAGGTTTTGATCGCCTCGGGCAGTTTATCGAATTCATACGAGATCAAACGCTTGTTCTGGCCATCCTTGATCGTTCCCCATGTCTTGGTAAGAGCCGAACCCCATAATTCCACGCCCCATAGATTAGCCGTTGTCATGTTTATGGATCTCCTCGACCATCCGGTTGATGATCTCATTCAAGCTTGACACAACGAATCCTCTGACTTCTTCCACCGTTGGCATGACGATCGGTCTGGCAGGTAAACCACGTTGTCCGATTGATTTGGCCACCCGAAATGCCACCCGGAGTGCGTCTTCATCGCCGGCTCCTAGTTTCTTCTGGATCCAACTCACCAATTTCGGTGCAGGCAGATAGGATTGATTTTTTACCTGTCCAGATCCTTTCCATTGGGCGCCGCCTTCGATAAAATTGAAGACATAACGCCGTTTAGAACTCGGACCGATGGTAATGGTCACCGCGCCAATGCCGTTTGTGCTGATTTTGGAAGATAGAGATTTCTGCGTTTTGCCGCTGAATGAAGGAATGTTCTGCTTCTCCACTTTCTTTACCGAGGTGCCGATATTCTTCATACCCGGAATGAGGTACTCCTCGTTTATATGCATCGAATTCAGGAAGCTCATTTGATTCAGAACCTCCTGCATCCCTTCCATCTCCATCAATGCATCGTTGCCAGCCAATTTCTCTACTCCAGATTGGGATAATGGCTTCGAATTTCCTCAAGTTGTTTGGGAGGAAATTCACTATAAAATCCGGATTCACCTGTCTCGGCATTTCCTACCCGACCTTGGAATCCGGATTCCGATTTCATTTGCATAAGAATAGCCACCTGGCGACACATATAATTCACATCAGCAGGCGGTGTAAGTTGGTAGATCTCTTTGGTTGAATGGATTGCTGCCGTTGTTCCGTTGACTCCTCGAACCACAGAAAAAGATCGATACACGTAAACATCCGAGTCATCAACATGATTTGCTGGGCTTGAGCCATTCCATCCCCTGATCACGGTCAAAGAATTGGTTGCGATTTTCTCGATATACATGTCTTCACTATCGATTCGCAAAACTTCGCCCGGGTGAAATTCACTTCCATTGTCGACAACAATGATCTGTTCAGACTCAATATCAACGATTGCCCCATTGACTTTCGAAGTAGCTTTGGTTGGGCTTGGGCTTTTGAGTGATCCCTTCCCTTCTGTGACGGTTTCTTGTTCATCTTCGATCTGGAGGATCATCCCAACGCTGATCACGCCGGCATTTGTCACATCCAGTGTGGTTACGCTGGTCGTTGTTTGGCTTCCAGAAATACCGAGGTCTTTCTCTTCCTGGTAAAGACCCCAAAATCCTGTGATTTCGATTTCATCATCACAGATCAGGGAGTCGAATTCGATCCCAATGTATGGACCATTTTCCCAAAGGCGCTCCTGCGGCAGTAATTCATATTCATCAGAATTTAGGGCTTCTCCATTCTTTTTTATGCTGATGGGCTCAAGCAGAGAAGAAAAGTAAATCCGATTTTCCCGTGCATTCAATCTGGAGGCTTCAAAGGTCTTGATCGCATTTATAGGGATGAAATTACCAATCTTGCTTTTTAGTGTGATACTGGCAGATTCAACTTTCTCCATGAGTGTTTCTGGAGAAACGCTCCTGCCAAACTCTCTCAAGATTTCATCAGCTGTGCAGTACGATTGAGCGCTTGTGGTCATTTGAACCTCATTCTGATAATGGGAGGGAGAAGATCCCCCTCCCATATGTTCAATCGTTTGTCTCTCTTATCCAAGCAGAGTGACGATCACTTCTGGCTTCACGGCTTTCACACCCCAGGCCAGGCCTACTTCGTAGGCAATGCGGCGGTACTGGCGATACATGGCAACCTGGAAGGTGATGCCAGTCTGAGGATCCGTGATGTAGGTGACATCATCCGCAGAATCACCGCCATCGGGCATGGCGGGAGGACGCACAAGCAATTGAATAGCTGATCGGCTGAATGCCATGTTGGCAGTGTAGCCATTGCCAACTGCAACGGGATCGTTGTTCACCCAAGCAACCTTGTTCCCCGGGTTCTGCAGCACGATATCACCGTCGCCATCGCCGGCAAAACCGGTTTTGATTACGTACTTGTTCGTGTCACGTCCAGTCTTGGTGTTGGTCAGAATATCGCCCGCTACGATCGTTCCGGTTCCACCATCAATATGGACGGTGGTACTCCCGGCAGCATACCCTGCGGTCAGATCGACAGCATAGGAAGAGCCGGTGCCCTTGGTGTGGGTCTTGACCTGGGCGCTTTCGCGAATGGCCATGCTCATGAGATCGAGCAAAACACCGCGGCGTAAGAGATCCGCGCTGCCAGATTCGTTGGCCTTCCAGAGCTCAACGAGAGAACGCAGTGCAGCGCCAGCGGTGGTATCGATAACCAGCTGAAGATCACTCTGGGGTGCCCCATTGTCCTTCAGCATCTTCAAGAGCTGAGCCATGAATGTCAGCTTGTTGGTGCTGTCGAACGGGGTGGTTCCTGCCGTGCCATAGGCACGGGAGGAATAGACATACAGAGCAGCCAGGTCAGCTTCGACTTCGTTTACCAAGGTCCGCATCGATTGAGCAAACTGGTCCTGCAGGATGGCGTTATACAACCCGCCAACCCCTTTTTGCTCTTCGCCCTCCCAGAAGAACGAAGTGCTCCGGAATTTCGAGATTGTGATCGTCCCGGGGGAGACAGTCTGAGCCGAGGGGTCAGGCCCGGTCGCAGCAGGAGCGATTGTGCCAGCCGACGCTGCAGCGGTGATCGGGTATGAAAGGGTCTGGTTTTTGGCAACCGCCTCAGCTGAGGCGTCCAAAGTCACCGCCGGGATAAACCCGGTGAGCTCACGCAAAACAACATCGAGAGCTTTGTAGATCGTTGGGATCAAACCGGTTAAAGTGTTTGACATGATGGATTTCTCCTTTTACCAATAAATATTTACCAATATTTGGGTGGTTGAAGGACCTTAGTCCTCCACGGTGCCGCTTGAGCGGATGAACTTAGCCTGATCATTCACGGACAGTTTGTTGAATTCTGCCCTCTTGATCGTAGTCGGCTGTTGGTCGACCTCGTCTGCAGGCTGCGAGTTGCTGATCGGGACGAAGTTCTTGGCGATGTCATTGGGCCGGTTGGCCTTTTGCATCGACTCGTAGAGGGATTCGGCTTTGGCGAGTTTCGTCTGCACCTCATCCAGCTGAGGTTGCAGATCGGCAACGGCCTTGAGCTTGCTTTCCTCGGTCCCGTCCGACAGGAGCGTGTGGATCTCGTTCGCGATTCGCTGCTCCTCGTCTTTTGCCGCGTTTACAGCGTCAAGATACGGTTTTAGATCAAACATTTTGCTACTCCTTTTTCAAAATTATGTTGATACGTTCACGCAGAGCTTGCGCCTCGCGTTCGATCTCTATATCCGCCTCGGTTATGCTGGATTTTTCCGCAGACGGGCTGATCGCAGTTTCAAAAACAACACTAGAAAATTGGGATAACTTGGCTTCCATCAATGCGCCGGTGATCCCCGTTCCCTGTACCGCTGGTACATTAACCGCGGATACTTCCTTACCCCGCGGGCTGACGAAGGTCAAAACGCACATTTTGGTTTCATTGCCTACTCGGTAATTCAGTCCGGGCCAGTGGTCACAATCTTGACCAAACCAGGAATTACCGCAGATGGAACAGATGGCATCCTTGTAGAACCATCCGATGGAAAAGCGGTCCATCTTGCCTTCGAGGTAATCGACCATCCCGCGCCTGGTGGTCAGGCTGACATCCACCTGGATCCAATTGTCTTTGAAGGTGGCTGAAACGATCGTTCCATCCCTGGAATCGATGGAGTAAGTGGAATGATCGCGAAGATATGGCTGTCCCTCAAAGGATCCTGCAAAAGAGACCATATCCTCGTCTTTGAACCGATAAGGGTTGAGGTTTTCAGCTTTAGGGCTGAAAACATTTGCCCGAAAATCGAGATGATCGATTTCTCCGCTCTCAATTTTTGGAAGGAGCTCCGCCCGCGATGGTAGATCTAATTTGTTCACGGTTGGCAAAGAGAATAAAACTGTCGCCAATTCCTTGTTATCTGGTTGCTGATTCATTTGAATTACCTCCAATTGGCGAGATATTACTCGCCATGTAATATTGATCACCGTCAGCGTACGCGCTCATATCTTCCTTTTCACGCGCTTCATTCGGTGTCAGCATGCCGCTTTGGATCCTTACAGCTTCCGTGTCGGCTCGTGCTTTACTATCCATCCTCAAAAGGGCTTCTCGGATGAATTTGAAATAGGTATACGGCTGCTCTTCGTTTGAAAGCCACTTGATCCTGGCTGCTTCTTCCCAGGGTACCAGATAGGCATCCAGCGTCCCCTGCAGGTATTCGATGTATTTCTGCTCATTGCTGTTGTAGGCTTCTTTACCCCGGTTGAGCATATGCTCTGGCAATCCAAAGAAATTACATATATCGCGCTCTGTTGCATCGATCGCTTCGAGGAATTGTTGGTCTTTTAGTTGGATTGCGATTGGCTCAAATTCAGTGATCCTTTTATCAAACACGGCCAACCGATAAGCATTTTCGCTG
>CAYMWM010000115.1:0-9962 GCA_964394185.1 uncultured Smithella sp.
TCGACACTCGGATTTTCAGTCCGATGCTCTACCGACTGAGCTACCGACCCGATGGATTGAGGTAATCCTCAAAAGTAATGCAATCGTCTATAGAATAAGATTTCTTTTGTCAAGGTATTTTTTCCCCACATTTAGGCTGTTGCCCGTCTAATCACTATTGTTTTCAGGCGGTTTAGCCGGTTGTGGAGTTTTATCAGAAGAAGAATTGCCGGAAATGAATATTCCGGAGCTTGGGTCTGCATTTTCCCTGATGATGACTACTGTGCCTGCGATTTTGTCGTGCCACCCCTGTTTTTTATTATCAAACATAATCCAGATGTATCCGAGGCAGAAAATCAGACTCGAGACCAGGTAACCGACAGACCTTAAAAAGGCTGTTCCAAAAGAAATATGATTTCCTTCGATCGAAACAACCTGCAACCCCAAAAGCATTTTTCCCGGAGTCTTGCCTGTTGTGCCATGAAAATAAGTGAAATAGGCGATGTTTACCAATGTTGAAAAAATCCAGAACCATAATGTTAAAGAGAGCATTTGTTCTGGATTGCTCATTTCGGAAATCCATGCGTTATTGCCGTTGGACTTCGTTCCGGCGAAAAAGGCTATTCCTCCAATAAGCGCTAAAATAAAAAGAACAATACTGATAATGATTCCGTCTATCATATACGCGATAAAACGCCGCCAGAATCCGGCATATTTATAAAAAGTCATTTTTTACCCCCTGTGTTTTTTTGCCAAAGATGCCCTTTTCATACTGGATGATTGATAATATTGCCGCCGCCGCCGTTTCCACCTTTAAAATCTGCCTTCCTAAGCTAACCGAAATAAATCCGGCTTCTTTTGTTTTCATGACCTCATCTTTGGAAAAACCGCCTTCCGGTCCAACAACAACGAAAAATTCTTTTACAGTGGCAGTGGACTCATCAGTTAAGACATCCTTAATTGTTTTTTGAGATTCCTCTTCCCAGAAAATTAATTTTAAAGCATCTTTGGAAGCTGAAGAAAGCATATCGGCAAAGGATAATACATTTGATACGTCGGTAATGTGGCTGCTATGGCTTGAACGCGCTGCTTCACGGGTTATCTTTTGCCAGCGGGCGACTTTCAGGGAGCTTTTTTCATCGGTAATATGACTGACTGATCTTGCTGCAGCAAAAGGAATAATTATATCTGTGCCCAGTTCGGCGGCGCTTTTTACGATAACATCCATCTTTTTTGCTTTGGGTATAGCCTGTGCCAGTGTGATTTTGATTTCCTTGTCTGATGCCGGGATGATTTCCCCCAGCATTACCAAAACTGTTTTTGCGGAGAAACTTTCGATTACCGCTTCGAACTCCCGGCCATAACCGTCAAAGATATTAATTCTGTCGCCCTGTTTCAGGCGCATGACCTGTTTCAAATATTTTAAGTTGTCGTGTCCCAGTTCGCAAGTTGTTTTGTTTTCCAGGGATTCCGGGCTGTATATTCGGGGAATGGTCAAAACTTAAATATCCTCAAAAAAATTCGGCGATGGTATTTTAATGCTTAGTTTTTGCTGTTTTTTTCCTGAACACATAGCAGACCCATTCTTTTTCCGTCAGGACTCGATTAAGGGCAAGGGGAGCCGCCGAAAATTGTTTCTCAACATTTTTTGCGTCCTGCTCTATGATGCCTGAAATAATCAGATAGCCCTCCGGCAATAGCAATTCAATCAGGTGAGGCCGGAGTTCCAGAAGCAGTTTGGATGTAAGGTTGGCAATAATTAAGTTGCGCGGTTCGTTTATCGCGGACGCGTTTTTATTTAGAATGCGTAAAGATTTTTTTACATTATTAATCACTGCGTTTTCACCGGCAATTTCAACAGCTTTTTTGTCAATATCCGTGCAGATGACGTCCTGAGCGCCTACTTTGGCGGCTGTTATTCCCAGGATACCGGTGCCGCAGCCCATATCCAGAACTTTCCATTCTTTAATGGAACGGTCGTTCATAATGATATCTTCAATGGCCTCTATGCACATTCTTGTAGATGCGTGTTGACCGGTGCCGAAGGCCATACCAGGGTCAATATCAATAACGATATCTCGGCTGGACGGCGTGTATCTTTCCCATGTCGGTTTGACAATAATATTCTTGCTCACTCTCAGAGGCTTGAAATATTTTTTCCATTGTTCTCCCCAGTCAGGGTCGCAAATGATTTCTGTTTTAACAGATGGTTTTTCCAGGTCGGGGAATATCTCGGAGATGCTTTCTATATATTTTTGCAGGGCAGCCAGCCGTTTTTCCATGCGGCTGTCATGAGGGAAATAGGCTTTGAGGATGTCTTCAATCGGCGGATCCGGAAAATCTCCGGCGGCCTGCTGAGGAACCTGAGATTCCTGAAAAACACCCTGCGCTCCTGCATCGGTCAGAAAATTTCCCAATGCATCCATAAACTCTTCGGGAGCCGATATTTCGATTTTCAGCCATTTTCCCGTTTCTTTTTCAGTCATGAAAAATCCTGTTTTGCTTTTTTTATAACTATATAGTTTTTTTTATAATATTTCAAGCATCCTGAATAAACTTAATGTAGAAAACTTATCGGTTTTGCAGTAATATGTTGTTGACACGGGGAACAGTTTTTCTTATAAAAAAAACATGATTTCTTTGCCGTATTCTGCAGAACTATTTTAACACCTTTTAAATTTGCAATAATCCGGAGAGTAAATATGAAAATGAAAATAGCGGTATTAACGGGTGGAGGAGATTGCCCCGGTTTGAACGGAGCAATAAAATGGGTTACAAAAAGTGCGCTCGATTCCCGGATAGCTGCAAACCGTTCGGTGTCATTTGAGGTTGTCGGTATTGTTGAAGGCTGGAAGGGCATCATTGAAGTTGAGCCCAACGATCCCAGGAGCTGTGTCCGCTACATAAAACCTTTGGACGAAGAAATTGTCCGCGCATGGGACCGTTATGGAGGGACAAATCTGGGGACATCGCGGACCAATCCCTTTAATCCCAAAAATGACCGCTCGGGAAGAGTGCTTGATAATATCAAGAAACTCGGTATTGACGCTATTGTTGCCATTGGCGGAGAGGATACTTTAGGTGTTGCTTATAAACTGCACAAGCTGGGCATTAAAACGGTAGGCATTCCCAAGACGATAGACAGCGATCTGGCGGGTACGGAATATTCGCTCGGATTTGACACGGCAGTGAATATTATTACGGAAGAAATTGACCGCCTGAGGACGACGGCAGGCTCACATGGCCGTATTTTTGTGGTTGAGACCATGGGGCGTCACGCCGGCTGGCTTGCCCTGCGCGGAGGAGAATGCAGCGGAGCTTATATTATCCTGATTCCTGAATATCCTTTTGACATGGATAAAGTTTGCGAGCTTCTGCGGGAAAGGAAAGGCAGGGAAATAAATTATTCCATTATCGTTGTTGCCGAAGGGGCCAAGCTTGTGGGCAAACAGGAAATCCTGAAAGACGGCAATATTGATGATTTTGGACATGTGTCCGTGGGGGGGATCGGCGGTTATGTTGCCGGTGAAATTGAAAGAAAAACCGGATTGGAATCACGTCACATATCCCTGAGCCATCTGCAGCGCGGCGGAACGCCTTCAGCCCATGACCGCCTGATGGCCAGATGGTTCGGCATTGCCGCCGTCGATATGATTGTCAGAGGAGATTTCGGGCGTATGGTCAGCCTGGAGCGTGGAGACATTGCTACCACGGGACTGGAGGTTGTCATCGATAAATTAAAGCTGGTCGAAGTTGACAAATATTACGACAAAGAAAGATACAATGGCCGAAGAGTCATATTTTAAAACTTCCATCCTAAAAGCAAAAACTATTGAAATTGCCAAGTCTTTAATATGCGAACCGGAGAGTCAAATACCCTCCGTTTCGCTTTATTTTGCTCAAAATCTAATTAACCATAATAAAATCAATTAATATTAAGGAAAATATCCATCTCCTTTAGAGCCTCAAGTTTATGTAGCTTTATACCTGATTTTATGATTACAAATGTCTTAAATAAAGACAAAATATTTGCTGATTGCATTGATTAAACGGATTTTTCTAAACATATATGGCTCATAAACGATCTCTTAATATCAACGGAATCGCGAGAAAAATTTCCAAGCTGACCTTTTATCTATCCACACTGGCCCAGGATTTTTCCATCATCCCCAAAGAGGATCCCCAGCAGGCTCTGCGCCTGGGCCGTTTTTTCATATCTTTATTTATTTATATCTTAAATCTGCCCCTGGGCTATATGGCATATAATGCGGGCATCATGGGATTGAAGGCATTTTACGGAAACTTGATAATGATTCTGATTATTAATGTTTTTTTATATATTGTTTTCCGTTCCGGCTTGAACAAACGGATGAAGGATCCCAGCCTGACTTCCGTTCAGATTTGCCTGGCCAGCCTGGTTGTAATGTATGCTATATTTTTTATTTATGAAGCCAGAGGTATTCTTTTTTCACTCTATATACTAATAATGCTGTTTGGTATCTTTCGTCTTCATACACAACAGTTTTTGAACGTGAGTGCTTTTATTCTGATAACTTATGGCATTGATATTTTTTTACTGTATGTTTTTCGTTCTCAAGACATTATACTTAAAATTGAAATTTTCCACTGGCTTGCTCTGGCTGTCGTCCTGATTTCCGTTTCTTTTATAGGTGGCAACATCAGTGCCCTGCGTCATGCTTTGGCCACCAGCCGAAAAGAACTGCAAGTCTCCCTTGACACAATTAAGGAAATGGCTATTCGCGATGACTTGACGGGTTTTTTCAATCGCCGTCACCTGATGGAACTTCTGGAGACGGAAAATAACCGCTCGATTCGTTCAGGATCTGTTTTTTCCCTGGCTATGCTGGATCTTGATAAATTTAAAAATGTTAATGACTCATTTGGGCATCAGGCCGGCGATAACGTTTTGAAAACGTTTTCTACTGTCATAAGGTCTGTTTTGCGCAAAACTGACATATGTGGCCGTTATGGAGGAGAGGAGTTCCTGGTTGTGCTTACTCAAACGGATCTTAATGAAGCGAAAATTTTTGCCGAAAGAATTCGTTCCCGCGTTGAAGAGAGCATAAATCTCAATTTTGGTCAAAATACAAAAATTACTGTTTCTGTCGGACTTGCCGAGCACCGCAAAAATGAAGATGTCGAAAAAACGATTTTCCGCGCGGATGAGGCTATGTACAAGGCTAAAAAGAACGGGCGCAACAGGGTGGAAGTATCTGAATGATATAATGGGGCTGTTAAAAACCGCCCATCTGCTGCGCTCAGCTGCAAACCGCACCACTCAACGTATTTCCATATACGCCTCGCAGTTCGGTTTTTGCGCGCCTTGAATCTGATCATTTTTATACAGCCCCTAAAAAAGTGGTTTTTCAACAACCTCATCATCCCGGCATTCGTAAGTAATTATTATCAGCAGCTTGTAATTTGCCCCCCTTCATGATAACTTGCAAACCTGTTTTTAATAAAGTAATTTTATACCTTTACAGAAAGGAAAGCCTTGAAATACTATCCTGTTTTTTTGGACATTAAAGGTAAAAAATGTATCGTTGTAGGCGGCGGGGAAGTTGCCGCAAGGAAAGCAGAAAGGCTTCTGGATTGCGGCGCAGAGGTTTTAATCATCAGCCCGCAACTGGTGCCCGAACTTACCGAAATGAAAGAGAAAAACGTTATCCATCATATTGCCGCCCAGTATTCGGGCAATTTGATTGACGGGGCAGCTTTAATTATCGGGGCGACTGATGATGAAAAAACCAACGCTCAAATATCATTGGATGCCCGCAGCAAAGGCATTCCCGTAAATATTGTCGATGACCCGCAGAAGTGCGATTTTATTCTGCCTTCACTAGTTCAAAAAGGGGATTTATCCATGGCGATAGGTACAGGCGGTAAAAGCCCGGCCCTTGCCCGTCACCTGCGTGAAGAACTGGAATTAAAATACGGCAGTGAATATGAAATATTTCTAAATATTTTAGGCAACCTGCGAGTCAAAATGGCAAGAAACGAGGGTAAGGGAAAAGACTGGTTTAATGCAATGCTGGCGGCGGGAATCATGGATGCCATCAAAAATAAGGACGAAAAAATGGTTCGGGAGATTGTGAAGAACAGTACCGGTGAGGAGGTCGATATTGAATTTTAATGAATTGGGACTGATTTCATTTAAGATTGCCTTTGCCCTCTGCGCCGTAAGCACAGCCGGATATCTGTTTTCACTTCTTGTTAAAAAAGTAAGGCTGGCCAGGATTTCCACGTGGATTCTGGCTGTTGTCTTTGGTCTTCTGACCATTGACTTGCTCTTCGTAGTCGTCAATTCCACCGGTCTCACTAATATGAATTCGCGTGATTTTTTTTCCCTGTGCGCCTGGTCGGTAAGCGGCGTTTATCTTATCCTGCAATTTAAGACTAAAACAAGAATACTTGGTGTTTGTGTCGCTCCTTTTATTCTGCTTTTTATGATTTTAGCCGCCGGACAGGAAGCGGGACGGACTCTGCTGCCGGACAATCTTCGCAGCCCGCTCACCAGCGTCCATTTATTTCTGACCATTGTCGGCGAGGCTTTGTTTATCATTGCGTCGTGCGCCGGAGTCATGTTTATCACCCAGGACTGGCTCCTAAAAAATAAGAAATTAAGCAGAATGATAAAACTGCTGCCCTCGTTAAATGAGCTGGACAGAATTAATCACATCTGCCTGGTGTGGGGTTTTCCGGTATTAAGTGTGGGGATTATTGCCGGGGCGGTTTTCGCGGAATTAAGCTGGGCGTCGGGCTGGCTTAAGGACCCGAAAATCATCTGGACGTTTGCCGGCTGGATTGTCTACGGATTTCTTCTGCATCAACGTCTGGCTATCGGCTGGCGGGGGTACCGGATGGCTTTATTTTCCGGAGCCGCTTTTATTCTTCTTATGTTATCCTATGCAAGCGTGAGATTTTGTTTTTCAACTTTGCATAACTTTATTTAAAACATGATTGTATTAACTGGCTTAAATCATAAAACAGCGTCCGTTGCCGTCCGGGAAAAAATATTTGCCGGCTATACGGAGAAAAATGATTTGCTCCCCCGCCTTCTTTCTTTAAACGGTGTGGAGGAAGTTCTGTATCTTTCCACCTGTAACCGTGTAGAAATTATTGCCAGCATAGAGGAAAGCGGAAAAGCGATAAACGATCTCCGGGATTTCCTGGCGCAAAACGGTGGCTTGACTGAAAAAGAAGCGGCTGGATGCTTTTATGAATATCGCGGTGAAGAAGCCGTGCGCCATATTTTCCGCGTGGCATCAAGCCTTGACTCGATGGTCATGGGCGAGGCGCAGATTCTCGGGCAGGTCAAGGAAGCCTATCGGGAAGCGCTGGAAAAGTACGCGACCGGTGTTGTTTTGAATCGTCTGATGCACTGTTCTTTTCGCGCGGCCAAGCGTGTCCGGTCGGAAACAGGTATCGCGGTCAATCCTGTTTCGGTCAGTCATGCCGCCGTGGAACTGGCCAAGAAGATATTCGGCTCGCTCGACGGTAAGAAAATCCTGTTAATCGGGGCCGGAGAGATGGCCGAATTGACGGGTCAGCAACTCATCAGCAAGGGAGCGCAATCGATAATCATTGCCAACAGGTCACTGGCGCAGGCCGAGCTTCTGGCGGAAAAATTTCATGGAGAAGCGGCATCGCTTGCCGCACTGGAGGCAAAACTCGTTGAGGCGGATATTGTTATCAGTTCCACCGGAGCGTCTGAATTTATCGTTACCGCCGATATGCTCAAAAAAATTCATCACCAGCGTAAAAACCGTCTGCTGTTTCTGATTGATATCGCCGTCCCGCGCGACATCGAACCGGCGGCAAGCTCGCTGGAAAATATTTATCTTTACAATATTGACAACCTTCAGGACATTGTTGACGAAAATATGAATGTCCGTAAAAAGGAAGCGATTAAAGCGGAAATGATTGTCGAAGAGGAAGTGGCGAGATATATCAACTGGCAGAAGGAACTGGAATCCGTGCCGACCATCGTATCGCTGCGCAACAAGGCCGAAGAGATTATGAAAGACGAGATGGAAAAGGCATCCGGCTGGATGAGTCATCTTGGTAAAGAGGATCAGGAAAAAATTGATATTCTGGTCAAGTCCATCGTGAACAAGGTGCTGCATTCTCCGGTGACGGTTTTAAAGGAAGAAAGCTCCGATATCAGCTCCCGCGATATTGTGGCGGCGGTGCGGCGTCTTTTCCGTTTGGATTGAAAATTTTAGAAATATTAAGTCAGGATTTTTATGAATTTGAAAATAGGCACACGCGGCAGCAAACTGGCATTGACCCAGACAAATTTTGTTGCCGACAAAATAAAAAAGATAATGCCGGACGCAAACCTCGAAATATGCGTTATCAAAACCAGCGGCGACATCATGCAGGATGTGTCTCTGCTGACCATCGGCGGCCAGGGTGTTTTCGTCAAGGAAATTGAGGAGGCCCTGCTTTCCGGCAGCATTGATCTGGCGGTTCACAGCATGAAGGATGTTCCGGGGGACACGCCGGAAGGCTTGATGTTCGCGGCCATCCTGCCGCGCGAAGATGTTCGTGATGTGCTGGTGGCGCGCGACAATATTAAAATGGAGTTCATGCCCAAAGGGGCGAAAATCGGCACCGGTTCCCAGAGGCGCGGCGCTCAGATCAAGGCGCTGCTACCCGATGTCAGCATTGTGCCTCTGCGCGGCAATCTGGATACGCGGTTGAAAAAGATAGAAACGGAAAACCTTACCGGCGTCATTCTGGCGGCGGCGGGGTTGAAGCGCATGGGATTGGCACAAAGGATTACGCAATTTCTGCCGGTGGAAACCATGCTGCCCGCGGTCGGTCAGGGCGCGCTGGGATTGCAGATTCGCAAAACCGATATTGAACTGGCAAAAGCCTGCGCCGTGTTAAATGATGCGGCAACCGCTGTGGAAGTTGAAGCTGAGCGCTCTTTTTTACGGACGCTGGGCGGCGGATGCCGTCTGCCGATAGCGGCGCTGGGTAAACTGGAAAAAGGCAGGCTGTCACTGGAAGGTATGATTGCTGCGCCTAACGGCACAACAGTGATTCGTGATACAATAAGCGGTACACGGGAAGAAGCAAAGGAACTGGGCAGGCGACTTGCGGAAATTATTATGGAGAAAGGCGGCAAAAAACTTTTGGATTTGATTTGCTAACAGTTGAAATAGATGAATAATTTGTCATTCCCGCGAAGGCGGGAATCCAGTATTTATGAAACAGTATTATGTATATATTCTGACCAGCAAAAAGAACGGGACTTTATACATTGGTGTTACAAATGATTTAGTTAAAAGAGTTTATGAACATAAACAAAAATTAATGGATGGATTTACAAAAGATTATAATGTTCATTCTCTTGTATATTATGAACATTATAGTGAAATAGACGAAGCTATATTGAGAGAAAGACAAATGAAGAAGTGGAATAGAAAGTGGAAAATAAGACTCATTGAAGAGAAAAATCCTGACTGGAAAGATTTATATAATGAAATACTTTAATTCATATAATCATTTTTTCTTGGATTCCCGCCTGCGCTGGAATGACAGATGAAGGAAGATTTCCTATTTAAGGCGGGAAATAGGGTACAACAGCGCCCTATTAAATGAGTAGCGATAGAATGGAAATGAAGCAAAAGAGATCAAACATAAGCAAAATGCGCGGCAGAGGGACATCAACATTTGTTCAATTGCCGGATGACGTCTGTTTGCGGGTGCGCAAAGCAGGGCGCTGCACCTTGCCGCCTTCGCTTATCGCCGCCCAATTTAATTTCCATCTGCAATTGTATGTGCTTGCCCATTTCATTATCGCGTGCCAGCGCATCGAATATACCTATGACAACGCCAACCGCATGACGCAAATTGTTGAGTACAATGCCGCAGGCTCCAATGTGAAAAACATCGGCTTTACCTACGATACTGCGGGCAATTTAAAGACTTACAGCGACGGGACAACCTCG
>CAYMWM010000116.1:0-5683 GCA_964394185.1 uncultured Smithella sp.
AAAATGTTTAAGGCAATCGGTCTTTCTGTTGAAGAAGCGATTGATAAATTCGGAGCGGAAATCCTGCGCCTGTGGGTAGCGGCGGAAGATTACACGGACGACATACGGATTTCGGATGAAATTCTCAAACGCCTGATGGAAGCTTACCGGCGTATCCGCAATACCAGCCGGTTTATTTTAGGCAATCTCTACGATTTTAATGTGGATAAGGATTCGGTTCCCTACGACCAGATGACGGAAATAGATAAGTGGGCGCTGCATCGCCTGCAGGAAGTCATCAAGCGCGTGACGGAAGCCTATGAGCGCTTTCAGTTCCATGTCGTTTTCTACACACTGTATAATTACTGCACGGTTGATTTGAGCGCGCTTTATCTTGATGTATTGAAAGACAGGTTATACACGAACAAGGCCGCCTCCACGGTGCGCCGTTCCGGCCAGACCGCGATGTTCATTATTCTGGATTCGATGACCAGATTGCTTGCGCCGATTCTTACATTCACATCGGAAGAAGTATGGTCGGCAATGCCTGCCTGGAATAACAAAGAGGAAAGTATTCACCTGACGCAATTCCCGAAGGTGGATGAGAAATATTTCAATGCGGAACTGGGTGACAGCTGGAAAGCAATGATCGACGCCAAGGCAGAGATTGCCAAAGCGGTTGAACAGGCCAGAAAAGAAAAACTGATAGGGCATTCACTGGATGCGCGCATTACGATCGCCGCGCCCGAGAAATTGCGCAATTTGTTTGCCACGCATCTCGAAGATATGCGATCGCTTTTGATTGTGTCGCAACTGCAGCTGGCCGACGCGAAGGATATCGCCACGCCCTTCAAGAGCGCAGAAATCGAAGGCTTGCTTGTCGGTGTGGAAAAAGCCCGTGGTGCCAAATGCGAACGCTGCTGGATTTATGAGGAATCAGTAGGCGCCAACGCTGAGCATCCGACGGTTTGCGCCCGCTGTCTGCCGAATTTATAAAAAAGTTTTGAAGGAGATGTCCTTGAAAAAAAATATCTTAATTTTCATTATTGGCGCGGCTGTCATCGTTGTGCTGGATCAGATTACAAAAGCGGCTATTGTGCAGAGATTCTCTCTCCATGAATCCTATCCGGTGATTGAAGGTTTTTTTAATCTTGTCTATGTGATGAATCGCGGCGCGGCTTTCGGATTCCTGGCCAATATGTCCGAGACATTCCGCTATATTTTCTTTACCGGAATTACTGTGGCGGTTATCGGGCTGATTATTTATTACATCGTGAAAAGCGAATCTCAAAGTACGCTTCTGATTTTTTCGCTGACTTTGATTTTTGGCGGAGCGGTGGGAAATCTCATTGACAGGATACGTTTCGGAGCGGTGGTGGATTTTCTTGATGTCTATATCAGAACAGCCCACTGGCCGGCATTTAATGTGGCCGATTCAGCCATTACTGTAGGTGCCGCGTTGATGATCTGGGGCATGATTGTTCAGCGAAAAAATGAACCGGCTTTGTCGTGAAGTTTTAACCTTCATGAAAAGCCGCAAAATAATATGGGATATAGATAGTTTTTTGATAAATTGAGATGAATCGGTTGGAGTAAGATTTACTGTTTGGATTCTTTCAGCCGGTCTAATTCTTCCTTGTAACTGTCTGCCTGAGCTTTGATGGCATCAATTTCCCGCTGTGCCTTCTCCAGTTTTTCTTCCTGTCTTAGTCTTTCCTCCCGGCCTTTTTCCTGAAGCTCGTCAACTCCCACGTAAACGGCCAACGCCCCGCCTAAAAGCAGAAATACCGGCAGGGAGCCTTTGAAAATGGTCATAAAATCGGCCCAGAAAAATATTAAACTGATTAATCCGAAGATGGCGGAAATTATTCCTCCAAAGAGCAAAGACATAAATAATACCTCCGGCAAAACATCAAGTAATAATTATGATTTTTCTACCATAAAAAGAATGTTCAGACAAGTTGTAAATAGAGATTATTAAATATGAAAATATTTCTTGATTTAAAGCAATTCATCAATTAAACATGTAAAATTATAAACATAAGAGGGCAAAATGATAGAACCTGATTTTAAAAAAAGTGATGGCCTGATTCCGGCGATTGTTCAAGATGTTGAAACTAAAGAAGTTTTGATGATGGCTTACATGAATCAAGAATCCTGGGAGGCAACCCTGAAAACCGGCAAGGCTACCTATTGGAGCAGATCACGTAAGAAACTCTGGTTAAAGGGGGAATCATCAGGAAATGTTCAGTTGGTCAAAGATGTTTTTATTGATTGCGACAACGATACAATTCTTTTGCAGGTTAAACAAATAGGAGATGCCGCCTGTCATACAGGTCACAGATCCTGTTTCTACCGGAAATTGCAGGGTGACGATTTTGTTGTTGTGGGTGAGAAGATTTTTAATCCTGAGGAAGTATATAAATGAAAGTTTTGAAATTGGGAATTCCCAAAGGGAGTTTGGAAGAAAATACAATAGATTTGTTTAAAAGGGCCGGGTGGCGTATCAGGTACGACAGCAGGAGCTATTTCCCTGATATTGATGATCCCGAGATTATGTGCACGCTGGTTCGGGCGCAGGAAATGTCCCGTTACGTGGAAGACGGTACGCTGGATCTGGGTCTGACGGGAATTGACTGGATCATGGAAAATGAATCGGATGTGGTTGTTGTGCAGGACCTGATTTATTCCAAGGTTTCCACACAGCAGGCGCGCTGGGTGCTGGTTGTCCGTGACGATTCTCCCTACAAATCCATTAAAGATATGGAAGGTAAAAAAATATCTACTGAGCTGGTGAATTTTACGAAAAAATATTTTGCCGACAGAAATATCAATATTCATGCCGAATTTTCCTGGGGAGCGACAGAAGCAAAAGTGGTGGAGGGCCTGGTCGATGCCATTGTCGAGGTGACGGAAACCGGTTCAACCATCAAAGCCAATAAACTTAAAATTATTCATGAGCTGATGAAAACCAATACGCAATTGATAGCCAATCACACGGCATGGAAGAATCCCTGGAAACGTAAAAAAATTCAACAAATCAGCACCATGCTCACAGGTTCCCTGCAGGCGATGGGCAAGGTGGGACTGAAATTGAATGTCGCCAAAGAAAATCTGGATAAAGTGATGTCGCTGCTTCCATCGCTGAAGTCTCCCACGATTTCCAGCCTGTCTTCGGATAAATGGTTTGCCATTGAATCCATCGTGGACGCGAAAGTTATGCGTGATTTGATACCAATGCTCCTGGAAGCAGGCGCTCAGGGTATCATAGAATATCCATTGAACAAGGTTATTTAACAAAAGAAGATTATCATGGCCAGAAAAGCAAAAATTATCCGCAAAACCACAGAGACGGATATCAATCTCGAAATCGATTTTGATAAGTCAACCGGAAGCCGGATTGATACGACCATCCCTTTTTTCAATCACATGCTGGAACTTTTTGCGCGGCATGGTTTTTTGAAGCTTGTCGTCAGAGGCAAAGGGGATACGCATATTGATGATCATCATTTGGTGGAAGATTTGGGAATTTGCCTCGGACAGGCTGTGGCCAAAGCTCTCGGCAAGAAAACAGGAATCAACCGTTACGGTTCGGCCTGTGTGCCGATGGATGAATGTTTGTGCGAAGTTGACCTGGATATTTCCGGTCGCCCTTACTTGATTTTTAATGTTAAATACGGACGAAGAAAGATGGGCGGATTTGATCCGGCGCTGGTGAAGGAATTTTTTAAGGCGTTTACGGATCAGAGCAACATCACATTGCACATCAATCTTAAATACGGCGATAACAACCACCATATTATCGAGTCTGTATTCAAGGCTTTTGCCCGCGCTCTGAAAAACGCCGTAACTATAAATGAGAATATAAAAGGTGTCCTTTCCACCAAAGGGAAACTTTAAAAAAGAGAGGCAAAAAAGTTGTTTAATTATCTTTGCAAAAAAAATTATTACATGAAGTTTTTCATTTTGACCATTATGCTGGTTTATTCAGTGTCAGCTCATGCCGCGGAAGGAGCAGCTCAGACCGATGTGCATACAAACCGTATAGCGGTGTTGTCTTTTCAATCCTTAACTGCGGAAGAGAACGGGGGAAACACGGTGTTTTGTCCTATATGTGGTATAGGATCCTCCAGTGGTAAAATTCTGGAAGGAGCTGAAAAAACAGTCGAAGAAATCTTTGTTGACAGATTAAGCAAAGTGAAAGGTATAGAATTGATTCCTTCCGAAAAAGTGCAGGGCGTTTATAAAAGAATTTCTTCCGAAAAACTTAAGGGATCTTTTATTGATAACCTGAAAAAAGTCGGCAAAGAGCTGGGGGCAGATTATATAGCAACAGGATTTGTTTTCCGTTATGTCGAAAGAGTCGGTTATAAATATTCATCAGAACATCCGGCATCTGTCATTTTTGAAATTCATCTGGTTAAAACCTCTGACGGCAGCGTCATCTGGCGGGGTTATTTTGATAAAACACAAAAATCGCTGATGGAAGATATTTTTCAGATAGCGTCGTTTTTTAGGGGCGGAGCAAAATGGGTTACCGTCCGTCAATTGACCGAACAGGGAATGGATGATGTTCTTGAATCATTTCCAAAGTTTTAACATAAGCAGACTTTTCGTAATGCAGTCGTTCAAATAATTCAGAAAATTTTTTTATGGAAATCTTTTTTAGTTAACAATTACATATTTTTTTCCAAGAGGTGTGTACTTGATCATTATTCCGGCAATCGATATTAAAGACGGGAAATGCGTCCGTTTGGCTCAGGGTAATTTTGATCGTGTTACAACCTATGGGGATGATCCTGCCCTGATGGCCAAAAACTGGATGGAAAAAGGTGCTGAACGAATCCATGTCGTTGATCTCGATGGTTCGGTTGCCGGGTTGCCCCGCAACGCGAATATCATTCTGAATATTGCCAAAAATATTGATGTTCCTGTCCAGGTTGGCGGCGGGATAAGGAATATGGAAACCATTGAATATTATCTGGACAATGGCATTTCCAGCGTTATCCTGGGTACGGCAGCCCTGCAAAATGAAGATCTTGTCCGTGAATCCTGCAGGGCATTTCCCGGTAAAATCATTCTGGGCATTGACGCCCTAAATGGTAATGTCGCGATCCGGGGTTGGACAGAAACTTCTGAGAAAAAAGCAGTTGATCTTGCCAGGCATTATGAAGATATCCATGTGAAGGCAATCGTATACACCGACATTGAACGTGATGGCATGCAAACAGGCGTTAATATTAAGGCGACAAGAGAGTTGGCGAAGGCGGTCAGCATTCCGGTGATTGCTTCCGGCGGCGTGGCATCCATCGCAGATGTTGAAAAACTTCTGGCGATAGAAGACTGTGAATTTTACGGAGTCATTATCGGCCGTGCCCTGTACACAGGCGCACTTACCCTGGAAAAAGCCATAGAAACGAGCAAATTATCAAGAAAACAAAAGTAGTGGAGGTGATGTTCATGTCTGATTGTATTTTCTGTAAAATTGTCCGGGGTGAAATTCCCTGTGCCAAAGTATATGAAGATGATAACGTTCTGGCCTTCGATGATATCCATCCGATGGCGCCAGTACATGTTGTCATCGTTCCGAAAAATCATATTGCAACGTTGATGGATGTGAATACCGGTAAAACGGATATTATGAATCATCTGATGACTGCGGTGCAGAAAGTGGCCCGGATAAAAGGGATTGACGCCAGGGGGT
>CAYMWM010000116.1:5727-6028 GCA_964394185.1 uncultured Smithella sp.
CGGCACGTCCATGTTCTCGGAGGCAGAAAACTTGTGGATGAATTAGGTTAAGTTATTAGAGGGTGAAATATTATGGATATCAATGCTAAATTAAACGAAGATATGGTTGTGGCCGCAAAGTCTCAGGATAAAATAAGGCTTTCTGCCGTTCGGATGATTAAATCGACACTGCATAACAAGGAAATCAGTTTGATGCGGCCGTTAAATGAAGCCGAGGTTCTTCAGGTTCTTTCTTCAATGATAAAACAGAGAAAAGATTCCATTGAACAGTTTGCCAAAGGGGGAAGAACGGATCTGGTTG
>CAYMWM010000116.1:6038-9931 GCA_964394185.1 uncultured Smithella sp.
TTTATGCCCGCTCAGATGTCGGAAGAGGAAGTTGATATCATCATCAAAAAAACAATCGAAGAAGCAGGCGCCGTTTCCGTCAAGGACATGGGAAAAGTCATGAAAATGGTGATGCCCAAACTGACCGGTGTAGCCGACGGCAAGGTTGTTGGTGAAAAAGTTAAAGCGTTTTTGTCTAAGTGAAGCGTCTCTCGTTGAATATTGTGAGTAGGATAGCCCGTGTACGTTGATAACAGCAAGATTGAAGAGATTAAGAACAGAATCGATATCGTTGATCTTGTTTCCGAGTATGTTACTTTAAAGAAAGCAGGGAGGAATTTTACAGGACTATGTCCCTTTCATCAGGAAAAGACCCCTTCATTTTCAGTTAATCGCGATAAACAGATTTTTTACTGTTTTGGTTGCGGGGAGGGTGGCAATGCCATTACTTTTCTGATGAAAATTGCCGATAAATCATTCCCGGAAGCGATTAAGGAGCTGGCGGCAAAGACCGGAGTTGTTCTTCCCCCGGTATCCTCCGGTAAAGAAGGCAGGCAGAAGGATTTACTAAAGGAAGGTATTATTCATGTAAATTCAAAGGCGGCGCAGCAATTCTCTAATTATTTGTATACGAACGCGGGTGGCGCCGCCCGCAAGTATCTGCAAGGCAGAGGTATTACCGATGAGGTGATAAAACAGTTTCGCCTGGGGTATGCACCGGATACCTGGCGTTCTTTGACGGAATATATTGAGAAAAGCGGTGTGTCTCTGAAACTGGCTGAGCAGGCCGGACTGATTATTGCGGGTAAAGAAGGGAGCTTTTACGACAGATTTCGAGGCCGTCTAATTTTCCCGATTGAAAATGTTTTTGGCGAGATCATTGCTTTTGGCGGGAGAATTCTGGATAAGGGCGAACCAAAATATCTCAATTCGCCGGAATCGCCTGTTTATATAAAGGGGAAGAATTTATACGGTCTGAACAAGGCGAAAGAGGAAATTCGCAAAAAAGGCTTTGCCTTGATTGTTGAGGGTTATTTCGATTTAATTTCCTTGTGGAATGCGGGTATCTGCAATGTTGTCGCCACGTTGGGAACTGCGCTGACCAGGGATCATCTGGACCTTTTACGCCGTTATACGGTGGAAGTTGTCGCGCTGTTTGACCCGGATGAAGCAGGGAAAAAAGCACTTGACCGCAGTCTGGAATTATTTTTAAGTGCCGAAATGAGGGCGCGGGCTTTGATTTTGCCGGAAAAATGCGATCCCGATGAATATGTAAGAAAATTCGGCAAAGAAAAAATGGAGGCATTGATATCCCGTGCCCAGCCCTTGAGTGATTATTATATTGAAAATGTATTGGGCACCGGCAGTACTTTTGAAGATAAACGGGATATGGTTAAAACAGCCACAGAATTTATTGCTAAAATCAGTGATAAAAAAGAAAAAAATCTTTTTATCAAGCGCATTGCGGAAAAAACAGGCATCAATGAGGAATTGCTGATAAAGGAAACATATAAAAGAACGACACAAAATGAAACAGGAACGGTTCGGAGAAAGCAGGTTCTTAATGTCAACAATGATTTGATAGAGTTGCATTTGATTCAACTGATGATGGAGTATCCTCAGAAAATTATACAGGTTGAAAATGGTAAAATTTTAGATTATTTTTTACAGCCTGAAATTCAAAAATTAGGTAAAAAAATTATTGATGCTTATAATTTATTAGGTTTTATTGATGTTGGCGTGATTTTGTCGGTCGATGTGAATCCGGCATTGCGCGAAAAGATATTTCATCTGATGATAAAAGCATTGCCTGCTGATGATATGATGCTGGGTAGAATATTTAATGATAACGTACTCCAGCTCAAAAGAAGATGGTATAAAGAACAGCATCGTCAAATTAAAATAAAATTGAGTAAAGCTCAGGAAACCGGCAATGAAGGCATGATAAGTAATCTTCTTTATGAAAAAGAAAGTATTTTGAGGAAAGAGAAGGAATTAAATTACATAGATTAAGTAAATAAATATTTGAAGGAGATGCTAGATGGCGAAAGAAGTTCAATCCGACGAAGTTAATAAGTTAATTTCACTTGGGGAAGAAAAGGGTTTTTTAACTTATGATGATGTCAATGACGCCTTGCTTCCGGATGTGACTTCCGCGGAGCAAATTGATGATATTATTTCTCTTTTTGGAGAAAAGAATATTGATATCATTGATACCGAGCAGGGTGAAAAGCTGACTTTGAAAAAGTCCATGAAGGATATGGGAGATGTGAATCTGAAAGATGCGCTTGCTCTGGTTCCCAGCGCAGAAAAATCCGGAGACCCCGTGAAAATGTATCTGAGAGAAATGGGCTCGGTATCGCTTTTGAGCCGTGAAGGCGAAGTGGAAATAGCAAAAAAAATCGAAGAGGGTGCGCGCGAAACCATGTCGGCAATATTTCGCCTGTCCGTTTCCATTGACGAAGTCTTAAATATCGGGAAAAAACTGCTTACCGGTGAAATCAAAAGTAAGTATGTCGTAGATAACATAGAAGATGAAGAAGGCTTTATGGAAGAGGACGAACATAAAGAAAGAATCCTCAAACTGATTGCCAGAATCAAAGATTTTGATGATAAGAACAAAACATTGCGAATTAAATTGAAATCCAGCAGCCTGGCTAAAAAAAAGAAAGATGCATTAAATGCTCAATTGGAGATAAATACACGACGTATTGTTACGCTTTGTCGCAAGATTCGTTTCAGTAAAAAACAGATTCATCGTTTTATTTCCCGCTTACGATCTTACGCCGACGAGATTGAGACCGCTGAAAATGTGATTGCTCGGTACAAAAAAGAAACCGGATTGACAGTTGCACAGATTGATAAATATTGGGCTAAAATAAAAAAATCTAAAAAGGATGATAAACGTATCGAGAGGGAAACACATGTTTCTATCGAAACATTAAAAAAAATAAAGTCAGAGATTAACGAGGCACAGAAAAAGATAAAACAAATTGCTCACGAAGTGGGGATACCGACTTCTACATTGAAAACCATTATAAAAAATATCGAAGAAGGTGAAAGAAAAGCGGAAATAGCTCAAAGAACACTGGTGGAAGCCAATTTGCGTCTTGTCGTGAGTATTGCCAAAAAGTATACCAATCGCGGTTTACAATTTCTTGATCTGATTCAGGAAGGGAATATCGGTTTGATGAAAGCGGTGGATAAATTCGAGTACCAGCGGGGTTACAAATTTTCCACTTACGCCACTTGGTGGATCAGACAGGCGATTACCCGGGCGATTGCCGATCAGGCCCGCACTATCAGAATTCCTGTTCATATGATTGAGACCATCAATAAATTAATACGAACATCGCGATATCTGGTGCAGGAATTAGGGCGTGAACCTACTCCTGAAGAAATTGCTAATAAAATGGAGTATCCGTTGGAAAAAGTAAGAAAAGTGTTGAAAATCGCTAAAGAACCCATTTCTCTGGAAACGCCTATTGGCGAGGAGGAGGACAGCCACTTAGGTGATTTTATTGAAGACAAACGGGTTATGTCTCCTTCGGAAGCAACGATTAATATCGATTTGGCGGAGCAGACAAGAAAAATCCTGACAACACTGACTTCCCGCGAAGAAAAAGTTTTGCGTATGCGTTTTGGAATTAGTGACAGATCGAATTTCCTGACAAGAGAAGAGGTTTCTTCTGTGGAAACAATTGAAAAAATTGACGAAGTTGATGAGGTTCTGGAAATTGAAGAGCCTGTAGTGTTGGATAAAGTTAAGAGTAAATCGAGGAAACGTTATACGAAACAATAAAATATTATTGACAACTTTCATTTTTGTGTATATCAATTCGCACTTTTGTGCACACATAGAAAGGGGCGGGCCTATAGCTCAACTGGTAGAGCCACCGGCTCATAACCGGTAG
>CAYMWM010000117.1:0-9896 GCA_964394185.1 uncultured Smithella sp.
GCCGGTCGCCGTGACAAAGATGTCGCCCGTATGAGCCATTTCATCCATCGTCTTGACTTCGTAGCCTTCCATCGCCGCCTGCAGGGCGCAGATGGGATCGATTTCCGTAATAATCACGCGCGCGCCGAATCCCCTCATGGACTGGGCGCAGCCTTTGCCGACATCGCCGTAACCGCACACAACAACGGACTTGCCGGCAATCATGATATCTGTCGCCCGCTTGATGCCGTCGGCCAGGGATTCGCGGCAACCGTAAAGATTGTCGAACTTCGATTTGGTGACCGAATCATTGACGTTGATGGCCGGGAATAAAAGCTCGCCCGCCGCCTGCATCTGATATAGGCGGTGAACGCCCGTCGTTGTTTCCTCGGAAACGCCTCTGACTTTGGAGGCGATTTTCTGCCATCTTTGGGGATTACGCTTATAGGACTGCACGAGGCGGTCCATGATGATTTTGAATTCCTTATTGTCGATTTTCTTTTTCAGCAGCTTGGGATTTTTTTCGACCTTGACGCCCTGATGAATCATCAGCGTTGCATCGCCGCCGTCATCCACAATCAGATGGGGACCGGAACCATCCGGCCAGGTCAGCGCCTGTTCGGTGCACCACCAGTATTCTTCCAGCGATTCGCCCTTCCATGCAAAAACTGCGGCTGAACCGTTTTTGGCAATGGCCGCCGCCGCATGATCCTGTGTGGAAAAGATATTGCAGGAGGCCCAGCGGATGTTCGCGCCGAGTTCCCCGAGTGTTTCGATGAGCATGGCCGTCTGGATGGTCATGTGCAGGCTGCCCATGATTTTCATTCCCTTCAAAGGCTTTTTCTGCCCGTATTTCTTTCGTACCGCCATCAGACCCGGCATTTCATTTTCAGCAAGCTGAATTTCCTTTCTCCCCCATGAAGCGAGCGCAATATCCGCAACCTTGTATTTCAATGCCGGATTAATTTCCCAAAAAGCCATTTCCCCTCCAGACGCAGTAATCGGTTTTACAATTATTTATGCAGTTTTTTAATTTTGTTTTTTCCGTCGACGAAGACGCACTTCGGTTTCCAGTTTTTTACTTCGTCCTGTTCAGCCATAACATAACAGGCGATGATAATCAAATCCCCCTTGGCCACCATACGGGCGGCGGCGCCGTTTAAGCAGATGGTTCCGGAATTGCGTTTCCCTTTTATGGCGTAAGTGGTAAATCTTGCGCCGTTGTCCACATCGTAGATGGCAACCTGCTCATAGGGAAAAATTCCAGCCTCTTCCAGAAGTTTTTCATCAATGGAGATGCTGCCCTCATAATGAAGGTCGGCATCCGTTACCGTTGCGCGATGAATTTTTGACTTCAACATAATACTTTGCATAGCTTTAACTCTCCTTGGGGGGAATAAATATTATATCTTCAGCTTTTCACCGAAAACATGATTATCAATAAGCCTGGTTGCGCCTACTTTTACAGCCAACGCCATAACCGCCTGAGATTTAATCATATCGACATCGTTGAGTGTTTCCGTATCGCATATTTTAATATAATCGATTATTGCATGAGGAGATTTTCTAATCAGTTTTTCCGCTGCCCTGATGATGACGGATGCTTTTCTCTCACCGCCGGAATAAAGCGTCTGCGCCAAAAGCAGAGATTTGGATAATGTCAGAGCGGATGTTCTTTCATTTTCTTTCAGATATTTATTGCGGGAACTCATGGCCAGCCCGTCCGCCTCCCGCACCGTGGGCAGGCCGATGATCTTAAGATCCATATTCAGGTCATCTACCATCCGTTTGATGGTAATGAACTGCTGAAAATCCTTTTTGCCGAAAATGGCAACATGCGGCAAGACAATGTTAAACAACTTGTTGCAAACTGTGGTGACGCCGCGAAAATGCTTCGGACGCGACAGCCCGCATAAATTCCGGGTGACATTTTCCACATCCACATACGTCTGGTAGCCTTCCGGATACATCTCTTCGTTTGACGGGAAATAAATCACGTCCACGCCGACGCTTCTGGCCATTTTCAGATCGCGGTCAAAATCGCGGGGATATTTGGAAAAGTCCTCTTTGGGACCGAATTGGGTCGGATTGACATAAATGCTGACGACGACGCAGTCAGCCATCTTTCTCGCTTCCTTCATGAGCTGAAGATGGCCTTCGTGAAAATACCCCATGGTGGGAACAAACGCGATTTTTTTCCCCTGCCCGCGAAGATTACGGGAAAAAGCCTGCATTTTTTTAACGGTTTGAATAACTTTCATCTTGCAACAAAAAAGCCTTTCGTCTGGTGACGAAAGGCTAAGTAATACAATCCGGTGTTTCCCTTCGTCCCGGTCCTTTCGGATCCAAGCGAACGTAAATTTTATACCCGATCATCGTGATTTTGTCAAGTGAATATTATCCCAAGAGAGACAGGATAAGTAATTATTTTTCGCGGCTATTTATATTTGCGCCTCCCTTACGGGAATGCGCTCCCGATCAGCAGTCCCGTTTTGTATTACCTGACAACCAGAATCTGCCCGGGGCTGAGTTTGTCTTTTATGGAAATATTATTTAATTCCAGAAGTTTGGCCACGTTTATCTTATTCTTTCTCGCAATGCTGTTTATATTGTCATTTTTGGTGACAATATATTTGTTGGTTCCCAGCTCATCCACATCGGCTGCGGATAATACCTTTTTATCAACTTTATCTTTCTGGGCGGATTGGGCTGATTTGGCTGATACGGCGGGTTTGACGGTTTTCTTTTTCTTTACATTGTCAGCATCCCCGTCGGCCCTGACATTTTTGGAAGGAATTCTCAGGACCTGGCCGGAAATAATTTTGCCTTTTTTCAGGTTGTTCGCGCTTTTCAGCTGCTCAACGGAGACAGAGAAACGCCTGGAGATGGTCGAAAGAGTGTCTCCTTTTCTAACCTTATAACGGCCGGAGGACGTAATTACTGCTTTCTTATTTTTCTGGCTTGCTTTAACTGCCGCATAACTTGTGGTCTTTGCTCCGGGAATAATCAATTTTCTTCCCTGAACTAATTTTGTTTTGGAACCTAATCGATTGGCTTTCTTGATACTGGCGACCGAGACATGATACCTTTTGGCGATTGAATAAATCGTTTCGCCCCTTCTTACACGATGTTTCATTGAAGCCGTCCGGGAGGCAACGATACGGGGTTTTTCACTCTGCGGAATGTCATTGCAGACCAGCTTGAACTTATCGAGGGATTTTTCAGGCAGCCGCAGATTATATTCGCGGTCGGGTGTCATTTGAAGCCTCAATTCGGAATTGAGGATTTGCAGGACATCTTCCGACACTTCAATTCTTTCCGCAATATCGCTGAGTTTCATGACCTTGTTGACCTTAACCGTCTCAAATTCGATGGGTTTGATTTCGCTGTTTAAATCAAAGCCGTATTTTTTCGGATTTTTTACAATATGCAGGGTAGCGAGGAATCTGGGGACATAACGGGCGGTTTCATTGGGCAGCTGCCTGTATAGATCCCAAAAGCCGTCAAGATAATTGATATGCTGCCTGGATATGACCCGAAGCACCCTTCCTTCTCCGCAGTTATACGCCGCCAGGGCTGTCAGCCAGTCGCCGAACATGCCGTGCAGTTCCGTCAGATAGGCAATGGCCGCCTGTGTCGACTTCTGCACATCCATGCGCTCGTCAATCCACTCATCACGGTCAAGACCGAATTTATAACCTGTCGAGGGGATAAACTGCCATATGCCGAGCGCCCGCGCCCGCGAGTAGGCATTGACCTTGAAGAAGCTCTCCACCAGCGGAAGCCACAATAATTCTTCCGGAATTCCGGCTTTTCTCAATTCCTGCAATATCGTATCGCGGTAAAGGCCGGAGCGCTGATAAGCCGCTATAAAATTGTCGCGTTCATGTCCCTGAAAAGACCGGATTTCCTTTTCCACATCGGCATTCATGAATAACGGTATTTCACTGCCTTTCCCGTTGACCACGGCTTTTTTCGACGAATAAACAGCCAGAATCCGCCGGGATATTAAAAGGCGCAAATCATCTTTTTCCTGGGCAACGGTCGCATCGCCATTGGCATCGAGTATCAGGGAATAGGCTTCATCCAGCGTATTGAGCGTTTCCTCCAGATCTCCCTTTGCCCACAATTTATCGGCAGTTTCAAGAAGTTCCAGAGCCTTTTCCATGATAACCTGTTTTTCTTCGCTTTCCCCGTTATCCGCCGGAGCGGCATCATCCGAATCGATGGTTTTATTGTCTTCATCTTCGTTATTATCTTCAATATCCGCTTTTGCCAGCTGATATTGAGTTGTTACAGTTTGATTTGTTACTTCGACGGATGGGGTGGTTTTCTTAGCGACAGGAGCCGGTGTTGTTCTTTTTACGGCGGCGCTGTTTTGAGCGCAGCCAAACAAGGGACATATTAAAAGAAGATTAAATATTACGATATAGGCAATCAATTTATTTCTTGTTCTACTCATTAAATACTCCTTCTTCCGAAACAGATTACACTTATCCCTTGTAATCTGAGGACTGTCTGGTTATTATTTATGGCAATATAGCACAGATTTCCCTTTTTCCAAAACTAAATACGCAAAAAACAAAATTATACTAATGAATCCGGTAATGTATATTATAGATTCCCCTCCGGCAAATCAGTGGATTGTGGTGCTCATCAGGTAAGCCTGAATGAATTCATCAATATCGCCATCCAGAACTTTGGAGGCATTGCCGATTTCCAGATTGGTGCGGTGATCCTTCACCAGCTTATAGGGATGCAGAACGTAGGACCGTATCTGGCTTCCCCAGGCAATGTCTTTTTTCAGCTTGTTTTCCTCATCGATTTTTTCGTTTTTCAGTTGCAGCTCCCTTTCATAAAGCCTTGATTTCAAAAACTTCATGGCCATCGCCTTATTCTGAAACTGGGAGCGCTCATTCTGGCATTGCACAACGATGTTTGTCGGCAGGTGCGTAATTCTTATGGCGGAGGACGTTTTATTGACGTGCTGGCCGCCTTTGCCGCTGGCGCGGAAAGTATCAATGCGCAAATCGTCGTCATTGATTTCGATTTTTATTTCATCATCGACTTCAGGATAAACAAAAACGGATGCAAAAGACGTATGGCGGCGTCCATTGGCATCGAAGGGCGAAACACGCACCAGCCGGTGAATGCCGATTTCCGCCTTGGCGTAACCGTAGGCGTATTCTCCCTCCACGGTAAACGACACGCTTTTCACACCGGCTTCATCGCCTGCCAGATAATCAATGATTTTGGTGGTGAATTTCATCTTTTCGGCCCAGCGCAGGTACATGCGCAGCAGCATTTCCGTCCAGTCCTGCGCTTCCGTTCCGCCCGCCCCGGCATGGATGGAGACAATGGCATTCATGGCATCCTGCTCGCCGCGGAGCATCATTTTAAGCTCTTCCTGGCCGACGGCAAGATTCAACTGTCCAAGTTCCGAGTCAATGTCCGCCAGGACATGTTCATCCTTTTCCTGAACAGCGATTGAGGCAAGATTTTCGATGTCGTTTATTTCTTGATTGAATTTGTCCCAGCGATCTACCGCGTCGGACAATTTCGTTTTCTTCTGCTGGACTTCCCTGGCCTTTTCCTGATCGTTCCAGAAATCCTTTTTCAGGGAGAGTTCATCCAGGTCTTTTATCTTCATTCTCATTTCGGGAACGTCAAAGACAGTCCCCTATGTGAGCGATTCTTTTTTTCAAATCAATGATAGTTTCCTGAATGTTTTCTACTGACATTTTTCCTTCCTCCGCGTTATTATTTCCCTCATAACAAATATAATCATCAAAGCAAAACAAATTGCTACCAAAACATCGCCGCATTTATCGTACAGGGTGGGTATTTTGACAAATTTTACATAATCTTTCAAGGAATCTTCCTGATAGATGCCGGTTTGCGCCACGATTCTGCCTGTGGGGTCGATTATGCCGGAAATGCCGGTATTTGCGGATCGCACCAGATAGAGCCTTGTTTCCACCGCCCGGAACACAGCCATGGAGAAATGCTGGAAGGGCGCCGAGGTGCGGCCGAACCAGGCGTCATTGGTAATGGTCACCAGCAGTTCGGCCCCGTGATTTTTATAGGCTCTGGCGGCTTGGGCCAGGATGACTTCGTAGCAAATCAGAACCCCGATTTTTTTATCATTCAGCGATAACAGATAATAGCCTGCCCCCTTGCCGAAATCGCCGATGCCTGCTGTGAGCCCTTCCACAAACGGCATATATTTTCGCAGGGGCACATATTCACCGTAGGGAACCAGATGCACCTTGTCATATCTTCCCTTAACTTCTCCTTCAGGCGAAAGCAGATAGGCGCTGTTATAATAATTGATGTTGAATAGATTATTGCCTTCCTCACGCTGCAAAAGACTGATGGACCCGAAAAGAAGCCAGCTTTGTGTCGTCCGCGCCAGATTCACAATCCGGTCGTGCAGGTAATTTTTGTCCTGAAACCGGAAAGGCACCGCCGTCTCCGGCCAGATAATCAGGCTGCCGGGGGAGGGAGATTTTTCCAGGGAGAGTTCCTCATAGATGTTTAGCGTTTCCTGCTGATAACCTTCATTCCATTTGACATTCTGCTCGATATTGCCCTGTATCAAAGACACCTCAATGCCGGGCGATTTCTGCACGGCCTTATTAACCTGATCCATGCGGAAAAAACCGTATATATAAATAACGGCCATGATGGAAAAAACCACGCCCGCAAGAACATATTCCTTTTTCGACCTTTTGCGGATGACTTCAAATGCCGCCGCGTTGACCAGCACAATCAGAAAGGAGATTCCCCACACGCCCGCCACATCGGCAAACTGAAGAAGATAAGAGTTCAAATATTGGGAATAGCCGAGATTCTCCCACGGGAAGCCGGTGATGATAACGGACTTGCCGTATTCGCAGCAAATCCATAAAACCGGCGCGGCCAGATAAAGAGGGAACCTCTTTTTGAGAAAAACGACGCCTCCCGCAAACAAAGCGATGTAAACGCTTAAATAACACGAAAGCAGCAGCATCAGGAAAACACCTACAGGCAGGGGCAAATAGCCGTAATTCACGGTGACATAGGTAATCCAGTAAATGATGCCGATAGTGCTGACGACGCCGGTGATAAAACCCAGCAGCAATCCCTGAGAAAACTTTGTGGCATTTTTCAGGGCGAAAAAGAGGGGAATAAAGGCTATCCAGGCCAAAAGCCCGCTGCCGTATTTGGGAAAGGATAAAAACAGCAAAACGCCGCTGCATACGGCAAAGAATATATTAATGATAAACGGCTTCGATTCTGTTTTTGCTGGAACAACAATTTCAGTTTGTTTATTCTTTTTCTTCTTCATCCGTCTCTATTTTCTTGATTTTGACTTTTTTGATGCTGCGTTCGTCGGCGTTTTCAATCGTAACGTCCAGTCCCTCGATCTGGAATTTCTCTCCCGAAAGCGGAATTCTCTTGATGGCATCCAGGATCAGGCCGCCCAGTGTTTCATACCGGCCTTTTTTCAATTCGATATTCAGGCGCTCTTCGATTTTTTCGATTTCCATCCGGCCGTCGAATATCAGCGACCCGTCCGCAAGCCGGATAATCCCGTCATCGGCGGCGGTCGCCTCATGCTCGTCGCGAATCTCGCCGACAATTTCCTCCAGCATGTCTTCCAGCGTTACCAGCCCCGCCGTCCCGCCGTATTCATCAATCACGATGGCCATGTGTTTTTTATTTTCCTTGAGCTCATAAAACAGCAGATGGGTGTTTTTGGTTTCCGGGATATAATAAGGAATGCTGAGCGAGGCCAGAATATTTTCCCGGGTGATTTTTCCGGGCAAAAACTTCAGGAGGTCCTTGACATTCAGGATGCCGATAATATTGTCAATCGTTTCCCGGTAAACGGGAATGCGCGTATGTCCCGATGCGATGACCTCGCCGAGAATCTCATCCACTTCCGCCTCCGTGCTCACGGCGACGATTTCGGTGCGGGGAATCATGATTTCACGCGCCAGCGTATGCGTGAACTCCAGGATATTTTCAATCATTTCCCGCGAGGAAATATCCACCAGTCCGCTTGCCTGCGCCTGCATAAGCACTGCGTCAATCTTCTTTTTGATATATTTTTTATCGCGCCAGAAAAACAGTCTGGAAAAAATTTCATCTATGCTCAAAAATAATTCTCCCCGCATTATAAGCCGCGCAAATGCTCCGGTCTGATGAAGCTCATGTCCTTGTCATTGAGGACCGAGCCGATCATCTTCAGGATTTTTTCCTTTTCCCGGGGCAGATGAGCTTTGACCGATAAATAATTCGACGCGTGATTTGACGTAAAATAACAATCCGTAAAATTCGAGTTTTCAATCATCAGATAAAGCTCGCGGATGAAGCCGAACTTGTCCGGCAGAACAAAACGTCCGGCGAGATAATCTTCATATATTTCCGTTTCCGGCACGAACATCAAGGTGAGCGCGCCGACGAAGTCCGGGTCCATATCCGTCAGGATTTTTGCCGTATCCATCGCGTGCGGAATGCTTTTTTCGATGCCGCCCAATCCTAAGAGCACCGTGGCGGAAAGCTGAATCCCCGCTTCCCTGACGCGGCGTCCCGCTTCCACCATCTGTTCGCAGGTAACGCCCTTGTGAATCTCCTTGAGCAATTCCGCGTTGCCTGTTTCCACACCCAGATAAATGATTTTCAAACCGAGGTCTTTGAGTTCCTTCAATTCCTCAACACTTTTTCTCAGGATGCTTTTCGCGTTGGCATACGTTCCGATTCTTTCTATATCGGGCAGATTCTTGTTGATGAGTTCAAAAATTTCAATGAGGCGCGGCTGCGGAATAATCAGGGCATCGCCGTCACAGAGAAATACCCTGTCCACATGGTCGTAGTGGCGGGCTTCGGCCAAATCCTTTTTGATTTGCTCTAACGGCTTGATTTTAAACTTCTTCTGGCGGTACGTCCCGCAAAATGTGCACTTATTGTGCGAACAGCCTACCGTCACCTGCAAAAGCAGGCTGTAGGCTTCGCTCGGCGGCCTTATAATAAATCCTTCGTAATCCATAGTTTATTGCTTTATACCTCAAAATATTTTGGGTTTTTATATCAGAGCGCACCAAATTAAGCAAAACAAAAAGGGTGTGTGGTTTTTGCCGCCTATCAGAATGTGTAATGACGAGAGTGATGTCATTGGAGGAGTGAAACAAAGAAGCAATCTCTTTATGTACCCTCCTCTGGAGGATGTGTCGCAAAACGACGGCGGTGGAAAGCAAAATGTAGTAAGAACCTTCAGGTTCGTTTTTCTAAAAATCTGAAAACCCGCACACCATCTGCATTTCGGCGAAAAAACTACACGAAATGTTACGAAATGTTACGATTTCGGGAAATATCAGAAAGGCTTATTCTTTAACTTACTGATATCACAGGTTATTTTATTTTTACGGGGCGCGGCGGCATTCGTTTTTTTGACAAAAATCATTTTCCATTAATAATATTAAATGCTTACGCATGTTCGTTTGCTTATGTTGGTTGAAACTGCTGAAGCGCCGCCAATCCGTAATATTCAAACCCGCTCAGGTATTCCTTGACATACACGATTACATTACTGTAAACTTTATTAAATAAAATCAATACATTTATGGACTGAATCAACTTGAACCGAAATATTCAGGATTGCGGTGAATACCCCACAGCCATGATTACCCCCGACAATAGAACCATTGCCTACACATACGACGCTAACAACCTGCTCACTGGGATTACAACCCCGGACGTGGGCAACTTTACCTTTGCCTACGATGCCGATAACCGCAGGACAACCAGAACCCTGCCCAACGGGACAGTTTCCACCTACAGCTTCGATGACAGCAGCAGACTCACAGGCATTCAGACCACGCTCAACCAGACCACCATCGACAGCGTCACCTACACCATGGATAACGTCGGCA
>CAYMWM010000118.1:0-3812 GCA_964394185.1 uncultured Smithella sp.
ACTTGAGCCGGAAAGGTCGTCTCACGGCCGGTTTGAACTGGTACAGAGCCAATATGATTCACATGATGTTTTGCGATTTTCCCAACATTGAGGTTCCGGTTTGGGGCGTTTGGGGCAGCGGCGATATTTTCCTCTCCGAAGCGCAGATGCTCAAGAGCGCAAGATATGTTGACGCTCCGTGGCGTTATGAACGAATCGAAGGATCAAGGCACTGGATTCCGCTGGACGCGCCCGAACGCTTGAATAAAATATTACTTGATTTTCTGGCACAGTAGAACCGGGAATCGTAGCGCATATCTGTGCAGGTAGCGCCCCGGTGCCGAACGGATACATTGAGGGGATATAAAGGAGTGTGTCCATGATGGAGAAAAAGACGGTTTTAATTACAGGCGGAAACGCAGGAATCGGTTTGGCTACGGCAACTGAAATCGCATTGAATGGAGCTAAGGTTATTCTGGCCTGCCGCAATCAGAAAAAGGCGGCACAGGCGAGGCAAAGTATTTTAGCCGTGAAATCTGACGCTGATGTTCAAATCTATTCTCTTGACCTGTCATCGTTTGCGAACATAAGAAAATTTGCCGCGCAATTCATGGCCGATAATTCATCGCTGGACGTTCTTATCAATAATGCAGGCATCATGCCCTCGATACAGCAATTTACCGAAGATGGCTTTGAAATGCAGTTTGGAGTCAATTATCTCGGTCATTTTTTGCTCACGCACCTGCTGATTCCCGCCCTGAAAAATGTTCCAGAAGCGCGCGTCATTCATCTTTCTTCCATCATGCACAATCTGAGCGGTCTGAACTTTGACAGTTTTCGCGGAAGGAAGCGCTATTTTGTCATATCGGCCTATGCCCAGTCCAAACTGGCGAATCTGCTGTTCAGTTATGAAATGTCGCGCCGCCTGCCGCCGTCGATTACCAGCAACGCGCTGCATCCGGGCGGAGTCGATTCCGAAATTTACCGCGACCTGCCCAAACCGATTTATTGGGTGATGAAGCCTTTTTTGATTACGGCGCAGAGATCCACGCTCCTCATTAAAAACATGGCGTTTGCCGATGAATGGAGGGGAGTGACAGGACAATTCAAATCCGCTCATGGACCATTGCCGGTATCCCACGCCGCGAAAAATACAGAGCTGAAGCGACGCCTTTATGAAGAGAGTTGCAGGTTAGCCAATGTTGAGCCTCTATGACAGCGACAGATATTTACAAAGCGTTGAAGATGAATAATCAGGAGAATGATGATGTGGGGAATCAGGAATTTTAAAAACAAGAACGCGATTGTTACGGGAGCCGGTTCCGGTATCGGCCGGGAGCTTGCTCTGCAGCTTGCCGACAGGGGCGCGAATGTTTTCATTACCGATATTGTGCAGGAACGAATTGACCATGCGGTGGGCGAGATCAAAGCCAAAGGAGTCAACGCTGGGGGATTTCGTGTCGATCACTCCAAAGCAGATGAAGTTGAGAAATTTGCCGGTGTCTATTTTTCCCAATGGGGACATGTGGATATTCTCTGCTCCAACGCGGGAATCGGAGTGGGAAGCAATTTCAACGAGCTTACTCTCAAAGACTGGGAATGGGTCATGGGCATCAATCTCTGGGGTGGAATTTACATGATGCATTATTTTGTGCCCAAAATGATTGAACGCCGCAGCGGCAGCATCCTGATTACAGCAAGCGGCGCGGGACTTATCGGCATTCCCGGCATGGCACCTTACTGCACCAGTAAATTCGCAATGGTGGGGCTTGCAGAATCGCTCCGAGGCGAGCTGTACAAATACAATATAAAAGTGAGCGCGCTTTGTCCCGGCATTATCAATACCAATATCATCAAAGACGGCAAGATAATGTTCAAGGATAAATGCGGCAATACCGTTCAATCAGCCGTGGATAAATTTTATCAGACTTTCGGCGTTACTCCGATAATGGTCGCGAGGCAGGGTATCAGCGCGCTCAAACGCGATATGGGCATCAAGGTTTCACCGGGATTTCAGATGTGGCCGATCTATTTTATAAAACGGCTGTCGCCCATGCTATATCAGGGGATAAGCAGATTTGTCTTCAAGAACGTTATATTCCGTGATAGGCAATGAAGAAGGAATCCCCTTGTTAATATATTAATCCGCTTTGTTTATAATATTTAAGTTTTATCGGAGTTCATATCCGATGCAGGAGGTAAGGCAGTATGGAAAACCTGAAGTATTTCTCCACGCGGCGCGAAAATTCGGCTCTCTGGGTTGAAATGAAAAATCCACCGGTTAATTTTCTAACCGTCACCATGCTCGAAGAATTGTTCGATATTGTCAAACGGGTATCGAAGGATGATTCCATCCGGGTGTTCATCCTGACCGGTGGAATCGAAGATGTCTACATCATGCACTTTTCCATTCCCGAACTGCTGGCGCTCTCCAAAGACAACAAAAAAATGCTCCTCAATCTTTTTGTGAAAACCGGAATCACCGGCGCATTTTTGAAATATACAACCACCTTCACCAACAGGATGATGGATGGCTTCGGCTGGTACGAAACGCTGATGCTGAAACTAGCGAAGGCGCTTTGCGGTTATTCGACAAGTCTTTATTTGTGGTTCATCATGCAGCGCGTGTATTTCGCAATTGAACGGCTCAATAAAGTCACCATCGCCGCTATCAACGGCAACTGCAACGGCGGTGGCACCGAGCTTTCCGCCTGTTTCGATTTCCGTTTCATGGTGGGAGACCAGAATTTTACGATAGGACAGCCGGAAGTGTTGGTGAACATCGTTCCCGGCGGCGGCTCCACGCAAAGGCTGCCGCGGCTTATCGGCAGGGCAAAGGCGCTTGAGTTGATGCTGCGCGGCAATCAGTGGGACGCACAGGAAGCCCAGCGCCTGGGTTTGATTACCGAATATTACAATAAAGCGGAATTCAAAGACCGTGTGCAGGCGTTTGCCGATAAAATGAGCAAACGCCCCATGACAGCGGTGGATGCCATCAAGAAATGCGTTCACGACGGCATGGAGACAACCCTTCGGCACGGCCTGAGCATCGAGATGGAACAGAGCATCCGTTGCCTGGACACCGAAGACACATTAAATGCCATGCAGTCCTATATCCGCTACCTCGATGAACACATTAACACCCTTAACCGTCAGAATATCACGACGGAGGAGTTAAATCGTATCGTGCAGGAAACTGTCAAACATATGGAAGAAGGCAAGCTGTATACTTTCAAACATTGATTCTTGGTATCAAAGGAGGACTTTCATGCAAAACGCAGTGGTTACCGGGGCGGGTTCGGGTCTGGGCAGGGAATTATGTCTTAAGTTGGCGCAGCGTAAATACACTATTCTTCTTGCGGATGTCAATCTGGCCGGTGCGCGCGAGACACTTGATATAATGCGTAAGGTCGGCGGAGATGGAGAGGTCTATGAGTGTGATGTAACCCAAAAAGAAGCTGTCGAACAGATGGCATGTTATGCCTTCGATAAATTTAAAAGAGTGGACCTATTAATTAACAACGCGGGAGTAACCTGCGCGGGGTTTACCGGTGAAATACCCATAGAAAACTGGCAGTGGTGCATCGATATCGATATGTGGGGCATGATTTACGGCTGTCAATATTTTATACCCCAGATGAAAGCACAGGGCGGGGGGTATATTATCAATGTCGCCTCGGAAGCCGGACTGGTCTGCCTGCCCGAGATGGGTCCTTACAATGTCGCCAAGGCCGCCGTTATTGCCTTATCGGAGACTATCAAAACCGAACTGGCGCCGCATAATATAGGTGTCTCAGTGGTCTGCCCCTCTTTTTTTAATACGAATCTTCTCA
>CAYMWM010000118.1:3822-9868 GCA_964394185.1 uncultured Smithella sp.
ACCCCATATCAGAAGGAACTTGCGCAGACGACTTTTGACCGCGGACGATTGAGCGCCTCCGATATTGCCGGATGTGTTATAAAGGCGATGGATAAAAAAAGACTATACGTTGTTCCGGGAATGTCGGCCAAGCTGATGTGGCTCAATAAGCGTTTTTCTCCGGAATTATATTACCGCTTTATGGCTTTCACGATGAAAAATAAATTCGGCGAGAAACTGTTCATGTTTCTGGCGCGTCACGGCCTGACTTGAGCAGGAAATTTGTTCAATTAATTACCGGAATAAAGCAGGGGGGATGAATATATGATATATTTTGATGACTTGTTAAAAGACGATAATATTCATGATACCGTATCCCGGATAGCCGGGGACTATCGCAAAAAATACAATTTTCCCGAAGTTCGTCAGCTCGGCGTTATCGTGGCGGATGTGGAGAAGGCCGCCGCTCAACTTGAACAAAAAGGAGTCGGCCCTTTCTTTATTGCATCGGATACGCTCAAAGCATGGAATGAACGGGGTAAAACCGCGACATTCAGCGGCAAGATGGGTATGGCCATATATGAAGGATATGAGATTGAGCTTCTTGAGCCCGGTGTCGGGTCTGATTTTTATAAGTCCTGTGTGGATGAAAAAGGCAGAATGGTTGTACAGCATCTTGGCTTTCTGGTGAAGGATGTTGACGCTTACAGAACGCAACTTGAAAAGTCCGGCTGTTCGACGTGGGTGAGAGGAACAATAAAATCATTTCCGATATCCACTGAGTTTGCCTATATGGATACAGTGGAGCAGGCCGGTATTATTTTGGAATTTATTGATATGAGATTTTTGGGTTTTCCTGTCACGATTCCGGGTGGAATTTATCATGGTCTGGGACGGATGCAAAAACTGACCGGCATGAGATGCCTTTCGTATTAAAAAAAGATCAGAAATGGTTTATCCTGACATAAAAATTTCTGCCCAGTGAGTCGGAATAGAACCTTCTCTCCGCCGGCATTTGAGCGCGTCAATCTGAAGTAAATAAATTAAAAGCATGGATATATGAACAACCATTCTTTTATGTATTTTAATAAAGATTTCCTTGACATACAAAAATGAGTTTCCTATAGTTCAAACACTAAAAATAATGCCTTATCAATCGTTTTAAATCCGGTATATATCATACTGTGAGCAAGCTTCTTTACGTCAGGTCGCAACGTTAGACATGAGGCAGCGAAGCATAGAGGGATTGACTATGGACTGCAAAGGAGAGGACAAAATGATGATGAAATATCTAAAGTTCATGGCTTTTGTTGTGGTTGCGGTATTGTTGGCGAGCAGGGGTATCGGATTGGCTGATGAAACGGCTGATGCCGGAAGAAAGATCATGAATTCCTATAAAGATGCTGTGGTGAAAATTAAGGTTGTGATGCAGAGTAAGTTTGTGATGAATGGCAACGAAATGCAGAATAAAGAATATAAGAATGAAATCACGGGTACCGTTCTGGATCCGTCAGGTCTTATCCTTGTTTCGCTTACCGCGCTTGATCCGTCCAAATTCATGAACAGCCTGATGAGCGGGATGGATGAAGGCGCGGAAGGCAACATGAAGATGGAAATGAAACTCGATCTTAAGGGAATAAAAATAATATTGGCCGATGAAACCGAAATTGATGCGAAAGTGGTTTTGCGTGACAAGGATCTGGACATGGCGTTCATCCTGCCCAAGCAGGCGGTAGTCAAACCTATGACTTCCGTTAATGTCAACGAACAATCGAATCCCGGTATTATGGATGAAATTATAATTCTGAGCAGGCTCAGTAAGGTGGCCAACTATGCGCCAAGTATCATGTCCGCAAGAATATCCGCTGTCGTGAATAAACCGCGTAAGTTCTACATCCCTCAACTGGAAGGTGGCGATATCGGCGATATCGGTACGCCTGCCTTTACTCTGGATGGTAAACTGGCCGGCGTCAGCCTGATTCGTACCCTGGCTACTGAAAGCGGCGCGGGATTCGGCGCAATGATGGGCAGTGCCGGAGCCATGGGAATTGCGGCTGTTATCATGCCGGTGAAAGAGATTCTGGAGGCTTCAAAGCAGGTTGCGAAAGAAACGAGAGAAGAAAAGAAAAAATAGAAAGTGAAGGGAACGGATCGCTATATGAAATTGCTTAAGATCATCAGAGTCGTGATATGTGCATCGATATTCGTTTTCAGTCAGGTTTTTACAGCATTCGGCAATGAATTTCAGGACCCTTTAAGAAAAGCGATTGACGAAGCTGTTTCAAAAGTCAAACCGGCACTGGTTCAGATTCGGGTTATCACGGTGGATTATGACGATGGTCGTGAAAGAAAGAGTGAAACATACGGCAGCGGAGTTATCATCAACAGAGACGGATATGTTGTGACTAATCATCATGTGGCAGGTCATCCGGCAAGATTGTTTTGCGTTATGTCCAGCAAGGATGAACTCGAAGCGGAATTAGTCGGTTCAGACGCTTTATCCGATATTGCCGTTATCCGCATTAAATCGGACAACAAACGTGAATTTCCCTATGCCCTGTTCGGCGATTCTTCCAAAGTCCGAGTCGGAGATCGCGTTTTGGCAATGGGCAGTCCGGTGTCCATATCGCAGTCCGTGACCAAAGGTATTGTGAGTAATATTGAAATGATCCTGCCGCGGATGTTCGAGAAGTACGATATGAGATTTTTGTTGGATGGAGAGGATATTGGATCAATGGTACGCTGGATCGCTCATGATGCGGCTATTTATGGAGGCAATTCAGGAGGGCCACTGGTCAACCTGAATGGCGAAATTATCGGGATTAACGAAATAAGCATTGGCCTCGGTGGAGCAATCCCATCAAACATTGCGAGGGAAGTGGCTGAACAGATTATCGAAAAACGTGAAGTAACGCGGGCGTGGCTTGGACTGGAAATTCAGGCACAGCTTAAACATTCTCAGCCGGGAAGAGGCGTTCTCGTGAGCGGGGCTATAAGCGGGTCGCCTGCTGAGAAGGCCGGATTTCAGTCTGGCGATATATTGTTGAGCCTTGATGGTCGTGAAGTGGACGTCCGTTTCCGCGAACAGGTTCCCCTTTTTCAGCAAATGATGGCCGAATTAACGATCGGTCGCGAAACGGAAGCGATTGTTCTGCGAGGTGGTGCTAAAAAATTTCTCAAGGTGACTCCGGTTTTACGCCAGCCGGTGAAATTGAAAATATCCGAATTGAAACAATGGGGAGTTGCTATTCGCAATATATCTTTCCTGGCTGCAAAGGAAATGAAGCGTAACAGTCTGGATGGGGTGCAGATAAAGTCGGTACGTCCCGGCGGTCCCTGCGGAGAGGCCAAACCTCAGATATTTCCCACTGATATTATTGTTGCGGTGGATGGAAAACCGCTCAGGAATGTCGAAGAACTGATTACAATGACGAGGAAGATAACGGAAGGAAAAAATGAACCCATACCGGTTCTTGTGGAATTTGAACGAAATGCAAAGAAATACCTCACGGTAGTAAAAGTGGGTATTCAGGAATTGGATGATCCGGGGCTGGAAACCAAGAAGGCTTATATGGAAGCGACCACCCAGGTCATTAGCGGCGACATGGCTGAAAAACTGGGTGTGCCGGATCGTACAGGTGTCCGTATTACGTCGATATATGACGGCGGGAATGCCCAAAAAGCGGGCTTGCGCGTTGGTGATTTGATTGTCGGGATTGATGGCGAAAAGGTTGCTGCGTCAAATCCCCAGGACATCGAAGTATTTCCGGCCATGCTGCGTCAGTATAATATAGGAACCAGTGTAGAACTGGCAATTATTCGTGACGGAAAAGAGTCAAAGGTGAAGGTTGAACTTGTACGTGCACCAATGCTTGAACGCGAAATGAAAAAATATCATAGCGATGATTTTGAATTTACAATTAGGGATATTGCTGTTTCCGACAGAAAGGATCAAAAATTGGAAGACGATCTGCGGGGAGTATATGTTGAGGCCGTGGAGCCTGGCGGCTGGGCATCGACGGGTAATCTTCGTAATGATGACCTGATTCTGGAAGCGGCGGGTGAAAAGATAGACGATGTCGCTTCTTTCAAAAAAGTGATGAAGCGAATAGAGAACGAAAAATCAAAATCCGTCGTGTTTCACGTGATGAGAGGAATCCACCATATTTATGTTGAAATAGAGCCTGATTGGTCTGATATAAAATAGCGATTTTCATGCCCTTAGAAGTATTTTTTCGTTTCAGTCTTTTTTTTGTTATAATCGTTGAAAATTACACTGCGCGGCAGCAATAAAAGATAAAGGAGAAAACCATGTTCGATTATATGATGACCAACGAGCAAATTAAAATCAGGGATGAGGTACGCGATTTTGTCAAATGGGTGCCCCGTCAGATGATTCTGGATATGGATACTGATAAAATCAAATTCCCAAAGGAAATTCTGCAGGAAGCCGGCAGGCGTAATCTGATGGGATGCCGCTATCCGAAAAAATGGGGCGGCCGCGACATGGATTGGGTTACTACCGGCATAATCATGGAAGAGGTGGGAACGCTTGGTTATGAAATCGCCTGTGTCTTCGGCGTAGGCGCGGAGCTTGTCTGCGACGCGATTATTCAGCACGGGACCGATGAGCAGAAAGAAAAATATGTAAAACCCCTCCTGAGGGGAGAAATTTTCGCGGCTGAGTGTCTGACAGAGCCACGTGGCGGTTCCGATTTCTTTGGCGCCACAACAAAGGCGGAAGATATGGGTGACTATTATCTTTTGAACGGCCAGAAAAGATTTATCGTCGGGGCCGAGGGAGCGGACTATTTTCTTGTTTACGCGAAAACGCATCCGGACGCCAAGCCTCAGAACTCGATAACCTGCTTTATTGTCGATCGGACCGAAGGCGTGGAAGTTAAATATCTATATGGCCTGATGGGCTGCCGCGGAGGGGGAACCGGACGTCTGATTTTCCGCAATGTAAAGGTTCCTAAAAAGAATGTGGTAGGGAAAGTTCAGGGTGCTTACGCGGTTTTCAATACCATGATGATACCGGAGCGTCTGGGAACAGCAACCATGACGATAGGCGCGGCCCGTCCGGCGCTGGAGATCGCCACAAATTACACTACGCGGCGCAAGGCCTTCGGTCAGATTATCGCCCAGTTTGAAGGCGTGAGTTTTCAGATTGCAGAAGCGTCTATGCTGCTTGACGCGGCGCGAGCCATGGCTTATGTCACCGCCCGGGCGGTGGACGCGGGGGCGGAGATGAACCGGATACGGCGAATGGTATCGCAGAGCAAAAAATTCATTACGGAATCGTGCCAGAAGGTCGTTCATAATTCCATGCAGGTGATGGGCGGCATAGGCTATACCAATGTTTTTCCGATTGAGCGCATTTATCGCGACGTTCGTCTGGCCTCAATCTGGACGGGAACCAGCGAAGTCATGTCCATGATTACCGCGCATGAATGGTATCGTGAATATCTGACGCAAAAAGCTCTGCAAACCACTCGTGATTATGAGCAGGACGCTCAGGAAGCCAGTGAAGAAGAAAAAATCTATGATGACGATGATATGTGGAAAAAAGGATGGTAGCACTCAGTAATGAAGTACCTAAAATCGAGAATATTGATTGTTCTAAGTTTCATGCTTTTATTTTCATCGCAAGCCCAGGCCTGGCATGACCACACTCATCTCACCATTTGCAAAGCGGCGGGGTATGACATGTGGTATCACTGCGCCGGACCGGACATTGCCAAGATTAAAGCGGGCAATATAGAGTCTTTTAACCACTGGTTCAACAATAATGCGGAAGCTGAAGTCACGCCGGAAATGATTTTTAAGCAGGCCCGACGTTATAATCATGATAGTATATTTTTTGATACGGCGGGACATCTTCCGGGAGCGATTATTGCTTCCCTTCGTGCCTATGAAAATGACCGCAGAATAGGAAAATACGCCAAATATCATCTGGTTTATTGCGCCCATTACATAGGCGATCTGACTATGCCCCTGCATAATATTGCCTATGATAATTTTAATCAAAAACATCATAATGCCAATGACGGCATCGTGGAAGAAA
>CAYMWM010000119.1:0-1903 GCA_964394185.1 uncultured Smithella sp.
CCTGCATTGAAACACGCCATTGAAAAAATCAAGGGAGATGATTCGGAATGTGCCGCTCCATAAATCTCAGGATATTGCGCGGATGCGTTCCCATCCAGTAGATTTTCCGGCAGCGCGGACATTGATTGAATTCGGTACAGTTCTCAAAAACATACGGCGGAATCAGATCCTGGACATTTTCTTTTTTAACTGAAATGAGCTTTTCATTGCATTCCAGGCAAATCCCGAACATCTTTTCACGGTCAATCTTGAGCGAAAATCTTTCGATAACGGATTTGAGCTGATTGCCGACGACAACGTCTTTGATTAAAAAAAGCGTGCCGGAAAACTGCCGCTCGACCATATCCGTCCTTCTGGTGATAACGATTCTGCTCTCAATATCGGCCTGCCTGAGCATCGCCCTTCCCGCCTCCCGCGGAAAAACTGCCGTATCATAGCCCAGTATCCTCAGCCATTTGGCAAGCCTTGCCAGACTGGCATCGGTGATGAATTTCGGCTCTTGATGAACGGAAGAACCGTTATTATTCAAGCTTTTTTGGTTCATTGATTACTGGCGGAGCTTCATGCGTCTGTAACTCCCGGCGTAAATCACGGACAAGTTTATTCAGACGCCTGATGGTGCGGTTTAAACGGAAACGTTCCACGACACCCCAAAAAGCGGTAATGATGACTCCAATGAGAAGGGATACAAAAATAAGTATATAAACCGGCACGGGCGGAACTTTATGCAGGTAATTATAGTATTTCAATTGCACTGGCATCAAATTCTGCTGAGAAAAAGTAACAATAAACAACGCAAAAACAATAACAAGAATCATATACAATGTTCTCATTACATCATTCCTCCCGATGGTATTTTTTTAGTAATGGCGCAAGCGTGGCCGCTGTTTTCTGGATGGCTTCCGGTATAACGCGGACATTCGTCACAACGCTCATAAAGTTCGTATCGCCTTCCCAGCGTGGAATTATATGAATATGAAAATGTTCCTCGACACCCGCTCCGGCCGCCTTGCCGATATTCGCGCCGATATTGAATCCGTCCGGATTCATGGCTTCCTTGATCGCCCGGACCGAAACGTCCAGAAGATCGAATATTTCCTTTTTTTCCTCTGCTGTCAAATCCTCGATATTTCCGATATGCCTCTGCGGAATAATCATCAAATGACCGCTGACATAGGGATATTTGTTCATCATGACGAAAGCCGTTTTGCCTTCCATAAGAACATATTCATCGCACCGGATGGAGCATTTGCAGAAAACGCACCCGTCAGGTTTTTCTCCTTTGATATATTCCATGCGCCAGGGCGCAAAAATCTTTTCCATAGGTAAGCCAGCCGATTGTTATAATAATTATTATATTTTTATTATCCTACCCGATATATCTTTGTCAATTTCTAATATACCGACCGTTTTGGACGAGTTGAAAAACCTGTCCACCGCCGAACCGGGATTAAAGAAAAGAACGTTGCCTGTTTTATGATTGGCCGGCTTATGGGTATGACCGTAAACCACGCAATCCACATCTTTAAACCGGGCTGATATTTTTTCTTCCAGCCCCCAGGGGGACCCCCAGCCGTGAATCAGAAGAAACTTAAATCCCTTTATTTCAAAAAGCAGATGTTCAGGAAATTTTTGCCGCACAGTTTGATTATCCATGTTGCCGCAAACCGCTTTAATTTCCCTGTCCCCGAAAATCTTCAAAACCCTTAAATCGACCATGTCCCCGGCATGAAGAATCATATCAACATCGCGGAAATGTCGGGCAATCAGTATTTTCAATGTCTCGTCGTAATCATCCAGATGCGTGTCGGAAATTACACCGATTTTTACTTTCCTGTCTTCCATATTTATAACGGATTTATTAACGGTTAGACGCAAAAAAAACAAGCGTTATTTATAGTGA
>CAYMWM010000119.1:2003-9867 GCA_964394185.1 uncultured Smithella sp.
GACCCAAGTTTTAGAAGCGTAGCACACTGAAACTTGATGGTCGAACTATCCCTGAAGCGGAGCGGAATGGGATTATGAACCAAGGTGATAGTGAGACCCAAGTTTTAGAAGCGTAGCACACTGAAACTTGATGGTCGAACTATCCCTGAGCGAAGCGAATGGGATTGTGAGCCAAGCCCCGGAGCGAGTAAAACGAGAATTGGTGCAAATCGGATAGGCAAGATAACACCAGACACATTGTACCGAAGATTATGATTCATAGGCATCATCCTCAAGGCGTTGAATTAAACACCGTACTGGGCTCTCTCGATCAGTTCTATCTGCATTTCCCTGTTCAGGGTCACGAAATAGGCGTTATAGCCGGAAATGCGGACAAGCAGATTCCTGTAATTATCGGGATTGGCCATCGCGTCCTTGAGGACATCCGAATTCACCACATTGAACTGCATCTGCATACCACCCTGCTCGAAGTAAGTTTTCGCGTAGGCATGCATATGATTGACTGTCTTTTCTCGGCTGTCACGCGCGGAGGGAATCAGCTTGACGTTGAAGGCGATGTTGTTGTCCATATGCTGCGGCTCCAGATGCGCCACATCCCTTATGTTATTGAGAAAATCAGGCGAGGCGGAGGGATGCGGCGTCAGTCCCGGCGTAAAGGCTTTACCGGCGAGCTTTCCTGACGGAAGCGCTCCCGAAAGCGAACCGTAAGCGACATGCTGCGACATCGACCAGAATCCCGCCGTATAGGGACCACCGCGGTAATTGGTATGGGAACTCCAGCAGGCATGAATCTCCTTCGCGACTCTTTTGGCCATGGCCAGGGCTTCTTCATCGCCTGAACCGAAAAGGGCGACCTTTTTTTTCACCAGAGCGTGCAGGGCGGGATGATCCGCGAAATTGTTATCGATGGCTTTTTTTAGTTCAGCAAAAGTAATTTTCTTTTCATCAAAAACCAGTTTTTTGATGACCAGCAGGGAATCTGTCACATCGGCCAGGCCGATATTGGAACTGCCCGATGAATTATATCTGGCTCCGCCCCTTGTAACATCCCTGCCCTTCTCTACGGCACCTTCGATCATGACGCTGAGCAGTGGTGTCGGCCGGTATTCGGCATGAATTTCCGCAAGCATGTTATTGAGCGTAACCGCCTCATCAATCAGAAACTTCTGCTGGGTCATATAGGCCTGAATAAAATCATCGAAGGTTTTGAAATCACCGTTTTCTGGTCTGCCGGTTTTCGGCCCCAAATCCCATTTCATCAGGGGATGCCGTCCGTTGTTCAGCGCCATCTCCAGCGCCGCCACCATATTCATGAGAATGGAACCCGTATGCCCCATGTGTTTTCCCGAAAGAGTCGGTTCCACGCAGCCGGTAGCCGACCAGTCGCGTATGTCGTCCGGCGCATATCCGAATTTTTTGAGCGAGGCGAAGACTGCCTTATCGTTGTGCATCGAGGGTGTGGCCGCCGTAATAAAATTCACTTCGCACAGGCGCTTCAGGTAGGCGTCGCTGTTGACGCCCGGATGGAAACGGGCGTTGACGTTGGGATCGCGGATGCAGAGAATCTCCGTGGCCTTGAGAAATATGTAAGTCATGTCGTTGACGGCGTCTTTCCCCTCCGGCGTGACACCGCCGAGAGTAATGGCCTGATCCGAGGAACTGCCGCCGAAAAGGTAGTTGCCGATATCCGGCACCAGCGGCAGATGATCCGTCCCCCGCATAAAGAAACAGCCGACAAGTTCGATGGACTTTTTGATGTAATCTCCGCGCTGCTCCGGAGTTGACAACTTTTTCATGTCCTTTTCAAAATAAGGCTGGAGCAGCTGGTCGAGCCTGCCCAGGGAAAGTCCCGTGTTGGTGTTTTCCATATGCAGGGCAACCCACATAATCCACAAAAGATTGACAGCCTCATCCAGGCTCCTGGGCGCATGGACGGGGACCCTGCTGCAAATTTCTGAAAGCCGCTCCAGTTCATTCTTCCGCGCCGCATCTTTTTCCTGAACGGCCAGCCGCGCCGCCTCCCGTGAAAGATTGCCCGCATAGGCGTTCACCCCTTCCAGCGTAATAATCATTGCCTGAAGCGTTTTTATCTGATCATCATCGAGGCCGCCTTTTTCCAGACGCGCCCGGATATCCGCGATTATCCCGCCTGTTCCTTTCTTTATCACGGTGGCGAAATCGGGAATGGTGTGGGATATGCCGACGGATTTCCAGACGAAATAGGCAATGAACCGCTCATCTATCCTCTGGGAGAGAGGATTGCCGTATTTTGCGCGGACAGCCTCCCGGAAATTTCTCCGAATCCAGAATGGAAAAACATCATGGTGAAGTGTTTGGACATCCTCCGGCGATATTATGTAGGGATTGAGCACCCGTTTTTCAACGGAGAGAAGTTCTCCCCAAATCATCGTCCCCTGCGCGTCGGGATAGATGATGACGCCGGTCGGCACCTTTGACGTTGACGTTCCGGCAATCAACTCATCGGGAGCGATAATCGCCTGCCTGTTTTCCATCATGTATTTGAACGCATACGCCTGACGGAGTCCCGGATGCCGGGGACGGCCTTCGGAATCTTTCTCGAAACCATTTTTTCTGAACCATTCCGTAAGCAGCCTGGGACGTTCCGCGCATATCTGAGGTTTGATATTGAAGTGGCGCTCCAGCATTCTTTGCAGGCGGGGAAAATCATCCAGACCGTATGTCGAGAGGTAGGGATCTTCCAGATACTTCACGCCGCTGTCCGTGCGTTCGCATTTCATCCGGTATTTTCTGCGGGCGGTCAGTTCCGCGGAAAGCTCCGGTTTATTTACGGCGTACTGACGCCGGCGCGCCTTAATATCTTCGCGGTGCGCTCTGTCATGCATCATTTGATGGATTCTTCCCATCAAAAGCGTGATATAGAAATTGAAAACCTGCAGATGGGACAGATTCCCTTCCATCATCATCCTGTTTTTCAGAATCAGATTGAGCATTTCGTTGGGCGTAACCATCAGCATTTCAATGAGCGCTTTATCGTCAATGAAACGAAGCCTGGCGTCCGTGTTTTCAAAAAAGCGTGAAGAGACGCTCACGCGGCCGTCCCTGAAAGCAATGGATTGCCGAACCGTGCCGGTCTCGGTTGAAAATCCCACAGAAAAATTTATCCAGCCGTTGCCGTCGCGCATGTAACGCTTCAGATTCGGCCTGGTGTTGAACATAAAGGCCATTGTCCGCAGAAACGATCCTGTGACGATATTCATGGCGCTGAGATTCATGATTTGCCCTCCAGTTCCGATTTGACCCTCTTCATGATGTCTTTCGTTATGTAACCGATGACGGCGTCCGCGTTATCCTCCACCTCCTGAAGCACCCGGCTGTTAAAAAGGTTGATGAGTCCGTTGAGCATGCACCAGACCTGAAGCATGTTCATTCGTAATACTTTATCGGACACCGTTTTTCTGTTTTCAAAGACGGCGGAATACACCGCGATGGCAATATCCGCCGACTTGAGCGCTGTCTGCTTCTCGCGAAAGGCTACCGGTTCGATGTCCGTTTTTTTGTAATCGACATACTTGGGTGTGTTGCGGCTGAACATGATTTCATAATATTCGGGATTGTCCATACCGAATTTCAGGTAAGCCCTGATGATGTTTTCCAGCCTTTTTTCAGGGGATGCATTTTTTCTGGAAGCATCTTCTATCATCTCGTAGAGCATTTCGAATCCCCGAGTCTGGATTAACAGATAAAGCTCATCTTTGTTGGTAAAATAGTTATAGATGCTGGCGGCGGTAATGCTAAGCCTTGCGGCCAGCTTGCGCATGCTGAAGTGCATGAATCCGTCATCAATAAGGAGCTGGAGTGCAGTCTCAAGGATGCGGTCCTTTATTTTTTTAACTTCTTCGGGTGAACGTGTTGTTTTCGGCATATCAGCCCCCCTATATTTGAACGATGTTAATTTAACACTGTTTATTTATATTGTCAACCGTAATTTTTGTGCAAGACGATTGCTGAAACCTTCCGTTTTATGATTGGATTTTTTGCTGATTTTAAACTCATATTTTTTGTTATGATTCAAAAGTAAATCTTCAAATCCTTTTTTCATTTTAATCGCTTTTGATTTGACTTTATCGGCGGGTAAAGATAATATTCCCGACATGAATACTCTGGAAAAATCATTGAATAAAATCGCCGAAAGCATCCGGCTCCTTGACGAAGCCTCCCTCACCGCTTTGTGGGATAATTACAAAAGCAAGGTGAAACAGATTGCCAATACGCCGGAATGGGAACGGTCCGTCATTATCTTTTCGATTATCAACGCCGTACGGGCAAAAAATGCCATTTTCAACGAAAATGTATTAAAAAACAATCCCCCTAAAAAAGCCAAATCTCCGCAAAAAATGTCTAAGGAAACGCCTTATTTAAAACTGGTTAAATAATGGATAAACAAGCTGATTTAAAAAGAATCATCGAGCTTAGAAAAATAATCGAATATCATAACCAGCGTTACTACCAGCAGGACGCTCCCGAGATTTCCGATGCCGAATACGACCGCCTGATGCGCGAGCTTCAGGAACTGGAAAACCGCTATCCTGAACAGTATTCGGCGTCTTCCCCGACCCAGCGGGTGGGCGCGGCGCCGCTTGCCAGGTTCGCCCCCTTTAATCATCCTTCACCGATGTTCAGTCTGGGCAATGCTTTCTCCAACGAGGAAATTATCGACTTTGACACCCGCGTCAAACGGCTCGCCGGAGTCGAAAATATCTCCTATATCGCCGAACCGAAACTGGACGGGCTGGCCGTCAACCTGATTTATGAAAACGGCGTTTTCAAACAGGGCGCGACGCGGGGCGACGGAACGACAGGCGAAGATGTGACGCAAAATCTCAAGACCATCACTTCCCTGCCCCTGAAAATGAAACATTCGGCCAGTCATCCCGTGCCCTCTTTCATCGAAATCCGCGGCGAGGTTTATATAGAAAAAAAGCCCTTCGCAAAACTGAATCTGCGCCGCGCCGATGAAGGCGAAGAACCCTTTGCCAATCCCCGCAATGCCGCCGCCGGTTCCCTGCGCCAGCTCGACTCCAGAATCACGGCGCGACGCCCCCTGAATATTTATCTTTACGGTGTCGGCGAGGCCAAAGGCATTGATTTTTCGACGCATGGGGAAGTCCTGCAAACCCTTAAAGCGTGGGGATTTCCCGTCAATCCGCACATCGAACAGGCATCCGATATTCATGCCTGCATAAAATATTTTGAAAAAACCGGCGAAGCGCGGGAAAGCCTGCCCTACGAAATCGACGGCGTTGTGCTGAAGCTCGACAGCCTCGCTTTGCAGAAAACACTGGGCAATGTTTCGCGCAGTCCCCGCTGGGCGCTGGCCTGCAAATTCCCGGCGGCGCAGGCCCAGACGGTCGTCAGGGAAATCATCGTCGGCGTGGGACGCATGGGAACACTGACGCCGGTGGCCGTCATGGAACCGGTCAATGTGGGCGGCGTCATGGTCAGCCGAGCCACCCTGCACAACGAGGATGAAGTGTTGAAGAAGGATGTTCGCGTCGGCGATACGGTGGTCATTCAGCGCGCCGGGGACGTGATTCCCGAAGTCGTCCGGGTTATCCCGGAAAAAAGAACCGGCCATGAGAAAATATTTACAATGCCCTCGCACTGCCCCGAATGCGGCTCGGAGGTTGTCCGCCCGGAGGGCGAATCCGCGCACCGCTGCGTCAATATTTCCTGCCCGGCGCAGTTGAAGGAGCATATCCGCCATTTCGCCTCTAGAGGCGCGATGGATATCGAGGGTCTGGGCGAAAAGGTTTCCGCCCAGCTTTTCGACGCGAAACTGATTCACGATCCCGCCGACCTGTATTTTTTAAGCATGGAACAGCTTGCCGCGCTCGACCGGCAGGCGGAAAAATCCGCCCGGAACTTAATCGAAGCCATCGCGAAATCCAAAAATCCGTCTCTGGACAATTTTATATACGCGCTCGGCATCAGGCATGTCGGGGAACGCACGGCCAAACTGCTTGCCGGGCATTTCGGCAGTATGGAAAACCTGATGAACGCGCAACAGGAGGATTTGACGGTTATCAATGAAATCGGCCCCGAAATCGCCGCCAGCATCGTGGAATTTTTCCATGAGCATAAAAATATCGAGGTGATGAACAAGTTCGCCAAGGCGGGTGTCATTCCCCAAAAGAAGGAAATATCCGGCAATGCCCCGCTTCAGGGGAAATCTTTCGTTTTTACGGGCTCGATGGAGAACATGGGCCGAAACGAGGCCAAGACCATCGTGGAGAATATGGGCGGCACGATTCATTCATCCGTGACAAAGAAAACGACGTATGTCGTGGCGGGAAGCGATCCCGGCTCGAAACTGGACAAGGCAAAATCTTCCGGCATCAAAATCATCAGCGAGGAAGAATTTTTAAAACTCATCGGCAGGTAGAATCGACATCATACCGGCACAGGCCGGTATCAGGAGCTTAAATGTCAATGGGAGGAGCGAAGCGCAGAGCAATCCCGTATTCATGAGATCGCCACGCCTTCTGAGAGAAGGCTCGCGATGACACCACCGCTGTCATTGCGAGAAGCGAAGCGACGAAGCAATCTCTTTTTCTGGTCATACCGGCGCAGGCCGATATTCAGTTATTCTTTTCTTTGCGATGAGCGTGTCATCCGCTGGCGGAGGTGTCGCAACGCGATGGAGGTGGATAAAAAATTAAGTGTTATGTCCACGATTTCCCTACAACAAAGTTAGCCGAAGCAAGCTAAACGGTAATTCATGAAAAGAGTCCATGTCTATATTTCCGGCAGAGTGCAGGGCGTCTTTTTCCGCGCCGAAACGAAACAGACAGCAAGGGCATTGAACCTGACCGGCTGGGTACGCAACATGTCCGACGGCCGCGTCGAAGCCCTGTTTGAAGGAAAAACGGACAGCGTTGATAAAATGGTTGAATGGTGCCACATCGGGCCGCCCGCCGCGCGCGTGGAAAAAGTCATGTACGTGGAAGAAATCTACACCGGCGAATTCCCCGACTTCAGCGTTAAATATTGAGGGGATAAATGTATGAAGATTGATTCCCGCAAAGTATTTCGCGCCGACGGATCGCGCCGCTTCGCGCTTGTCACCGGCGGCGGATTCGGCATCGGTCGGGAACTATGCCGCCTGTTTCATGAAGCCGGATTCAACCTGATCATCGCAAGCCTTCTGGCGGATGAGCTTGCCGAAATAAAAAAAGAGCTTGATGCCGGGGCAGACGACCGGAAAGTTATCACCTTTCAGATTGACCTTTCAACACCGGATGCCGCCTACAAGGTGGTTAAATTCTGCGAAGAAAATAATATTGATGTAGATGTTCTGGTAAACAATGCAGGCTTCGGCCTGGAGGGCAGGTTTGTTGAGCAATCCCTGCACCGCCTCACGCAAATGATGCATCTGAATATGGTGACAACCACAATGCTCTGCAATATTTTGGGAGGCAGAATGCGCGAAAGGGGTTACGGCATGATTCTCAATGTCGCCTCCACAACCTCTTTTCAGCCCCTGCCTTTCTGGGCTGTATATGCCGGAACAAAATCATATATTTCCCATTTCACTCAGGCCATCGCCTGCGAGCTCAGTCCTTTCGGCGTTGCTGTTTCCTGTTTGTATCCTGGCACAACCCGCACGAAGTTTCTGGATACGGCAGGCCTGCACCATTCCGCCAAATGGTGGTCGGTCGGTTCCATGATTCACAAGGCTGCCATGAATCCGGTTAGTGTCGCCCGGACAGGTTTTGCAGGGCTGATGCGGGGCAGACGGCGCATCGTTCCCGGACTCATCAATAAATTTCATTTTTACATTATCCAGTTGATTCCCCATCCGCTGATACTGACGGTTGTGAAT
>CAYMWM010000120.1:0-9767 GCA_964394185.1 uncultured Smithella sp.
TAATTTTGTTAAGATATTACCATCCATATATATTATAACATATTCGATTTCTTTAATACTAGTTAAAGTATAAACAATTGCTTCAATAATTTTTTCTTCATTTTCTACATTTGTGTCCATTAATTCAGAAGAAAAATCAACTTTTCTTGAACAGGTTTTCCAGTTGGTCTTTGGCGCTGGAGTCGGCTGCGCCTGTGGATTTTGCTCCCCCTTTGAAATTGAAAAAATCGCAGAAATTAGAACGGGATTTGTCCAGCACTCTTTCGGCCTGACTCTCGTGGCAGTCGTTGTACGCGCCCTGTTCGTAAAAGGAGCAGTTGAGACAGCAATGCAAATCGGATCCGCATAATGGGCATTGCGCCTGCCTCCCGACAAAAAAATCATCCGCGATTTCCTTTTTGCATTTATGGCAAACTTTCATGGGGGAGAAGATACAGGTTATCCCGGTTAATTGTCAAGAAACTTTCCTGCACCGGTTCAAACAGCAAGCGCAAACAGACGCTGAAGCGCGTTTAAAATAATCCATGATTTCCCTCGGGTGATTGCCGTATATTCTTTAACTTCCGCCTGTTTTCACAAAATCATCAGCGGCGTCTGCGCATCAAATGATGTGTCAGCATATTCTCAACACAGAGAACGGTTTTTGCCATCTCTCACGGACAAAACAAAGTATAATAAATAAATTATTACCATTATTCCAAAAAGTAATAATGGTGGCCGGATTATTGCTATTATGAATTTGATTTTGATTTTCACGGCTGTTAGAAACATGCAGAATAATTTGACAGGAGGCTGTTGATGAAAAACATTTTTTTCTCCCGGACGGGAATTATTATTGTCGGCGCGGTTATCGGTATTTTTGCCTCGCTATTGCAGTATTTCGGAAATCCTCCGAATATGGGGATTTGTGTAGCCTGTTTTGAACGGGACATTGCCGGAGCCCTGGGGTTGCACCGGGCTGATGTGGTGCAGTATCTGAGGCCGGAAATCATCGGTTTTGTTCTGGGTGCATTTCTCATGTCGGCTTTTGCGGGCGAATTTAAGCCACGCGGCGGGTCGTCTCCGTTAATCCGCTTTTTTCTCGGTGTGTTTGCCATGATTGGCGCTCTGGTATTTTTGGGATGCCCGTGGCGTGCCCTGCTGCGACTGGCAGGCGGCGACGGAAACGCTATATTGGGACTGCTGGGATTGGGTGTAGGAATCTTCATTGGAATTTTATTTTTGAAAAAAGGTTTCAACCTCGGACGCTCCTACTCCCAGGCAAGGGGGAGCGGCTGGATTATGTCCGGCCTGATGCTCGGACTGCTGTTTTTGCTGACCTTTAAAGTATCCTTTGCCCCGAACGGTCCGATTTTTTTCAGCGCCAAAGGCCCCGGCTCTATGTATGCGCCGCTTCTTATAAGTATTACGGCCGGCCTGATTATCGGCGCCCTGGCGCAACGCAGCCGTTTCTGCGTTGTTGGATCTCTGCGGGATGTGATGCTGATAAGGGATTTTCATTTAATCAGCGGCATTATTGCCCTGCTGGTTTTCGCTTTCGCAACCAATGTCCTTCTCGGACAATTCAAGCCCGGATTTGAAGGACAGCCGATAGCCCATACAAATCATTTGTGGAATTTTTTGGGAATGTCTCTGGCTGGTCTGGCTTTTGCCCTTGCCGGCGGCTGCCCCGGCAGGCAGCTTTTTCTTTCCGGCGAAGGCGATAACGATGCCGGAATCTTTGTCCTGGGAATGATCGTCGGCGCGGGTATTTCACATAATTTTGCCATGGCCAGTTCACCTAAGGGCGTGGCCGCCTTCGGACCGGTTGCGGTCATTTTCGGAATCGTCTTTTGCCTGATTATCGGTTTCACCATGATACAAAAGGCAAAATAAATTGAAGGATTGATTACCTGTTAAGAATATTGTTAGCACATGATGTTATTTGGCAAAAAAAATAAATCCGGCTTTGAAGGCGGCGGACTCGTTCTTTTCCAGACAGTCGAGGATGCCATCGCGGCGGAAAAAATCCTCAAATCGGAAAATTACGATGTAAAACTGGTCGCACCGCCGCCTGCCCTGCGCAGGGGCTGCGATTTGGCTCTTGAGATCAATATCGTGGAAAAGGCCGGTGCGGAGAGACTGCTCCATGCAAGGGATGCTGTGTTCATGGAAATCCTTCCCTTGAAAGGAGCGGCAGGACTGCTTGACATCGTCAAGGTAAAATATTTTGACGATGCCTGCATGGTCAAAGCCGGTAATATGAAACTCACTTTCGACAAAAAAACGGGGGTTATTCTGAATATTTCCGGCGGAGGCTGTCCCGATATACCTTTCCTGCATGTCAGTATGCTGGATAAAAAGTTGACTGAAGTTTCTTCTCCAAAGGAAATCGGCTACACGCTTTGCGCATTGATGCTGGAAAGGGCTTTTACGGAAGCGCTGGATATTTGGCATAAGGAGGCACGCTGAAATGCTTCTTGTTTGCGGAACGATTCCACAAAACAATTTTTCGATCATTAAGGGAGAGGCCCGGTTTAACGGAGAAAGATTGTGGGTAGGCGACTCGGAAATACCCTGTACGCAGGGAACAGCCGCCTTGGTTAGTTCTGCCTGTGTAACAGCCCGGCACTTTAACAACCCTGCGCCCAATGTTGTTCTTGCCGGCGACACGGGGAAAGGCAAAGGAAGCCATCTTCTTTACGATTACTTAATCAATAATTTATCCGCGCTTCAGGCCGATGTTCTGTTGATGCATTACATTCTGCCGGTCATGGGGCGGATGAAGAAAGTGGTTGCCACAGTAGCCGGATGCAAAAACAAACCGGTGCTTATGGCTGATGCTTCATCCATGTATGCGGCAAAAGGCGCAGGTGTGGCAACGGAATTCGATATTTTCACGCCGGATCTCTGCGAACTGGCTTTTCTGGCTGATCCGGACGCCACTCATCCGGCATACATCAAACATCATTTGTTTGGCGCAGATGTTTCACAGGCAGAGGACTTGATCAAAACGGCATATAAACAAAAGAGTGCTGCAAATATTTTAATTGTCAAAGGCTCGACCGATTATGTCGTCGACAACGGCAAAGTTGTTTGTGTGATTTCCGAACCGGATATACCTGCGCTTGAAGCCATAGGCGGCACCGGAGATACTATAAGCGGCATGACGGGCGCAATGATTGATGCAGGCATGACAAAGATAGAATCCGCATTTGCGGCGTTGACGACCAACCGCAGAGCGGGAGAAAATATCGGAGCGACACCGGCAACAAAAATAAGCAGGATTATTGCCTCGATTTCAGAAGTGATAAAAACTTTATAATTAAATTAAAAATGAGAAAGGATGGAAACTATGACCGAAGTAGATGTCAGGGGATTAAGCTGCCCGATACCTGTTGTTAAAACAAAACAGGCCATGGAAAAAAATCCGTCGGATGAAATTGTCGTCCTTGCCGACGCCAATGTAGCAAAGGAAAATGTTACCAGACTGGCGGAGTCAAGGCAGTACTCCGTTTATGTCCAGACGGTAAATAATAATGAGTTCAAACTGGTTTTGAAGCCATCCGACCGGTAAGTGGATAAATATTCTGTAAGCAATCGCATGCTTTCATGGGACCGTCCTTGCTTTGCACGACAACTCAAAGACGCATGATTTTGGGTAGAATAAGGTTTCAGAAAGGGTTTAGCCGCATCTTGTTTGTCAAACCGGGAAAAGGTCAGGACGGTTTGTTGTGGTGCGCCCAGTCTATCGTGTCGCCGATAATAGTGCAGACAAGCGAGGAACTCATTTCCCTGTTGTTGTATTCGGAAATCCTGTATTCAACGTCTCTGTCCACGTTGAATTCGGTTTTGAGAACGGGAATGTTTTGCAGAATCTGGTTGATTTGAAATTTGGAGCTGTTGATCCAGGTCCAGAAATAAAACAGCATTTTATCCTGCGGAAGATCCTTTTGTTTTTCGTCGGTAATAAAAAACAGGCTGCAGATTAACCTGCCGGGCTGGTCGCAGGAATATCTTTCCCACAGGCTCGACGTGCGGTCCAAAACAGAGCAGTTTTCCAGTTTCAGCATAAACCAGTCCCATTCCGTTAGCAAAAAAGGCGTATCGGTTTTCATGAATACAACATCTCCCTTTCATCATATTTGTCCATTAATAATTTAATACCAAGGGCATCTTTTTTCAATATTTATTATTTCAGGCCGGATAAGTATCTGTGCTTAATCATAAAAATATTCATCTTAACCAATTTTTTCTCCGAGAATTCTCGACACCATCATGGAAGCGACATTGTCGCCGACGGCGTTGATCATCGTTGCCGGGGCATCCACCAGCGTGCCGATCATGGTAATAATCGGGAAGGCTTCCAGCGGGAACCCGTAGATGGAAATGATTAACAGCTCTCCGATGGTTCCGCCGCCGGGAATGCCGCTGACCACCACGCCGACCAGCAGCGATATGCCCAGGGCCGAAGCGATGGTTTCCCAGCCGAAAAAATTCATCTGAAATATGCCGAACAAAAAGGCGATTTTAATCACGGCGGCCAGACACGATCCTTCCATATGCATCGTTGCGCCGATGGGGATGACCACTTCGCTGATGTCTTTGGGCACACCGGTTTTGCGGGCGGCTTCGAGATTGGAGGGAATGGTTGCCATGGAGCTTCCGGTCGCCAGGGCGATGAGCGACGGCGGAATGATGTTGCGCCAGAATCTTTTTACGCCTTCTTTTCTTCCGGCAAAAAATGCGTAGAGGGTAAAGGCGATAAAGAAGTACAGAATCGCCGTCGGGTAGTAAAGCATCATGGCCCGCATGTAGGCCCCCAGCAATTCCGGCCCGAAGACGCCCACAAGATAGGCAAAATAGGCGCACAGGCCGATAGGCGCATAATACATGATGTAGGAAATCAGTTTCATCATGACATCGCTTGCGGAATTCAGGAATTTAGCGAAGGGTTTTCCCTTTTCGCCTGTGGCCGAGGTGGCCAGGCCAAGCAGGATGGAGAAGATAATCAGCGCCAGCATGTTTTTCTTGGACAGAATATCCGCAAAATCGGGAGCGGTGAAAGCCTTTACAATCTGATCGGAAATTTTAGGATGGTCCCCATTGACTGCCGAACCCAGCGCGATGGTGACATCCTGGGCCGGAGGATAAAGCATGACGCCGATAATCATGACCATAGAGGCGATAAGGCCGGTGACGACAAAGACAGCAATCATCGCTGTCAGGATTTTTCCCAGTCGCCGGAGGTTGGTCATGGAGGCAACGGCGGAAGAAATGGAGAAGAAAACCAGCGGCACAATGGCCGTAAAGAGAAGGTTCAGGAAAATATCACCGAAGGGTTTGAAAACGGCGGCATCCTTTTTGTAAATGATGCCTAAAACCGATCCAATGATAATCGAACCAATCAGGATGAACGAAAAACCATATGATTTAAGAACCGGCGGCAGTTTTTTCTTCATATCGGTTATTCAACCACAAAATTAAAATAAGTATCGGGATAAGGCTCGTTATTCAGCGTGTAGTGCCACCACTCCTTTTCATAATTCCGGAATCCGTGCTTTTCCATCAGTGATTTAAGCAGCAGCCGGTTGAGTTTCTGCCTCGGGCCGATGTCCGGAGTTGCCGTGCTCGAAAGTTCATGAAAACAGTCAAAACCCGATCCCATGTCGATGCTGTTATCCGCGAAGCGCTGGTAAGAGGGCAGATAACATTCGGACAGTTTATCGCCGGGTATATACGGGGGCTGGGGAGGCGGGGGCAGGGGGACAATTGTCAGGTCAACGGTGCTGCCGCGGCTGTGACCTGATTTGACGTCGATGTAGCCGTCCTTGAATAAATTGCTTTTATCAACGGTCGGGTAGAATTCCTGCATGGTTTTGGTGTTTTCGATTTCCTTTGCCCACCGCACGAAGTGGTCAACCGCGCGCTGGGGACGGTAACAGTCGTAAATTTTCAGGCTGAGGGAATATGCAACGAGTTCCTTCTGAACCTCAGCCAGCGCCTGAGCCGCATCACGGGTAAGAAAACATTTCGGCGCCTGGTAGCCGTCGACTCTTTCCCCGACAAAATTATGCGGGCTGTAATACCGTATATCCATGACGACATCGGGAATGACCTTCTGTACATCAACGAATGTGTCCGGCATTTTATTTACACTGTCAATGGCTTGAGCAAAGCGGGGTAAACATAAAACGATAAGAATCAGCAACGTGAGAGATGTTTTTTTCATTTGACAGCCCCCAGTATTGTATTTTTCGACATTCTCAAATCTCCCTATAATTTATTTTTTAATGCCTGTGATAATGAACGGCGAAGCCGCATGATCGAGCCACTCCAGAATCCGAATCATATTCTCTTCGGAAACAGCTACGCAACCGGCGGTGGGAAGCCCGGCGCATTTCCAGACGTGCAGGAAAATGGCGCTGCCGTTTCCGCTTACGACTGGAGCGGTGTTGTGTTCGATGACGACTCCGTATTTATAAAGGTCATCTTCCCGTTTCATCATTTCGTAGGAAGCCGCCTTCGTCCGGTCTCTCTTTACCCAGCGGTTGTAGTCGGGAGCATCCGGGTCGTCAACCCAGACATCGTCGGATAGAGCCTGCCGGTAGGCCATTTTTGTTTTAACGGTTTCTTGATAGCCGAATGCCATTTTCAGGGGATAGATGCCGGAAGGTGTTTTGCCGTCGCCTTCTATTTTTTCGCCAGGCTGCGCGAAACCGTTCCGGCCAATGACCGCATCCATCGGTTCAAAAACATTTTTCCATGTATCGCCGTACTTTTCCATTGCGTAAAGGGTTGTCCGGTGGAAAAATAAAAAACGGTTGTCAACAGCCAGCAGAAGCTGGGATGAATTTTGAATTTGGTCTTTCTGCGATTTCAAAAAATTCCCGGCATTAAATCTTGCCGATTTTTGCAGCGAAATACATCCATCAAGAGTCAAAATCATCAGAAGTGCTGAAAATAACAGGATAAATATAAATAATATTTTTATCTTCATAGAATTATTACATCTTTTGAAATATTGAGCGTACAATACGGCAAAAATGTAAAAAAATCAAGCAATAACAGAAGGTCAAGTTATCCTTGACTTTAAATATTTTTTTGTGGTACCAAAATTCCGTATAATCATAATACCTGTAAGTCTCAGGTTTTAATCTCAAGGGAAAGAAATAATGTCTGATCACTTTACATTAATGATTATTCCCGGGCGCAAGAGCGGCGTCAAAAAAATAACCATTCCCAAAACTTTTATCCGTAATATTCTTATAGGTCTTGTTGTCATCGTCCTGGGAGCGCTGTATGTTGTTTATGATTACGCAAGCATCAAGCGGGACAGAACTGAACTGGCAAGATTGAGAATGCAGACCAAAGAACAATCCCGGCAGTTACGGGAACTGGGTATGAAAATCGATACGTTTTCCGACCGGATGGAATCGCTCAGCAAAGTCGATAAAAAAATCAGAATGCTGGCGTATGAAACAAGCAGGGATAAAAAACTTCCGCTGGGCATTGGCGGCTCTGACAAAGAAACGAAAATCAAGGACATGCTGGATAAGGACCATAAGCAGGTTGTAACCGGCATGCGCAGGAATATTGAAAAGCTCAATGCGGAAGCCCGCGACAGGGAAAAGAGTTTTGCCGAATTGATGGCTTTTCTGCAAAACCAGAAATCCATACTGGGTTCCACGCCTGCCCTCTGGCCGGTCCAGGGGTGGGTCACATCCGAATTCGGAAGAAGAAGAGCGCCCTTCTCATCCGGCGTTGAATTTCACAGGGGGCTGGATATTTCCACCCAGCACGGAAAAGCCATTATTGCTCCCGCGGACGGATTTGTTGCCGGAACCGGTTATGAACCTCAGGACGGAAATTACATAAAGATCAATCATGGCCACGGCTTCGAAACCGCCTATCTGCATTTATCTAAAATAGCCGTAAAGCAGGGGATGAGAGTTAAAAAGGGAGAAATCATAGGTCATGTCGGCGATACGGGACGCAGTACCGGTCCGCATCTGCATTACGCTGTTTCAGTCAACGGCATTGCGGTCAATCCCCGAAGATATTTAAGATAATGATTGACTGACAGGTTCCGAAGTTATATTATCAAAAAAATAACTGCTTAATTTACCGGTTAGTTTGCCGGTTTTTTTTTAAACTGATGGAGATTAAAAAAGACAATCATGCTGGATAGTATACTGAAAAAGATATTCGGAACGAAAAATGACCGGGAATTGAAGAGACTGTCAATCCTTCTCAACGAAGTCAATAATTTTGAAGAGGATTTGAAGGCTTTGAGCGATGAACAACTCAAGGCAAAAACGGCCTATTTCAGGGAAAAACTAAAAGAAGGCCTGACACTTGAAGACATTCTGACGGAAGCTTTCGCCGTGGCGAGGGAAGCGTCCTGCCGCACGCTGGGCATGCGGCCGTTTGATGTCCAGATTGTTGGCGGACTCGCCCTGCATGAGGGTAAAATTGCCGAAATGAAAACCGGTGAAGGCAAGACGCTTGCCGCGACCCTGCCTCTTTACCTCAACGCGCTGGAAGGAAAAGGCTGCCATGTTGTAACGGTCAATGACTATCTGGCCGGACGGGACGCGGCCTGGATGGGGCCGATTTATAAATATTTGGGACTGACCGTCGGCACCGTTATTCACGGCATGGATGATGATGAACGCCGGGCAGCCTACCATTGCGACATCACCTACGGCACCAATAATGAATTCGGTTTTGATTATCTTCGCGACAACATGAAATTCATGCTGGAGGATTACGTTCAGCGCGATTTCAATTACGCGATCGTTGACGAAGTGGACAGCATCCTGATTGATGAGGCCCGGACACCGCTGATTATTTCCGGTCCATCGGAAGAATCGACGGATAAATACTATAAGATCAATCAGATTATTCCCCGGCTCAAAAAGGAAAACGACTACACCATTGAGGAAAAAAGCCGCACGGTGGTCCTGACGGAGGAAGGCGTCGGTCATGTCGAGAAACTGCTGAATGTGCAGAATCTCTATGAGCCGCGCAATATTGAAATTCTCCATCATGTCAATCAGGCGCTGCGCGCCCATACGTTATTCAAGCGGGATGTGGATTACCTGGTCAAGGACGGTCAGGTGGTGATTGTCGACGAATTCACGGGCCGCGTTATGCCGGGCCGGCGTTACAGCGACGGACTGCATCAGGCCCTGGAAGCCAAGGAAAACGTCAAGATTGAGAAAGAGAATCAGACGCTGGCATCCATCACCTTTCAGAACTATTTCCGCATGTACAAAAAACTGGCGGGCATGACGGGTACGGCCGACACGGAAGCCGCCGAATTCCAGAAAATCTATAATCTGGAAGTACTGGTCATTCCGACCAATATGCCGATGATCCGTGCGGACCATAATGATTTAATCTATAAGACCGAACAGGAAAAAATCGACGCTGTCATCCGGGATGTCAAGGAATTGAATCAGCAGAAAAGACCCGTTCTGATTGGAACCATCTCCATCGAGAAATCGGAAATGCTAAGCCGTCATCTGCTCCGTTCAGGAATAAAGCATCATGTCCTGAACGCAAAGAACCACGAGAAGGAAGCGGAAATCGTGGCACAGGCGGGACAGGCCGGCATGGTGACCATCTCTACCAACATGGCCGGACGCGGTACCGATATCAAGCTCGGAGAAGGTGTAGCGGAATTGGGAGGCCTTCATATTCTGGGAACCGAACGGCATGAGAGCCGCCGCATCGACAATCAGCTGCGGGGACGGTCGGGACGTCAGGGAGACAAGGGGTCA
>CAYMWM010000121.1:0-7162 GCA_964394185.1 uncultured Smithella sp.
GCTGATAATTTTCCAATACCGCCACTAAGGTTCTGCCGACAGCAAGACCGGATCCGTTTAATGTATGCACAAATTCAACTTTGCCGCTCTCTTTTCTGCGGAACCTGATCGAAGCCCGGCGCGCCTGAAAATCTTCGAAATTACTGCACGAGGAAATTTCCCTGTATGTATTTTGTCCCGGCAGCCATGCTTCCACATCGTATGTTTTGGCTGAAGAAAATCCCAGATCGCCCGTGCACAGACATACGGTTCTATAGGGAATCCCCAGCTTTTTGAGAACTTCTTCCGCATTGGCGGTCAATTTTTCCAATTCGTCATAAGAAGTTTCCGGCCTGGAAAATTTTACCATCTCCACTTTATTGAACTGATGCTGTCGAATCAGTCCGCGGGTGTCCTTTCCGTAGGAACCCGCTTCGGCACGAAAACACGGAGAATAGGCAACCAGATAAACCGGCAGCATTTCCTCTTCCAGGATCTCATCCCGATAAATATTTGTAACCGGTACTTCCGCTGTAGGAATCAGATAATATTCCATGCCTTCAATTTTGAACAGATCTTCCTTAAATTTCGGTAACTGGCCGGTACCCGTCATGCTTTCGGCATTGACCATAAACGGCGTCAATACTTCCGTGTAACCGTGACTTGTCGTATGCAAATCCAGCATAAAATTAAAAATGGCTCTTTCAAGTTGAGCACCAGCACCGCGATAAAGCGTAAAACGCGCCCCGGTAATTTTTGCGCCGCGTGCAAAATCCAGAATATTTAAATTTTCGCCAAGATCAAAATGCTGTTTGGGCTCAAAGTTGAAAACCGGTTTTTCACCCCAACTACGCACTTCCGTATTGTCTTCGGAACTGCCGCCTATCGGAATGGAATCGTGCTGAACATTCGGAACAATCATCACAAAGGCATTAAGCTCTTCTTCCGTAACCCGCAGGCTTTCGTCATATTCCTTTATCTTGGCTGATACTTCGCCCATTTTCTCAATAAGCGATGAAGCATCCTCTTTTTTCTTTTTAAGTTCACCAACCTGCTTGGAAACGCTGTTTCGCTCGTTGCGCAGGGTTTCGACTACCTGCAAAATATCACGCCTTTTGGCGTCCAGGCTCAGGAAGCGGTCAAAATCTATTTTCTGCCCCCGTTCATCAATTTTTTTGCGAACAAGGTCAATGTTCTGTCTTAAATATTTAATATCTAACATAAAATAACCAAATAATTTTAAACTTTTCCTTCTTTAAAGGAACGGAAGTTCCTATCATTTTAGAATGTTGAAGTCAATGATTTTGTCTGATTAAGCAATGTTACGTGCGGTTTAGCCTCTTTTTGAAAATTTTGATCATAGAGTGCATTTCTGGAATTTTTAAAAGATAGGCACAAAGGAAGTACGTCCCCGCGCCTGCAAATATAGTTGTAAGCAGATAAATCAATCTTGATTGGAACCCGGCGTAAGTATCCCAGGGCATTACGAAATTAATCAAGCCGATAATAGCCAGCATAATAAGGGCGGATAAAATAATTTTTAAAATTGCCATAAAAAAAGCACGATTCAGGTATGTTCCGATTTTATTTCTCAAGACAAATGCCAGGATTAGGACGTGGACAGCGGCTGAAATGGATAGAGCCAAGGCAATTCCGTTATGTTTTAAAGGATACATCAATGCCACACTTGCGACTATGTTGACGATAAGAGCAACAATGGCTGCTTTCAGCGGCCATTTGGAATCATGAAGGGCAAAAAAGGAAGATATGAACACTCGGAGAACCGAAAGTGCCCAGAGACCGAGCGCATAACAGAACAAAGCCTGACCAGTCAACTGTGCTGCTCTGGCGTCGAAAGCGCCACGCTGAAATAAAACAGAAATAATCGGCAGGTTCAGCGCCATTAAAGCGACCATGGCCGGAATAGTTACAAAAAGCATCAATCGTAAAGAAAAAGCTATTCCGGATTTTAATTCATCCATTTGGTCCGTCGCAACATGTTTAGAAAAGCTGGGCAAGGCCGCTGTACCAATGGCAATGGCAAAAATGCCCAAAGGCAGTTCCATGATTCTATCAGCATAAAAAAGATAGGTAACCGAACCGCTCGGAAGCAGGGAAGCTAGAATCATTCCAGTAATAAGAGTATTTATGGTGCCCACGCCAGCGCTGAATATAGCCGGAAGCATTAACATGCCGATTTGCTTTAGCCCAGGATGCCGTAAGTTGAATCGAAATTTAAATTTAATACCGAATTTCAGTAAAACCGGCCACTGCATGGCCAGTTGCAGTACACCGCCAATCAGCACACCTATAGCCAAAGATGTAATGGGTTCGTTAAAAAATGGTCGTAAAGCAAATGCAGTGGCTATCATAGCGATATTGAGCAATACCGGAGATAATGCCGGCGCGGTGAAATGCCGGAAGGAATTCAGGATACCCATGCATAAAGCCACCAGAGCAATAAAAAAAATGTATGGAAACATCAACTGGTTTAAGAATACGGTCAGACTGAACTTGTGAGGATCGGAAATAAAACCGGGGGCGAGGATTCCGACGATGATTGGTGAAAGAAGAATTCCCAAAACGGAAACGACAGCCAGTATAATGGATAAAATTGTAAACACATTTTGAGCCAGTTCGATGGCCTCTTCTTTCGACTTTTTTTCCAGATACTCGGTAAAGACCGGAACAAAGGATATGGTCAAAGAACCCTCTCCTAAAAGTCTTCTCAGCATGTTGGGAATCCGAAAGGCTATCCAGAACGCGTCAGTCATCCAACTGGCACCAAAAAAGGCGGCAATCACCATATCGCGGACAAGTCCGAAAACGCGGCTGATCATCGTGGCCGCGCCAACAATTCCGGCAGCCCTGACGACTTTGGAATTTTCTGAACTGAGTGTTTTTTTCATTACGACTTGTTTGCCAATTATATTATATTAATATGTATTGCAAAAGAATTTCATGGCTCATGGATTTTGTGTGCTTTCAGAAAATTGTTTATCTTCAGTTCCAGTTCCGCCCTGTCAGTGTCTTTAACCATCACTGTTTTCCTTCGTGATTTGGACCCGGATAATATTTCCATCCGGCTTTTTTTCAGTCCCAGTTCCCCGGCAAGTAATTTTATACAGGCTTCATTGGCCTTGCCCTCCACTGGCAAAGCGGTAACCTTCAATTTGAGAGCGCCTTCCTGCACCCCTGATATTTCCGCGCGGGAAGCATGAGGAATTACCTGAATGTCAAAGGTCAACCCTTTTTTCGATTCTTTCAAATTGATCATATAGGTTAAGACTTTTTCCTTTAAAAAACTAAAGACGGGCGGCCATTTGAATCATTGTTTGTACAACAAAATATTGCAGAAATATAATAATTAAAATAACTATAAAGGGCGATAGGTCAATTCCAATATTGCGCATGGGTAGCATCCTGCGGATTGGGCCAAGAACAGGTTCGGTTACGCGATATAAAAATATCACCAGTTGATTATAGGGGTCAGGATTGACCCATGATATTACAGCGCGGAAAATAATAATAAACATATAAAGTGTTAATACCAGGTCTATAATCTTTGCCAACGCTACAATAAAATTACTTATACTTAAAGCCAACATAAAGATCTTCTCCTATCCTATAAAGCAATTTTTGACTCTATCCCGAAACTACCGTCGAAATTGCTACAGCAAACGTATCCAGAGCATTATTAAATTCGTCGGGCTTTTCAATCATGACCATGTGGCCGGCGCCTTCAATGATTTCCAATGTCGCTTTACCGATACCTGCGGCGAGCGCGCGCGATAAATCAGGCGGCGTCATTTTATCTTCAGCGCCGCAGATAATTAATGCGGGCACTCTGATTTTATGTGCCTTTTGGGTTAAGTCCAAATCATTGCACGCTGTAAGATCACCGTATAAAACATCAACTTTCGATTCGGAAATGCTCTTTTGCAGAGGAGCGAAAAATTTGGGGCGATTTTCTTTCGCCAGCGAAAATTTACTGATCATCCCAGTTACGTCTTCCGGTATCTCGGCCGGATTTGTTTTTAAAAAATCCAGAAAAAAGGAGTTGACCGGCATCTTCATTCCCCCGCCCAGGCAAACAATACCTGTTATTTCTTCAGGATAATCCAGGGCAAATTGAAGCTCAATGGCCGAACCCAGCGAATGACCCACGAGTATGGCTTTTTTCAAATTTAAAATATCCAGTAATTTCTTTACCCATTCGCCATAACTCTTTACATCCTTTTCTCCCTTGCCGCCGGAATGGCCATGGCCGGGCAGATTAACGGCAACAATGTTATAGTTTTTACTAAGACGACCATACTGATGAGCCCAGATACTGTGGTTACCGCCGGACCCGTGGATGAAAACCAGGCTTGGTTTTTGTTCGTCAGGTTCTTCTTTATTCACCCAGCAGGCTATCTTTACTGATTCAATGTTAAAATATTTAATCATATTTAAACCCCATGGAAATTAAGTATCACAAAAGCAAATTTGAATGCAATGGAAGAATGGAACAAATCTCTTGACCGGATTTGGATTAACAAGATAAAGATATTAAAAAATTTCACGGAGGAATACCAACATGCTTAAAGGCAAAAAGGTGGCGATTATCGGCGGAGGTAAAATGGGAAGTATTATTGCCAAGGGTATCATCACACAAAAAATGGTTCCTGCCAAAGATATCATTGTTACAGACATTGATACGGTTAAACTTAAAGCCCTCCGTTCGTCTCTGAAGCTGAAAGTATCCCCGGATAATGAAAAAGCTGTTTATGGTGCAGACATTGTCATTCTCGCCGTTAAGCCCCAAAACATGGCCGCAACACTTCAGGAAATCCATTCCACCGTTAATAAATCAAAAGTTGTAATTTCCATTGCGGCAGGAATTCCTACACGCTTTATTGAAAATTCCTTTACTAAAGGGGTCCGGGTCATAAGGGTCATGCCCAATACGCCTGCGCTTGTCGGCGAGGGAGCAGCAGCCGTCGCCGCAGGCCGATACGCAAAGGCAAATGATGTAAAACTTACACGCATAATTTTTAATGCCGTGGGTGTCAGTATTGAAGTAAAAGAGAAACTGATGGATGCCGTAACAGGATTAAGCGGCAGTGGTCCGGCTTATTTTTTTCTCATTATTGAAGCGATGATTGAGGCCGGATTAAAAACGGGATTGTCGCGTAATTTGGCAAAACAACTGGCGATGCAAACCATGCTGGGGGCCGCACGTCTTTGCATCCAAAGCGATAAAGAACCCGATCAACTAAGAGAAATGGTGACATCGCCGAACGGCACTACCTTCGCAGGATTGCAAGTAATGGAAGAAAAAAATTTACGGGCAATAATCATTGCTGCAATCGAGGCAGCAACGAAACGATCTAAAGAACTGGCCGGTGGCAAATAACTGCCCAACATCCTGTTACTCATCATCAAAAGAATCTGCAAAGTTATTTTCCTTATCTTTTTGCTCTACCTCAACAGGCTTTTTTCCCGTCTTTGCTGGCTCAATAACAAGAGGTGCAGACTCCATTGGTTTATTTTCATCCGTGCCGGTTTCCTGGGCAACTGAAGATGTTACATCAGTCGCCGGCAATAATTCGGTTCCCGTTTCCGCAGGTTTCCGTTTTTTATGGCGTTGTCGTCTCCGGCCTTTCTTTTTAGCAAACTTTTCAATATTCCCGGAGCCTTTCCCTTCAACAGACAGCTCTGAATCGTCTTCTGTTTTTGCATCAATCGTTTCCACAGCATGCTCTCGAACATCAGACTGATCTTTGATTATTTGCTGTATATTGACATTATCCCATGAAATTTCAGCGCTTCCGGAAATATTCAAAGTGATGTTGCAGTTTGTTTCCAAATGCAGCAGCTCGCTTCTTTTGCGGTTAAGAATGTAATCGGCGATTTCATGAGGCAAAATCACTTTTAATTCTGAAAAAATACCTTTAACCGCTTCCGATTCAATTTTGCGAAACGCTCCCAAAGCGGCGTACTCCAACGATGGACGCAAACCGCTTCCTTTACAATAGGGACATCTTGTGTAACTTATTTCTTGAATGGTTGATTGTTTTTTTTGTCTGGATAATTCCAGGATGCCGAATTTTGAAATTCGTGAAAGTTGAATTCTTGCTTTATCAATACTGAGTGCCTTTTTAAAGGATTTTTCCACATCGGCGATGTGTTTCTTGTCCATCATGTCAATAAAATCTATGGCAATCAATCCGCCCAAATCCCTCAGGCGCAGCTGACGGGCGATTTCCTCCCCGGCTTCAATATTTGTTTTAAAGGCCGTTTCTTCAATATTTTTCTTATTGGAAGCTCGTCCAGAATTGACATCAATTGTTATCATGGCCTCCGTCGGATTGATAACAATGTGTCCGCCGGATTTCAGTTCCACCCGTTCCTGATAGATAACGCGTATCTGTTCTTCCAGATGATAACAGTCAAAGAGAGGCGTTTTCTCTTTGTAATGTTTGAGTATTTTTATGTAGCGCGGGGATATTGCCCTCAGGTAGGCGCGCATTTTGCGGAAGGTTTCCAGATCATCAACCATAATTTCATCAATTTCCGATGTCAGGTAATCACGAATACTACGGACACCGAAATCTGTTTCCTGATAAATCATGGACGTTTTGCTGATGCTTTTCGCTTTTTTGTTGATCTCTTTCCAGAGCCGTACCAGATGCTGATAATCACGGGCAATTTCCTGCTTTGTCCTATTGAATCCCGCCGTTCTGACGATAAAGCCCATCGTCTCGGGGATTTTAATCTGCTTCATGATGTTTTTTATTTTCTGGCGGTCTTCCTCATCCTCCACCTTACGGGAAATTCCGCTGCCCGGTTTGTTGGGAAGCAAAACAAGATATCTGCCGGGAAGAGAAACATAGGAAGTGAGAAGCGCCCCCTTGTTGCCGATTGCTTCTCTAACGGCCTGAACAATAATCTCCTGACCGGATTTTAAAACAGATTTTCCGTTAGACTGACCGTTTTCCTGTTCGGTCAAATATTCGGGGCTGACATCTTTGAGGGGAAGGAATCCGTCTTTGCTGCCTCCGTAATCGACAAAGGCCGCCTGCAGGCCGCGTTCAACTTTGAGAACCCTGCCCTTATAAATATTACCGATAATGGGTTCTCTTGTAGACATTTCAATGTTGAAATCAACAAGAATGCCTTTTTCGTTAACCGTAGCCAT